>JAOZMX010000010.1:0-1373 GCA_029934065.1 Bacteroidales bacterium
ATGTACAGATCCCCTCCGATTGTGAAAAGGGTTCCTGTATTAACTGTAACCGAAGCGCCATCCATGATTTGCAGATCATGACAGGAAGCCGTCTCATCCATTACCGGCATGGTGGTAACTCCCGAAGAGGGAATGATCACGTCATCGGTAGAAGCCGGAACGCCGCTCGGCGACCAGTTGCCGGCCGTACCCCAGTCCGATGTTTTGGCACTGCCGGTCCACTGCTTTGTGGAGCCAATCCGGACATCATCAACACATACACCGTATCCGCCACCGGAAATACCTTCGAATGCAATGTAATAATCGCTGCTTTTGCTCGGAAGATTAACAATCTCTCTTTTCCAATTGGGAATATCGGAGCTCCATGTTTGAAGTAACGTCCACGTCCCTGACGATGATGTTTTATAATAAAGTTTCAACTGATCCTGACTTGTACCGTTAACTTTTTGGGTATGATAAAATGAAACCACCGGATTGTCTTCACCGCTTATATCCAGTGTCGGGGAAACCAATTTTGTAACCTGTCCCGACGTGGAGGAATAAAATTGCATATTGTAATCTCCGAGATGAGCTGCATCGGGATACTGATTGGTGCCGTCGTCATGGCCGCCGTTGGAAGCAAACCATTCGGTGGTTCCTGTCACATATTCCTCGTTCCATGAACAAGGGATCAATGTGTCATTGTTCTCAAACCCTTCATCCCATGGAAAATCCGTTATTTTTCCTTCACATACTCCTACATCGTCAATGCATACACCATAACCATTTTTTGCAATACCTTCAAATGCAATGTAATATTCACTGCTTTTATTGGGTAATGAAATAACTTCTTTGGTCCAAGCAGTAATATCTGAAGTCCATGATTGTATTAGTGTCCATGATCCCCCATAAGAAGTTTTATAATACACTTTGAGCTCATCCTGATTACCCGAATATACAGCTTGTGTATGATAAAAAGAAAGAACTGGATTACTTAATCCACTCAAATCCAAAGAAGGTGTAATTAATTTTGTTGTGTTATCATCGTAATTTGGGTCATAAAATAAAGCATTATAATCTCCCGAATGTGCTGAAGCCGGATTGCTATTATGTCCTCCATCTTGATACGTCCAGGCCACAGATCCGGATTCCTGCTTTTCAGTCCAGTCATCAGGCCTATTACCGTCATTTTCAAAATCCTCTTTCCACGGAAAGGTATAAATTGTCGGCGATTTGAAAATGTAAATCACACCACTACCGGGGTAATCTCCCGTACTGATGCTGTTGTTGGCTGTTGAAGTATTGTATGAAGGGGGGTCTCCCGGAGTCATGCTAATAAAGTGGCTACTCCCACCGGTTGCGTCATTAATGCCGATGGAGGCGGAGGTGGCGGA
>JAOZMX010000010.1:1473-6046 GCA_029934065.1 Bacteroidales bacterium
TCAAGCCAGCCGTAACGGCTTATCCTGGCTGTTGTATAGGTTACATTATCATAAATAAATGAAAATGGAAGTGCAATGTTTTCAGCTTCGGTGGAACCATTTATCGAACTAACGGTTCCCCCGGTTATCTCAGTGTAAGTATACCCGGTAGCATAATAAACATTGTACTCCGAAGCTGCTTTTCCGTTTCCGTTTACCGGCTGGAGCTTTCCAAAATTCGGATGGAGGGCATCAATGGTTTTGTTATTTTCATGCGCGTTGCGGTAACTCACATTACTTTCCGCGATGTTGATCTTGTCGGATAGTATCCGTACACTGTTAGGTTCCCCGGGAGCCTGATCGGATACTTGATGCTGTTTCAACGAAACTTGCTCATTGGTTGCTACCCTGATTTTCTCGTTCTTACTTAACTTTGTTTTGTCAAACGTGCCGTTTTGGGCATTGGCAAATACTGCAAACATCATCAGCAGTATAAGCATTGGTAAAATTTTCTCTTTCATTCTATTTTGGATTTTTATTGGGAATATAATTATGGGCAAATATAATATATTTTTTAAGAAAAAAGATGCTTTTGAATAAAAAGCGGAATTTATTTGGAATAATTTATAAATAACAATATAAAATAAACTGGCACAATCTATTAAGGGTATTTAAAATAATTTGGAAATAAAAAAGCACAAATATCTAATTTATCTGCATACCTTTGCCGGCAAATAAACGAAATCACATTACTAAATATTAGAAGACATGAAGGATTCGGAAAAACTCGGATTTTTTACGCGGCAGGTACATGCCGGCGAAATTGACGATCCCAAAGGCAGTGCCACAGTACCCATTTATCAAACCTCAACGTTCAAGTTCAAGAATGCCGATCACGGGGCGGCGTGTTTTTCGGGCGAGGAGGACGGATACATTTACACACGTATCGGAAATCCCACCATCGAAGCGCTTGAAAATGCCGTAGCCAACCTTGAGCGGGGTTTTGGCGGCATCGCCACCTCGTCGGGTATGGCGGCCATCACGACGGTTTATCTTGCTTTTTTGGGCAAGGGAAAACATATCGTCAGTCATAACGCATTGTACGGCCCGGCACGTAGCGTGATGGAAACCGTCTTTGCACGTTTCGGTGTTGAATATTCGTATGTTGACACAACGGATATTCAGCAGGTAAAAGATGCCATCCGTCCCGAAACCACGATGATCTACACCGAAACGCCGGCCAATCCCACCATCGGGATTTCCGACCTGAAGGCGCTGGCCGAAGTGGCCCATGCAGCGGGTGTCCCGCTGGTGGTTGACAACACCTTTTGCAGTCCGTACCTGCAGCGGCCCATTGAGTTGGGTGCCGATGTGGTGGTACATTCCATGACCAAATTCATCAACGGCCATGCGGATATTGTCGCCGGGATGATCGTTGCGGCCGATGAAAAAAATTATAATCTTATCAGACCGGTAATGGTCAATATGGGTTGCAATATGGACCCGCACCAGGCCTACATGGTGCATCGCGGTTTAAAAACGTTGGGTATCAGGATCGAAAAAGCACAGGAGTCGGCACGCAAAGTGGCCGAATATCTGGAAAACCATCCCAAAGTGGCATGGGTAAAATATCCGGGGCTGAAATCGCATCCGCAATACGAACTGGCACAAAGACAAATGGACGGCCCGGGTACCATGATTTCATTCGAACTGAAAGGCGGGCTTGCAGCCGGAAAAACATTGATGGATAACGTGGAGATGATCCTGCTTGCCGTTTCGCTCGGTGGGGTGGAATCGCTGATTCAGCATCCGGCTTCGATGACCCATTCCAAAATCTCGCACGAGAAAAAACTGGAAGCGGGAATAACGGATGGTCTGGTAAGATTTGCCGTAGGCATAGAAAATGCCGAAGATATTCTTGCCGATCTGGATCAGGCTTTGGCAAAGGTATAAGTTTGAGCAATTGCATTGAAAAGCTGTTCTCATGTCGGGAACAGCTTTTTTTGTTGAGGGGGAATGCATAAAAATTATAATTTTAACGCGTGAAAAATTCAAGTCATCTTTCATGAAGTTTAAGATTATCGGTTTTTATAAAATATGGGTCTTTCTCATTTTTACCGGTTTGTTTACAACGGTGAATGCGCAAAAAGTAGCGGTGGTGCTGAGCGGGGGAGGAGCAAGGGGCGCTGCGCATATTGGTGTTTTGAAGGCGCTGGAAGAAAACAATATTCCCATTGATTACATCACCGGCACATCCATCGGCGCAATGATCGCGGGGCTGTATGCCGCAGGCTATTCTCCCGAAGAGATGGAAGCTTTTTTCCTGTCCGGAAACTTTCAGGAGATGGTGTCGGGGGAGCTAACCACGCAGCATTCGGATTATTACACACGGGATGATAAGGATGCCGGATGGATATCGCTGGATCTGGATTTCAAAAAAAAGCTGTCCAAAATGTTGCCCACCAACATCATTTCGCTGGTGGAGATGGATTTTGTTTTTATGAAACTTTTCGCATCGGCTTCGGCTGTGGCCGGGTACAACTTCGACAGTTTGTTTATTCCCTTCAGATGTGTGGCAGCCGACATCGACAGCAACAAAGTGGTTGTTTTACGAAAAGGTGACCTCGGGCGCTCAATTCGTGCTTCCCTCACTTTTCCGTTTTATTTCAAACCCATCGAAATTGATAACAAATTGCTGTTTGACGGCGGGATGTACAACAATTTTCCTTCGGATGTGGCCATGGAAAATTTTCATCCCGATGTGATCATCGGCAGCAAGGTTTCGGGAAATTACGAAAAACCCGATCCCGACGATGTGGTTTCGCAAATCCAGAATATGCTGATGTCCAATACCAATTTTGATATCCCGGCAGATAAAGGTGTTTTGATCGAACCGCCGGTGGAAAAAGTTGACCTGCTGGATTTTTCCAAATCAAAAGAATTTATCGAAAAAGGCTATAACGAAACGATCAAACAACTGAAGGACATTCAAAAACTGGTCAAATCAACCAGGGATACGACATTGGTGGATGAACGCAGAAAAGCCTTTAATGCAACAAAGCCCCCATACCTGATTGATACCGTTGTGATCGAAGGATTGAAAAAGCATGAGGCAAATTATGTTTACCGAACGCTTTTATGCAGGTCGAATGTTGTTTCGCTCGACGAAATCCAACACAAATATTATAACCTTGCCACCGATGACAAGCTGAAAATTTATTCTTCCCGACTGGTTTTCGATACGATATCTGGAAAGTTTATGTTGCGCCTCGGCATCAAACCGGCGGATAAATTTTTGCTGAAATTCGGTGGAAATATTTCAACCCAGAGTGCCAGCGAGGCATTTGTGGAGTTACAATACAAATATTTGTTCAGCGAAGCCCTGAAGCTGAAAACCAATGTTTATTTCGGGCGGTTCTACAGTTCGGCTCTCCTTGGCGGAAGGCTCGATTTTCCCGGTAAGTTGCCCTTTTATCTCGGGGCGAAAGTGGTTTTTAATTACTACGATTATTTTAAGACCGGATTCCATTTCATCGAAGACATTACCCCTTCCTTTTTGCTTCAGGACAATAATTACTTCAGGGTTTACGGAGGTATTCCCGCTACCACAAACGGGAAACTGGAAGCGTCCGTCACCTTTGCGGGACTGGAGGATGAATATTACCAAACCAACATTTTCAGCAGGGAAGATACGGCTGATATGACCCAATTCAGGTGTATTCCGGGCATGGTTAAATGGGAACTCAATACTTTGAACCGGAAGCAATTTGCCACTGCGGGCGCAAGGTTTATGATCCGTGCGGGATACCTTGGAGGGAATGAGACGTACATCAGCGGGTCGCTGTCGGGTAAAAACAATGATTACGAACAGAGGCACAACTGGGGATGGGTTGATGTGGTCTGGGATAACTATTTCCAGAAACTCGGCCCTGTAAAGCTTGGCTTTTACGGCGAAGTCTATCTCTCCGATCAGGATTTTTTCAGCAATTATACGTCCAGCCTGTTGGCTGCCCCGGCATTTGCTCCTTTTCCGGCGGTTAAAACACTTTTTCTTCCTTATTTCAGGTCGTACAATTATGGCGCCGTTGGTATAAAAGGCATTGTGAGCATATTCAAACATTTCGATTTCAGGGCTGAAGGGTACATGTATCAGCCCTACCGCGAAATATTAAAAGCACCGGATAATACGGCTTTCTTCGGTGAGAAATTTGCAAAACGTTATTTTATGTTTACCGGTGCGTTGGTTTTTCATACCTTTATCGGCCCCATCAGCCTGACGGCAAACTATTTCAACAATCCCGACCAGGATTTTTCGGTGGCACTCAACATCGGTTATGTCATTTTCAATCAAAAAGCATTGGAATAGCGTATAATAAGTAAATGTTTTTTCTTCCTTTGGCTCTGCTGTTATTTTTATGTTTGAAAGATGATTTTCTGTTTTATGCAGGAATGCTGTAAGGTGGGAATGTTGTAATGCTGTAAGGTAGTAATGCTGTAAGGATTTAAGGGGTGATTCTGTTATAACTTTCTTTTTTTATTGCTTTAGTGTCATTTTCGTTCTTTTCCGTATTTTGAAGGCTGTAATGCTGTAATG
>JAOZMX010000010.1:6146-11643 GCA_029934065.1 Bacteroidales bacterium
GGATTTAAGGGTTTCAACTTAAGCGCATTGTTACCTTCCACCCTTGCCGCATTCTTTCCTTACCGCATTGCTACCTTCCCCTTTTTATTTCTTCGAATTCCGGAAATCGCGGATCAATCCGTCGGTGAGCCAGTTGGCGATGGCCTGACGGTTGTCCACTTCGACCAGCCGTTTTTGGCCTCGCGAGGAATGGTTGATGTTGGCCAGTTCGATATAAGCCGATACGGGGTTGGCATGTCGCAGGGTGTAAAGTTTACGGCCGGCGATGGAGCCGTGATAACCTCTTCCCGGTTGAACTTTGGCATACCTCTCCTTAATGGTTTTGTACAAAGTTTTGCAAAGCGCAGTGCCTTTTTTGCTGCTTGGGTAATGGTAAAAAAAGATGTCCACATTTTCTTTGGGATACCTCGAATCCACGTGCAGTTCCAAAAGACGCTGGTAGTGTCCTTTGTATTTTTTGTAGAGCTTGTTCACCTCCGTTGTTCGTTGTTTCAGCCGCTGCACCTGGTTGAGAGGTATTTTATGGCCGCCAAGCACATATTCGTCTTTGTCGCATTTCAGGTATTTGCCGTCGCGGATGCCGTCGTCGGGGTCTCTTGTTACAACATATACGGTGGCATTGTGCTCCAGAAGATTCCTTGCAAGCCGCAATCCGATGTCGTAGGCATATTCGTCCTCACACATGCGGTGGCCGTTCTTTTTGCCGATGGCGCCGGGGTCGGGGCCGCCGTGACCGGAAATGATGTAAAAAACCGCTCCCTTTAATTGGTTGTCCTTAAAATCAACTTTTTGATACTCTTTCCCGAAAATGGGAAATACGCCCGTTTCATCTTTTTTGCCTTTTGTTTCCGCTTCATTATTGACGGGTAACCGGTAAGTTTTGCCTTTGATGAGCGTGTTGTTCTTTCCCAGCGATGATTTGTTCAGCCGGATAAAGTCATCCATGTATTCCGAAGGGCTCAAATGGTTCCTGCGAAGCAGACTGTAAATACCTTCTCCCTCCCTTGCTTTTGTTGTTGGATTATTTTGTGCCGTGACAACCGGAAGGCTCAACACAAAAATAACAACCAGAACAAATAATCTTTTTACCGGCATTGATGTTTTTGTTATTTTTTATTATTCGATTGTTTGCAAAAGTACATAAACGGAATGTCGCCGTATCCGAAAATAAAATTTTTCTTCAACAGGCCGGTTGTTAATTACTTTTCGGTGTGATGGAACTTGAAGATAAAATCCGTGACCGGCATGAAATTTTTTCTCCTCCAGAAGTAAACCGTTTCTTCGTTTGATCTCCCGATGGAATCGGGCAGGATGGAGATGTTGTCAATACGGATATTGCCGGGGAAAGTCAAAGTGTAGGCGGCCGCTTCGAAAGGTTTTGACCAGTTTTGTGTGGTGGTGATGATGTACTTTGCCTCGTCGCCAACGGTTTTCTGTTGGTAACGAATCCTGTAAACCGCTTCCCCGTTTGCCGGAACCGTAATCGTGAATATGGCTCCGTTGCGGGATTGACGAACGGCGATGGGTAGCGTATCCCCGCTTTTTGTAACGTTGATGTTGAGAATCTCTCCGTATTTTTCACTATCGGGAAAGGGATAATAAAGCGCCTGATGGATCGTGTCACCGGCGGGATTTCTGAAAAAATACAATCCGTCAACCTCAAAAGTGTTTTCAGTAAGTTTAAAATCCAGTTCTTCCCTGAAGAATGAGATTTTTTGGGCTTTTGGAATAAATGGTAAAACGATTAATATCAGCATGAGAATATTTTTACTCATTTTTTTTCGTGTTGTTTTTGGCCTGATAACATTACTTTTGCCATCACCGGATGGCCGGTTTTTGATGAGTGCAAAATAAGGAATAAAAACGGAAATGCAATTTTTAATGAAATTTTTTTGTCAATACAAAAAATAATACGTCCTTTGCACTCCGTTTTGAAAAATAAAATTTGAAAAACATACAGACATGGCACGCAAATGTGATATAACAGGCAAGAAAATGATGGTTGGGAACAAAGTTTCGCACTCGCACAGAAAGACGAAAAGAAGGTTTTACCCCAATCTGCAAACCAAAAAATTCTTTATTCCCGAAGAAAATCGCTGGGTAACGCTTAAAGTTACCACGTCAATATTGAGGACCATCAATAAATACGGAATCAGCGAAGTGTTGAAAAAATACAAAGAAAAAGGCACCTATATCGGCGCTTAAGGAAAAAAGAGAAAATATTCGGGCTGCTGCAAATTTTTGTAGCAGCTTTTTTTTGCTAAAATTCCACCAACGAAAATAATTAAAAACCTGCATCGTTTTAAAACCTAAATTTTCGTGACATTCGATCTCCAACTTAATGAGGCATCAGATTATCATCATATTCATCTTGTTATTTCCCGGATTGAGGCAGGCCGCAATGGCACAGGAATCGGGTGATGATGAGCGGATCATTCAGTTTTCGGGGGTGGTTATCGATGCCGACAGTTTAAATCCCGTTCCGTTTACGAGCATTATCATTAAAAACACAAAACGTGGTACCCTTTGCGACTATTACGGTTATTTTTCATTTGTGGCCATGAAACTCGATACCATTGTCTTTTCGTCCATGGGCTACAAAAAAAGTCTCTTCGTTATTCCCGATACGATCACACAAAAACGTTATTCGCTGATACAGGTGATGAATTCCGACACGATCATGCTTTCGCCCACATTGATCTACCCCTGGCCGACGGTTGAGCAATTCAAAAAAGCCTTTGTTGAGCTGGATGTGCCCGACGACGACATTGCCATCGCACAAAAAAACATGGACAAGTACGACATGAAAGTTCGGATAAGCAGTTATCAAATGGACGGGAGTATGAATTATACGAATTACATGGACACCAGAACAAGTAAACTTTATTATATCGGGCAAACGGTGCCCATTTCGATTTTCAATCCTTTTGCCTGGGCCCAGTTTATCAAAGCCTGGAAAGAGGGCAAATTCAAAAAAAAGAAAAAGAAAAAATATTAGTTTTGACGAGCTTCCACAACACAGTGATATTAATTGACAGATGAGATTTACAGTACAAAAAATAATCCTGTTTTTATTTGTTTTTTCGGGCGTGCAGCTTATTGCCCAGGAGAAAGCACTGGTAAAAGGTACCGTAACGGATCAAAAAAGCCGTGCCATTGAACTGGTGAATGTTTCGATCATGGGGAAACCGGGAGGCAGTATCACCGACAGCAAAGGAAAGTACAAAATATCGGTGCCGGCCGGTGAAAAGATCTTACTGGTGTTTTCATTCGTTGGATATGAAAAACGGGAATTTACCCTCAATCTGAAGCCCGGAGAGACCAGGGAGCTCAATGTTTCGCTGGGGGCAAGCTCCGAGATGCTGCCCGATATTGTCATTCAGGATAAAAAGATCAGGACCACCAACATGCAGCCCATCAATCCGAAGGAGGTTTCGGTCATCCCCACTGTTACCGGGAGTATCGAATCGTTGATCAAAACCCTGCCCGGCGTTTCGTCCAACAACGAGTTGAGTACGCAATATTCCGTAAGGGGCGGCAATTACGACGAAAACCTTGTGTATGTGGATGGCGTTGAGATCTACCGCCCGTTCCTTGTCCGGATGGGACAGCAGGAAGGCATGAGTTTCCTCAATTCGGACCTTACTTCGTCGGTGCTGTTCTCGGCCGGAGGCTTCAATGCGAAATACGGAGACAAGATGGCGTCGGTGCTGGATATCAAATACAAACGTCCGACGGAATTCGGCGGTTCGGTTACCTTAAGTCTTTTAGGTGTGTCGGCTCATCTGGAAGGAGCCACACGCAACCGGCGTTTTTCTTATCTGGTCGGCGTTCGCCAGAAATCCAACAAATACGTTCTGAATGCCATGGAAACGCAGGGAGATTACAAACCCTCCTTTTTTGATGTTCAGGGTGTGTTAAGGTATCAGATCTCTCCAAAGGTGGAGGTATCGCTTTTGGGTAATTATGCCAACAACAAATACCGTGTGATACCCGAAAACAGGGAAACCACTTTCGGGACCATTCAGGAGGCCAAAAAGCTGACCATCTATTTCGACGGTCAGGAGGTGGATCACTACGTGAATTATCTCGGTGCCCTGAAATTCGTTGTTAAGCCCAACAACAGATTGCGGTTGAAATTTATTGCATCCGGCTACAACTCCAACGAGAGCGAAACCTATGACATTCAGGGACAGTACTGGATCGGGCGTTTAAGTACCAATTACGGCAACAGTGATTATGGGGATGTTGTGGAAACCCAGGGTGTGGGGACTTTCCTCAATCATGCACGCAACGAACTTTATTTCACGGTTTTCAATATTGCCCACCGCGGATCGTACGAAACCAAGCGGCGATTTTTACTTTGGGGGGTGAAGTATCAGCACGAAAATTTCGACGACAACCTCAACGAGTGGGAAATGAGGGATTCGGCAGGTTATACGCTGCCCCGGCCACCCGACGAAATCGGAGCCGAAAACCCTGCGGTCAATCCGCTGCTGTTTGATTACAGTGCCAAATCGGAGTCCGAACTCTCCTCAAACCGCTATACGGGATTTGTTCAGAATACCTGGAATCTGGGAGATAAGGAAAGGGATTTTTCAATCACCTTCGGCATCAGGGGCAATTACTGGGATTTTAACAGGCAATTTGTTTTCAGCCCGCGGGGAACCGTTTCATATCGTCCCAAATGGAAAAATGATATTTTATTCAGGTTCTCGTCGGGGTATTATTACCAGCCGCCGTTTTATCGCGAACTGATCAACTACGACGGAAGGATCAATTACGACATCAAAGCGCAAAAATCCATCCATTTTGTGGCCGGCATGGACTGGAACCTGACCATCTGGAACAGGCCCTTTAAATTTGTGACGGAGGTCTATTACAAGTATCTTGATGATTTGATTCCCTACATGGTTGACAACGTAAGGATAACCTATTACTCGTTTGAAAAATCGAGGGGTTATGCCACCGGGATTGATATGAAGATCAACGGGGAGTTTGTGAAAGGTGTTGAATCGTGGGCCAGCCTTTCGGTGATGAAAACCCAGGAAGACATTTACGGTGATTATTATTTCGATTATTATAACGAAGACGGAGAACTGATCGGGAGCGGCCCGGAGGAAGACCCTTCAGTACCGGTGAACGAAAAAGTTGAGCCCGGTTACATCCCGCGTCCTACCGACCAGCGTTTCAGGTTCGGGATCTTTTTCCAGGATTACCTGCCCATGAATCCGACCTACGGAATGCATCTGGCCTTTTATTACGGGAGCAGTCTGCCCTTTGGCCCGCCGATGTCGCAACGCTATCAGCAAACACTTCGAATGCCTTCCTACCGCAGGGTGGACATTGGTTTTTCAAAACAGCTTATCAGCGAGGAAACCTCATTCAATTCCGGAAACCCGTTGAAATACCTTAAGTCTGTTTGGATCAGTCTGGAAGTCTTCAATCTGTTGCAGGTCAACAATACCATCTCTTATATCTGGGTGCAGGATGTTGT
>JAOZMX010000010.1:11743-35684 GCA_029934065.1 Bacteroidales bacterium
ATGTTGAGAAAGATATCATGAAATAGCGCCATAAAAGATTTTATGTATCGCCGGCTATTGATCGTAATGCTTCCTTTGCCGTAAGGCTGTGATGAAGAAAAAATGTCATCGAAAAAATATGCCTGCAAATCGTGCGTTGGTTTAAACTGAATACATTGAAATTTTAATCATTAACCACCATTAAAACATAATTTGATGAAAAACTTGAAATTATTTCCGGTATTGTTGCTGGCGGGGTTGCTGGTCATTGCCGGATGCAAGAAAGACGACCCCACGCCGGTTGAGATGACGGATTTGACCATTTCGGCCGATAACAGCGAGATCACGGTAACATTTAATCAGGGTGTGTATGCCAGTTCGGATAAAACCGGCAGCCTTGATGCGAATAGTTTCCAACTGGCCATTTATAGTACGAATCAGGTTAGTGCACAATACGTTGTAGATCATCTGGCCGGTGACAATTATGCCAGGATCATGATGACCTATGACGACACCCTGACAGGTGATGAAAAAATAAAAGTGACGGCGCTTGCCAATAAGATCTTTGGCGAAGAGGGAAATGTGCTGGATAAAGACATCAGCAAAGAAGTACGGGTGAATACACCGTAAAGACGAAGGCATTTAATAAAGAAAAAAGGGGTTCCGTGAGGAGTCCCTTTTTTTGTTTCGGCTGGGATGTCAAATTCGCGGTGTTATTGACCGTCGGGTGAATAGCCTTTGTTTATCCCTTTTTCGATGGCGGGAATGCCGTATTTCATCCAGTGAGGCTCGGGAGCATTTTTCAGGTAGTGGTCGAAAAACTGATACATTCTGATATCGAGGTCCATGCGGTCGGGCCATTTGGTGAGGTTATGTTCTTCGTTGTTGTAGGTAAGCATCCATGCGGGTTTGTGGAGGCGCCGCAGGGCGACGAAAAATTCGATGCCCTGATACCACGGCACGGCGCCGTCGTTGTCGTTGTGCATGATAAGCAAAGGCGTTTCCACTTTGTCGGCATAGAAGACGGGAGAATTTTCGATGTAACGGAGCGGTTTTTCCCAAAGGGTTCCGCCGATGCGGCTTTGTGTTTTTTCGTACTGAAACATACGGCTCATGCCGCTTCCCCAGCGGATGCCGCCGTAGGCCGAGGTCATGTTGCTGACGGGAGCGCCGGCCATGGCTGCTTTGTAAAGGTTGGTGCGGGTGACGAGGAAAGCCACCTGATAACCGCCCCAGCTTTGTCCCTGAAGTCCCATGTTTTGCCTGTCGATGAACGGAAACCGGTCGAGCATGGCCAGGGTACCGCTCACCACCGCTTTGTAGGCACTTTGTCCCGGATAGCCAACAGTGTAAGGGATGTCGGGGACGAAAACCAAGTAGTCGTTGCTGACGCAATAGGACGGATTGATGATGGAACGGCTGGGCGAAGGATGGCGAAAACGATGAAGCCCGTCGGAGGAGCGTTCGTAAAAATAAACCAGCAACGGATATTTTTTGGCGGGATCTAAATTTTCCGGGGTGTAGAAAAGTCCAGTCAGCGAATCGCCGTCGTCGGAAATCCAGTGTACCAGCCTGACGTTGCCCCATAGAAAAGGATTGCGTTGCTTGTCGAGGAATGTGACCTGCACGGGAGCCTGAAAGCCGGTGTTGCTCCACCAGAGGTCGGGATAGAGGTTGAATGCCTGTTTTTGCCAGATGACTACGGAGGCCTCTTTGGCTTTTTTCAATCCCGAGAATCTGACATCGCCGCTGATAAGCAGTTTGGGCGCTCCGCCTTGTTTGAGTGCAATGCGATAGTATCCGCCGGATTTGTCCCTGAAGTTAAAACCCGACAAGGTCATTTCTTCTTCCGTATATTCCTGTTCTTTGTCCAGTTTGAGGTACCGGAACCGGATTTCGTTCCTTCGTCCGTAGCCTGCGGTGAGGTTTTTGGGAGGCTCCTTACCTTCCGGGTCGAGTTTCCAGATGTCGTATTTGTCGTAGATTAACACATGCCCGTCTTTTTGTGTCCATCCGGCCACGCCGTAATTGCCGGGGAGTTGCGGGACATCATTCAGTTCGTAGTAGAAATTCACCGGGATATCTTTGGTGAGTGAAATGGTTTTACCGGTTTCCACATTTTCGGCATACCATGACGAATCGGCCGTTTCGTACCAGAGGATATATTTTCCCCTAGGCGAGAGGCCGGCGTAGGATTGTTTTTTCCGCAGCAAAAGTTTCTTTGTCCCGCTGGTCAGATCCACGGCATAATAATCCCTGTAGGTATCGTCCCATGAGATAAGCTGGCGGTAGGGAAGATCGGAGTAACCCAGTGCTGTTTCCGTATTTCCTTTGCCGAAGGTTCGTACTTCGGGCACCTCTTTGTCGGCAATTTGCACCATGCGGTTTTTGCCGGGGTAATAAACGGCAAGGTAGCTTCGCTTTCGCTCGTTCTCCAGTTGTTTTTTCTGTTGAGGTTGCAACAGCGGGTCTTTCCAGTTCCAGATGTCAACGTGTGGTTTTTCGTCTTCGGGCAGGGTGTCTTTGGGTTGTGTCTCAACTGCCGGAGCGGTTCCGAAAAAGAGCCGTTCGCCGTTTTCCGAGAATGAAGGAGTCCGGTATTCACTAACACACCAGCCTGAAATCATACCCGTTGTCAGGCTGTCAACGACCATGGTGGCGGTTTTGGCTTTTTGCCGCCAGTACATGAGATTGTAATTTTTTTCTTTGGCAGTGTCGGCCGAAAAAACAAATGCCAGTTGATGTCCGCTGCGGTCGGTTGCGACTTTTTTGGCACTACCCTCGTTTTGAAAAACAGTCCGGTGCGACTCCTTTTTCGGACTGAAGCAAACCACAAATGTCGAATCAACGGAATCGTTGACCTGACGAACGAATGCAAACAAACTGCCGCTTTCGGCAACAGTGTAATCGGTAACATCTTCAAAATTAAAAGTCTTACCTTCAATGACCTTTTCCATCACAAGCCTGCTGCCCTTCCCTTTGTTTTTCTTTTTCTTCGGTTTGATGGTGATGGTGTCGGTAGTTGCTGTGGTATCTTTGGCAGCCAACGGTTTTTCCATCAGATAGGCCACCCATTCGCTTCCCTTTTCGGGTAAGCGGTACGATTTTACACGGGCAATTTTGGTCAGGTCGTTTTTTTCCAAAACATAGATGCCGAGGGAATCTTTGGGCATTTTCTCTTTTTTCAGTTTGGCGAGTTTAGCCTTCAGAACCGTATCCTGCTGTGGCTTGATTTTGAAAACCATGAATTTGGAATCGGCCGAGAACTTCGCGTTGTATCCTCTTGCCACGGAGTCGTATCGTTGATATTCACGGTTGTAAATATACAGCATCCCGTCGCCCTTCTGCGGGTTGACCTCGTAGCTTATCCAGCGGCCGTCGTTGGAAATTTGCGTGTTGCGCAATACTTTCCATGGGGCATAATCCTTTTGTGTGAGCGCTCTTTTTTTTTCGGTTGTTTGCGAAAAAACCGAAATTCCCATGAACGCCAAAGCAATGAACAGTATCAGTTTATTATTCATATCTTCTTAAATTGGTTTTTGCAAAGGTGCAAAAAAATCTTTTTGTACCGGTGTGCGGTCATCGCCGGTGATTATACACAACCGGGGGATTCAAAGCGGTTTGTTTTGGATTTTGATTAATTTAGCGCTTTTTTAAGCCACCAAATCAAATGAAGCAATGAAAAAGTTTTATTCTGCGGTTATCGTATTGCTGCTCTTCATGTCTGTAATTGTTGACGGGCAAAATTCCGGAAAGGCTGATCAGTGGGGAGATGAAAACAGGCAAACCATTCGTGTTGAGAAAGGGAAAAATCTTTCAGATTTTATGGACATGGCCGGAATGAGGAGTCAGGTGACGGATATGAATGCGGGTGTTTTTCCCGAAGGGGATTACATGTTGAGATCCGTATTTTCTCCCGACGGCACCAAAGCTTTTGTGGTCAACGGTTATACGGGAAACATTACGGTTTTTGATTTTGAAACCATGCAACAGGCGCTGATTGAAAACCTTGACGGTTATCCGACGGATGTCGGGGTATCGGACAATTATGCGGTGGTATCCTGTTTGGCGGATAAGGCCTATGTGATTGATCTGTCGGATTATTCCATTGCCGCTACTTTTGATTTCGGGGGCGACGGGCAGGGGGCCGCCGTAGTGATCAGCCCCGACGGTAACACGGCGTATGTGGCTTTTGATGTCTCCTATAAAGTCGTTAAGATAAATCTTACCACCCTGGAGATTGACAATATCATTCCGGATTTTCCGGTAAAACTGTTGACGTTTTCGTGGGGTGCCACCGGTGGAAGAAGCACCTTTATGCATTCCCGTTTTCTCGTTTCGCCCGATAACAATTACCTGATCGTCGGGAACGATGATGATGCCGTGCTTTATTTCAATACGGAGACGGGCAGTGTGGATTTTACGGTTGAAGGCATCCCCGATTGTTCGCTTGTGGAGATGTCGGGTGACGGAACGGTTACCGTTGCGGTGTCCAACGATTATCCCAACTCGACCATGAAAGTGTTCAGAATCAACAATGCATTTCATCAGGTTTCGGCAACTGTGGATGTTGAGGGTTATATGTTGAACAGCTATGCCCTTGCCGTCAATGCCGACGGCACGAAAGCATACATCAGCGTAACGGACAATTCAGCCGCCCTTGTCAACTTCCCTTCGGGTGAGTTCACCATTTTCGGTGCCAATTATTCGCCGTTCTGGCTCGGAACCTCACCGGATCATCAATATGTAATTCACGGACAATACAGGTTTTCCGTTTTTGATTTCGATTCCGAAACCTATGTGGGGACGGCGTGGGGACATACCCAGTCCTATGGCGCCGTTTCGCCTGTGAACATGAACGTTATCGGGTATGATCCCATCCGGTACGAAGGCGTTTATTTTTACGATTGCAACGATCCGGCGAATATCGAAGTAAAAGGCAAAAGACTGGCGGGCATGCCGCCCGAAGGAGATAAGCCGTACCGGATCGCCATCTCTCCCGACGGCACAAAAGCAGTTTCCGTTAACGGACTCTCGGAGAGCATTTCCATTATCAATATGGAAAATTATTCCGTTGATACGATCATTGATATGGGTGAAGATTGCTGGGATGTTGCCATCACGCATGATTCGCACTGGGCTGTTCTCGGCGGCTACGACCTGAACACCATCAAGATCGTTGACCTGCAAACGAATGAATTTGTTAAATCCATCACCACGGGCCAACGCCCCATGATGATCCAGATCAGCCCGGATGATCAGTTTGCCTATATCGGCAACCTGAAAGGTAATTCTGTATCATTCATTGAACTTGACGGAGCCAACAGCCAGTTGATCACCACGATCCCTGTGGGTGTCATCGGCATCAGCTTTGCCGCCCTCGGCGTAAAGAGCGGTGTGGTGCTTGATCCGACGGGACAGTATCTTCTGATAGCGGCGAGTTTCAACGACAAGGTGCAGGTTGTTGACGTGGCACAGCATCAGGTGGTGGCCGATTTGCCGGTTAACGGCAGTTTTCCGCTTTCCATCGCCTTCAATGCCACAGGAGATCATGCCGTGGTCACTTGCGCCAGTAGCGATAATTTTGCGGTGATCCATGTTGACGGCGCCAACTCTTCAGTGGAGGGGACTTACAATTGCGGCGGAGACTGGCCTTTGCGTGTGGCCTACAATGCCGTCAACGACGAGTTCGGTATTGTGCTTTACGGCTCCGATAAGGTGGCCAGCGTTGACGGACAAACCTGGGAGATCACCGGCGTGACCAATTATTCGCAGTACGAAACGCCGGTTCAGATCAGGTACGACCAGCAGGGTAATCCCATTGTGCTGACACAGGGAAGCTCCAATTCGCCGGGTTACCTCATCCGTAACATGGAAGATTTTACTCCCCTTCCCGATGTGGCGTCATTTTTCAGCTATTGTGATGCCACCGATGCCGCTGCCGTTTGTATGCCTGCTTACGATTTTATCACCATGGTGGAATATGGTGTGAATACCGATCCCCCGGTTGCCGATTTTTCGGCCGACGTTACTTCCGTGCAGGTTGGGGATACGGTGGCCTTTACCGACCTTTCGCTAAATAATCCCTCAAGCTGGGAGTGGAGTTTTCAGGGTGGTACACCGGAAACGTCCAATGAACAAAATCCTGCGGTTTTGTATGAAACTCCGGGGGTTTTTGATGTGTCGCTCACGGTGTCCAATGAATTCGGTTCCGATACCAAAACCGTCGGCAACTACATCCATGTGGATTCCATTGTCTTTGCCGGTAACGGAGAAGAGCCGGCAACGGTCAGGGTATTC
Organism: Bacteroidales bacterium; assembly: GCA_029934065.1. Taxonomy (GTDB): domain Bacteria; phylum Bacteroidota; class Bacteroidia; order Bacteroidales; family 4484-276; genus 4484-276. The sequence goes on from JAOZMX010000010.1 coordinate 18,023, forward strand.
CCGAATCCCTTCATAAATCAACTTAATATCAGTATTAATAGGGAGCTGCAAAATGAAATTGATTTTGCACTTTTTAATGCCGGCGGAAAACTTATTTTTTCGAAAAAACTGAAGGACAGGGAGAATGTTTTTGAACTTGACGGTTTGAATCCGGGTATTTATTTCATTAAATTCAGGTACATGAATGATGTGCATGTTATGAAGGTACTGAAGGAATAAACAAAAGCCGGAAATTATTTGTTAGATGTTTTAAATGAAAATCAAATGAAAAACAGGTATTTTATTGCGTGGTGGAACGTTGAAAATCTTTTTGATGTTGTCACTTCGGCACAGCGCCCCGAATGGTTGCAAAAAAAACTTGCCAAAGAATTGAAGGGTTGGGACGAAACGGTGTTAAACCGCAAGATAGGTAATCTGTCCTCGGTCATCCGGAAAATGAACAACGGGAACGGACCTGATATTTTGGGCGTATGCGAAATCGAGAACAGGAGTGTGCTTGAAAAACTCCGTGACGCCCTCTCCCCGTTGGGCAGGGATTACGGGATCGTCCACTTCGAGATGAACGACCAGCGCGGCATTGATGTGGCATTTATTTACGACCGGGATATTTTTGTTTTCGGGCAGTCGTTCTCGCATGTCATCCTCAAACGAACGGCAACGCGCGATTTGTTTCAGGTGAATTTTACCACACACAAAAACAACGATTTGATACTCATCGGAAATCACTGGCCTGCACGCTCGGCAGGTGTGCTCGAATCGGAGCCTTACCGTATCATTGCCGGCGAAACACTGTCCTATTGGATGGAACGTATCGCCGAAATCAAAGGGGCTGATGTCGCCGTAATGGTGATGGGTGATTTTAACGACGAGCCTTTTAGCAGGTCGGTGCGGGAATATGCCAGAGGTGTCAACAGCCTCAAAAAGGTTGTCTATGCCAGATCACCGAGGCTTTACAACCTGATGTGGCCGCTCCTTGCACAAGGAAAAGGTACTTACTATTACAACAATTTTCCGTTCGTTTTCGACCAGATCATGCTTTCCAAATCATTGGTTAAAACAACAGGGAAAATCAAAGTTCGAAAGGATAACAACGGAAATTATCCCGTACAGGTTGAAATGATCCCCGAGATGGTCAGCGGCGGACGTTATCCCACGCCTGTTGCCTTTGGGCGCCCCTCCAAAAAAAGTACTTTCAACCCCGACGGCTACAGCGACCATTTTCCGGTGTCGGTCGTCATTGAGGAATGACCGGAATTTTATAAAAGTTAATTGATCAAATTATTAAATAAATACAAATGAAAAAAAACAAATTTTATTCTTTTACATGTGTGAGCAGCTTGTTGATCATGTTGTTTTTTATGGCGACATCCTGTAAGGAAAAAGAGGTTAAGACAAGCTTGCCGCCGAAAATTCCTGTGGTGGAAGTCATTCAGAAAGATGTGCCGATCTATCAGGAATTTATCGGTCAGGTTTATGGTAAAAAAGACATTCCCATCCGTGCAAGGGTAGAGGGGATGCTCGAAGGGATTCATTTCAGGGAAGGTTTTATGGTGTCCAGGGGGCAGTTGCTATATACCATTGATTCGCTGCCGTATAAGGCAAATGTCAATGTACAAAAAAGCAAGCTGGCCGAAGCGGAAACGCATTTGGTGAAAGCCAAAAACGATCTGGATCGTTACAAGCCGCTGGCGGAGATGAATGCCGTGAGTAAGAGTGACCTTGATGCCAAGCAGGCACAATATGATGCGGCGCTCTCGGCGGTGGAAGCGGCAAAAGCCAATCTCCATTCCGCATTGATAGAACTGGGCTATTGCCGCATCTATTCGCCCATAACGGGGATCATCGGGAAAACGCTGGCACAGGTTGGGGATTTTGTGGGACGTGAACCCAATCCGGTGATCCTGAATGTTGTTTCAAAAACCGACGAAGTAAGGGTGACGTTCTTTCTCACCGAATCCGATTACCTCAATCTTTCGCGAAGACACCGCAAGAACATAGAGGATGGAGTAAAAGGTGAGTCGGTGAAAAAAGAAAAGATGGAACTGATACTTTCCGACGGCACATTGTACAATCATACGGGAACGGTTGATTTTATCGACCGTGGCGTTGATCCGGAAACGGGAACCATCCTTGTTCAGGCTACCTTTCCCAATCCCGATCTTTTGTTGCGCCCCGGCCTGTATGCCCGTGTGAAAGCAAAGATGAGAACCGTCAAAGGCGGTCTGTTGATTCCGCAGCGATGTGTCATGGAGTTGCAGGGAGAGTATTCGGTTTTTGTGGTCAATGATGCCGACGAGGTGGAACCGCGCATTATCAAAGTGGGAGCCGGCATTGGTGACATGCTCCTTGTTACCGAAGGATTGAAACCCGGAGAAAAGGTTGTGCTTGAAGGACTCCAGAAAGTCGGCAGGGGAATGAAAGTAACGCCCGAGATCACACAGTTCAAAAGTTTAACCAACCGGCAATAGCATCAATCATGGCAGAAAATAAAGGGAATTTTTTCGTACACCGGCCCATTGTTGCAATGGTAATCGCTATTGTGATCGTCATTGTGGGCATCATCTCGCTGATCGGCTTGCCCATTGAGCAATACCCGAATCTGACACCACCCATCGTGCAGGTGCGCGGAACCTATACGGGTGCCAACGCACTGAACGTGGAAGAGTCAATGGCCACGCCGCTGGAACAGCAAATCAATGGTGTGGACAACATGATCTACATGAAATCCACCAACGCCAACGACGGCACAATGGTCATCGACATCTCTTTCGATGTGGGTACCGACCCGGATATGAACACGGTACTGGCGCAGAACAGGGTCTCGGCGGCAACGGCCAAGTTGCCCGAACCTGTGAAGAAGTACGGGGTTACCACACAAAAATCGTTGCCCAGCATGCTGATGCTGGTGACGTTGACTTCCGACGGCCGTTATGACCAGGATTTTCTGGGAAATTATGCACTGATCAACATCAAAGACCAGCTTGCACGTATCAAAGGCATCGGCCGTGTGGATGTGCTGGGTGCTTCGGATTACTCCATGCGGATTTGGGTAAAACCCGACAGGCTCTCGCAACTGGGATTAACCGTGCCGGAGATCATCAACGCCATTAACGAACAAAACCTGATCGTTCCGGGTGGTAAATTCGGTGCGGAACCGGCTCCGCCGGGAACAGAGTTTACCTACACCGTCCGCTTACCCGACCGTTTCAATTCGCCGGAAGCTTTCGGCGAGATCGTAGTGAGGACAAGGCACGACGGTTCGCAGATCAAACTGAAGGATATTGCAAACATTAATCTCGGCGTGGAAACGTATAATATGATCCCGCGTCTCAATGGAAAAACCGCTGCCATTGTGGCGCTTTATCAGGCGCCCGGTTCCAATGCCGTCGAACTGGCACAGAACATCAGAAACGAGATGGAAAAGCTTTCAAAGCGTTTTCCCGAAAGCATCGAATACAAAGTTTCGATGGATACCACCGCTCCCATCAAAGCGGGTATCAAAGACATTGTGATCACGCTGTTCATTGCGCTTGTACTGGTCATCCTCGTGGTTTTTATCTTTATTCAGGACTGGAGGGCTACGCTAATTCCCACACTGGCCATTCCCGTGTCGCTTATCGGCGCTTTTATGTTTTTTCCGGCGCTGGGTTTTACCATCAATGTGTTGTCGCTGCTCGGTCTGGTGCTGGCCATCGGTATCGTTGTTGACGACGCCATTGTGGTGGTGGAAGCGGTACAGGTGAACATTGCTTCGGGAATGACTCCCAAAGAAGCAACCCTGGATGCCATGCGTAAAGTAACTGCTCCCGTAATTGCCACCACATTGGTGCTGATTGCGGTTTTTATCCCCGTTGCCGGCATGGCGGGGATCACCGGTATTCTTTATCAGCAGTTTGCCATCACCATTGTGGTTTCGGTGATTGTCTCTTCGGTGAATGCACTGACGTTGAGCCCGGCTTTATGTTCGCTGCTGCTGAAAAAGCCCAAACCCGTAAAAGGCCCGCTCGGTTGGTTCTTCAGGAAGTTTAACCACGGGATGGATAAAAGCACCGAAGCATACATGAGCTTTACCAATATCGTTGCACGAAAAATAAAACGCGGCATTGTTTTTATCGTGATCATGACCATTGGTGCCGGTATCTTCGGTAGTTTGGTCCCCGGCGGCTTTATCCCCGAAGAGGACATGGGCTATTTCTTTGTCAATGTCCAGTTGCCCAATGCAGCATCGTTGCAGCGTTCGGACAGCATTACAAAAAAAGTTGAGAATATCCTCCTCGGAATGGATGAGATCGACTATGTCACCACTGCCACGGGATACAGTATTCTGTCGGGAGCCATGACATCCAACACGGGATTTTTGTTCATCTCGCTGAAAAAATGGGACGAAAGAAAATTTACCGCAAAGGAGATCATTCAGCAGGTCAATCAAAAGCTTTATGCCATCAAGGGGGCACAGGTATTTGCTTTCGGCCCGCCGGCCATTCCCGGTCTCGGCAACGGATCGGGTTTTAGCATCATGTTGCAGGACAAAGGCGGCAACACACCCGATTATCTGTCGAAGTATGCCATGGCTTTCATCAAAGCTGCCAACGATCGTCCCGAAATAGGACGGGCATCCACCACTTTTCAGGCTGAAGTACCGCAGCGATACATGGACATCGACAGGGAAAAAGCACTGAAACTGGGTGTGCGGCTCAACGACCTTTATACGACGGTAGGAGCGTTTCTCGGTGGTGCCTACGTGAACGACTTTACCCGTTTCGGACGTCTGTATAAAACCTACGTTCAGGCGGAACCCCAGTATCGTATGAATGCGGCACAGTTGAATTATTTTTTCATTAAAAACAAGGAAGATAAAATGGTGCCTTTGGCAACACTGGCAACGGTAAAATCCATTTCCGGCCCCGATTTCACCACACGTTTCAACCTTTACAGATCAGTGGAAGTTACCGGAGGCCCTGCCAAAGGCTATACCTCCGACGAAGCCCGCAACGCTCTGAAAGAAGTGGCTGCCGAAGTGCTTCCGCAGGATATGGGATATGCGTGGAATGCCATGTCGTATCAGGAAGAAAAAGCTTCCGGCTCCCTCGGCGTGATCCTCACTTTCTCGCTTCTGTTCGTTTTTCTCATTCTTTCGGCACAATACGAAAGCTGGTCGCTGCCTTTCAGCATTCTGCTCGGAACGCCGTTTGCCATTTTCGGAGCGTTATTTGCCTTATGGGCGGCGCGGCTTTTCAGCCCCACCTTCGAGAACAACATTTTTGCACAGGTGTCATTTGTGATGCTTATCGGAATGGCGGCCAAAAATGCCATCCTTATCGTTGAGTATGCCAACGAAGAGTTCAAGAGCGGATTGAGTTTGTTCGATGCGGCCGTCAAAGCGGCAAAATCGCGTTTCAGGCCGATCCTGATGACGGCGTTCTCATTTATTCTCGGAGTTTTTCCGCTGGTTGTCGCTACGGGATCCGGCGCCGAAGCGCGTAAAGTGATGGGTATGGCACTGTTGGGTGGCATGACGCTGGCAACGTTCCTCGGTGTGTTCCTGTATCCCATGTTGTTTGTGGCGATTGGCAAATTGTTCGGCTACGAAAAGAAAAGGGAAAAGGCGGTCAACATTGATGAAAAAAGCATTGTTGCAAGCAAATGATGATGAAACCATACAAGTTTAAATTTTAATAATTGTAATAGATGAAACCGAAAATTATATTTTTTAGCATCATTGTGTTCATTGTTGCACTGACGGGTTGCAAAGTGGGCCCCAATTACAAGCAGCCGCAACTGCATACGCTTCAGTCCTACAGGTTCGACAGCATCTCGACACAGGCCGATTCGGTATTGAACCTGAAATGGTGGGAGCTTTTCAACGACGATGAACTGGCAGCGCTTATCGACACGGCGCTCGTTAACAATCAGGATGTGTTGATAGCGGCATCAAGGATTGAAGAAGCAATGGCCATGGTGGGTTACAGCAAAGCCGATTTGTGGCCCGTGCTGGGTTACGACGGCGCCGCATCACGATACCAGCTCAACCTGGATGGCACAGGGACTTCGGATCCGTTCAACAGCTTTGGCGCCGGATTAAACCTGGCGTGGGAGCTGGATTTCTGGGGGAAAGTGCGCCGGTCAACCGAAGCTGCGCGTGCCGAGCTTTTTGCTTCGCAATACGGACAAAGGGCTGTTCAGATCGGTTTGATCACGGCAGTGACAAACACCTATTTTGCTTTGCTGGATTACGATGCACGGTTGCAGATTTCAGAAAAAACATTGTCCTCCCGAAAGGAATCTTTATGGATAATCCAGGAGAGGTACAGTAAAGGCATTGTACCGGAGATTGATCTCAATCAGGCCGAGATTCAGGAAGCCGATGCCGCCGCATTGGTGCCGTTGTACCGGCGCGCCGTGGCACAAACGGAGAACGCCTTAAGGGTGCTGCTCGGTAAAAACCCGGGGCCGGTGACAAGGAATAAGGTTTTGAGTGATGTGGTCATTCCACCGGAAATACCGGCCGGCATCCCGTCAACATTACTGCAAAGACGTCCCGACATTTTGCAGGCGGAACAAATGCTGGCAGCCCAAAATGCCCGCATCGGCGTGGCACAGGCCATGCGGTTCCCTTCCTTCAGCCTCACGGGCATGCTGGGTGCCGCCACCGCCGACCTCTCTTCAATTTTTTCCGGCGAATCGTTGGTATGGTCCTTCGGCGGAAACTTCCTCGGCCCGGTCTTCAACTTCGGGAAGAATAAACGACGTGTGGAAATTGAACGGCAACGGATGAAGCAAGACAGTTTGATTTATGTGAAAACCGTTTTACAGGCTTTTAAAGAAGTGGAAGATGCGCTTGTGGAGATCAAAACACTGGAAAACGAATCCAGGGCCCGGTACCGTCAGATGATCGCTGCCGACAATGCTGCCAAACTCTCCATGGAACGGTACAACGGCGGCGTGACCAGCTACCTCGAAGTGCTGGATTCGGAGCGCTCCAAATTCAGTGCTCAACTGGCTGCATCGGAAGTTTACCGAAAGTACCTCGATGCTTATATCAAGCTCTACAAAGCCCTTGGCGGCGGCTGGATATCGCAGGATGAGATGAACGCTGCCGGTGGTCAGTAAAAACCTTAAAAAGATAAAAACTACTTTTTCCGGTTGATGCAATTGGTTACTTTTGCGGCCGGTTAAAATTAAAAATGGAAAGATGAAATACACTGCTTTTACAAAAATGCATGAGGCGCTGGGCGCCAAGATGGTTGAATTTGCCGGATTCTGGATGCCTGTTCAGTTTGAAGGAGTGAACATCGAACACGAAACCGTACGCAAAGCCGTGGGTGTTTTCGATGTGTCGCACATGGGCGAAATATGGGCGAAAGGGCCCAATGCCTTCGAACTTGTGCAGCGGGTGACCTCCAATGATGTGGCAAAACTGACCGACGGCAAAGTGCAATACACCTGCTTCCCCAACGACAAGGGCGGAATCGTTGACGACCTGCTGGTTTATCGTTTTGATGCCGAAACCTATCTGCTCGTGGTGAATGCTTCCAATATCGAAAAAGACTGGCAATGGCTCAATCTGCAAAACACCAAAGGCGCCGAATTGTACAATGCATCGGATGAAACGGCACAACTGGCCGTGCAGGGCCCGAAAGCGCTGGCAACATTGCAGAAACTGACCACGACCGATCTGGCGGAGATCCCTTATTACACTTTCAAAAAGGTGGAGCTTGCCGGCGTGAAGGATGTGCTTCTGTCGGCCACCGGTTATACGGGAGAGAAGAACAGTTTTGAGATCTATTTTGCCAACGGCGACGGAGAAAAAATATGGAATGCCGTTTTTGATGCCGGCAGGGAATTCGGCATCAAGCCCATTGGCCTGGCGGCACGCGACACATTGCGCCTCGAAATGGGATTTTGCCTTTACGGAAATGACATCAACGATACCACATCCCCCATTGAAGCCGGCTTGGGCTGGATCACCAAATTTGTGGATGGCAACGACTTTATCATGCGCGAGTATCACCAGAAACTGAAGGAAGAAGGAGTACAACGGCGGCTGCGCGGATTTGAAATGATTGACAAAGGAATTGCACGGCAACATTATGAGATTTGCGATGCCGACGGTAATGTCATCGGAGAGGTCACCTCGGGAACCATGTCGCCGTCGCTGAAAAAAGCCATCGGCATGGGCTATGTCAAAACGGAATTTTCCAAATTCGACACCGAAATTTATATCCGCATCAGGAAAAAACTGCTTAAAGCCAAGGTAGTCAAACTGCCGTTTTACAAAGGGTAGGGCTTTTATACAGGGATCAACATGCCCCTGAAGCATGGCCATTAATCTTATTGAATCAAAAATGCAGGAACAGGGGAGAGGTTATCACATTGAAGTTTGTTTTTCGCCACGACTGGCGGATGATATCTTTGTACGCGAAAACCTGACGGTTGTTGTGGTTGATATTCTCCGGGCTACCACTTCCATGATTGCCGCACTTGGTGCAGGGGCTTCCGCGATCATTCCCGTTTCTTCCCCCGAAGAGGCCAGGCAGTTGAAAAGCCGGGGCTTTATGGTGGCGGCCGAGCAAAACGGAAAAACCCTTGATTTTGCCGACTTCGGCAATTCCGCATTCGAATTTAAAAAACACAAAATACGCGGAAAAGAAATTGTCTTTAGTACCACCAACGGCACGGTGGCGCTGGCAAAAGCTGCCGTGCTGGGAGAGGTTGTGCTGGGTGCCTTTTCCAATATATCGGCGTTGGCGCAATGGCTTTCGCGGCAAAACAAAAATGTGTTGATCCTTTGTTCGGGATGGAAAAATACTTTTTGCCTCGAAGACACCATCTTTGCCGGTGCGCTGATCGGACAACTGCTTGAGCGAAAGCCTTACCTTATCCGTTGTGACTCGGCATGGGCGTCGCTCGACCTTTGGGAAAAAGCACGACAGGATGTGCTTGCTTACCTGGAAAAAGCCCGTCACCGCGAACGGCTCAGACGACTTGGAAGGGACGATGTGCTGGAGTTTTCGTTGATGCAGGATACATCCGCGGTTGTGCCGGTGTTAAATTCAAAAGGACGAATCGTGGATTTTGACCGGCATAGAATTTCAGAATAACATATTTTCCGGTTTCTCCTTTTGGGTTGCAATCAAATTAAAAAAAATAAACACAGCAGAAACGGGATTGATGAGATATGTCTTGTTTCCCGGATAGGACTCCCGTTTTAATCCACATTGCCGCACAATCGGATGAAAGCGAAAGAATCTGTTGGTGCTGCCAAGAGTGATCAACAATTTTTCGGGTTTGCTTTGCGTTGATTGTTTAATTTTGCAAATGCAAAACAAATCTTAATTCAAACCATTACTGTCAAATCATGGAAATTAAATCGTACGATAATCCCTGGATACACACAATGAAAGGTGTGTTTTATTTTTTGTTCGGTCTGATGGCACTCATGCAAACCGGAACATTCTCGACACTTTCGGTGTTTTTTGTAATTCTGATCATGCTGATCGCCATCTTGTTTCTTGCCGTTGCTTTTTTGGTGAAGGATGTAAAGAACAAATCATTGCTCATTGTTTCGGGGCTGATCAACCTGGGGTTTGGCATTTGGCTGGCTTTTAATTACGACGGTTCCATTCAGGTTTTACTGCGCATCATTGTTTCGTGGATCGTTTATTCGATGTTCTCCGATTTTATAGAAGCCGGAATCATGTTCCGGCAAAAAAATGCCCTCGGGGTACTACACCTGATCAATGGGATCATCGTTTTGTTTTTTGCTTACGTTACCGTTCATATCTTCCGCGATCCCACACATCAACGGCTCGATTACCTCGGGCTGATGGCTTTTGTCATCGGACTGGTGAGTGAGCTGACGGCCTTTCTCTTCAGCAAAGCCAGAGATTGCAGCGCAGAAGAGGAGTAACGAAGAGAACAAGGTTTTAGCTGTGTAATACGGATGTGGTGATAAAAATGTTATTGATTTATAAATAGGAGCATCATTTATGCCATTCAATAATCAGCCTGAAAACCGGGCTTTGGCCCAACCATAAAAAAATCGTGAAATATTTTGGGCTAAAGCTCTGGTGAGGTGTCCCGTTATATTTACCACCACAAGGATCATCGCAAAAATTTCTTACACGCACAACATTTTACATCTAATCCCGACAAGTCGAGGACAGGCATCTGATATCAAATGGTACCGGCTTGTGCTGATGGTAGTGGCACGTAAAGGTATCACGGTTTTATTCCACAATGATCTCATCACAAAATATCCAGGAAGGTTTTCCAAACCCGCGATGCCATGGGGGACAAGTCTTTATGGAAGTTGCAGAAACTTTCAGATAACGTGCCGACACTTTTGGGAATTCCAACCGGTAGGGTACCGAAAGGACTTTGTATTTCCTGTCGGTATCATCCGGTACTATCCGGGCAACCTCCTTGTAATGCGTTCCGTCATCCGAAACTTCAACGGTGATCTCTTGGGGAAGAAATATCCATGAAACAAAATCTTTCAGAAAGTTCATCGAAACACTTTCAAATGTCGTCTTTCGGCCGAAATCGGCCACCACAATCATGTCTTCGCCTTCGAATCCCAGCCAGTTGTAACGAAAATGCAAACCACCCATCAATTTATCGGTAAGCGCATCCACCCCTCCCACAGGATATTTCGGGCTGTATTTCGTCAGGCATTTCAATGTGGCGCTATCAAGCTTGTTGGCCATCTGCTGCCGTTTTAAATTTTGTTTGATGTATTCGGCATAGGCCTCCGGTTTGAAATTCCGTTCGTTGACCCGCCACACACCTGTTATCTTACAATTCTCCACAAACCGGTCAAGCTCATCCGGCAATTTCGCCATAAAATTTTTCAATCTTTCGGGATCATTTGCCCAGAATTTTTCAAATGCATCCGAATTATAAGCGATATCTATCGTTGCAAAATCCACGGCAATGCGTGCCCTTAAAACCCTTTTCAACAATACACTGTCATCAGCCACAGCATTTTCGGCACTGTCCATGATGTTACGGTATCTCAACAAGAGTTCCGGCGTCAGAAAGGAATGCACATAACTGACGGGAAAGCCGTAAATGTTCAAACTTTGTTCTTGCTGATGAGCAATGAGGCTGTCGTGGGTTAGGTTGAAATACTCCCTGATGAACGGGGCTGCCTTTTCGTAGTAAAGATCAATGTACCTGTTGACGGCCGAATCGGCGTTGATATCCGGATTCCAAAGCAATTTGGCGATCAGGTATTGTTTCAAATCCGACATGTCCGACCATGAGCTTCCGCTGCCTTGTTGAAACATCATCGAAACCCCGTTGTCGCGATAGAAACGGATGTTTGGCTGTAATACATGAAAATTGGGAAACGGTGTTAACAAATTGGAAAACTGCACCACATAGTCCCATGCCAGAATATTATCGGTGATCTTTGCCCAGTTTTTCATATCTCTTACGAAGCCTGCACTGCGGGGGTCGTCAGCCAGCGGCATCGAGCGGTTGCACTCAATGGAACAAAACATGATGTTCACATTATCGTGCGGGCGGATGTTTTCCGGTGCCGAACGGGTAAACTGATAGGCCAGCGTTGAAATGATCTTATCCGGAAAAGCGTCGGCTACCTGATTGGCCATTTGAATGTATGCCCCCGAAAAACTGCCGTATTTTTCGTAAAGTTTTTTGCAGTTTTCACATTCGCAGTAATTGTAACAATCGTTTTGCGAAACCGACCAATAGTTTTTGTCCGGCTCGGCTTCGATCCTTTTGCCGAGATTCTTGATCAGCTCATTGATCACTTCGGGGTTGCTCAAACACAACTGCCCGTCGCGCAAACGACGTCCGTTAACCAATGCAAAATATTCGGGGTGGGTGTCAAAATATTTATCCGGAGGGATCAGGTCGTCAAACGTATGAACAAACAACCCCCAAATGCTATGATCGTCGATCTTGTGCCAGAGGCGAAAATCCTTGTCCAATCTTCCGGGGAAATGTTCTTCACGCCAGGTGAAAGCCGGATTGTAAACTTTCGATATTTCGGGTAACACAATGGCTTCCGCTTTGGGAACAAGCTCCTCTTTTACATTAAATTTCATACACCCCAGAAATTCTTCAAGCAACGTAGTTACGGCATAATAATCGCCGGTGGGATTTTTCCCGGAGAGGTAAATCCCGTTGTCATTCGAAACAATTAAAAAAGCATCCTCTTTCAGGGTGTCCGAAAGTAATGACAACAGACTGTCGTTCAGGAAGTGTTTCCCGATATAAAACGCATTCCCGTCGGTTGCGGCGGCATCTTTGATTTTTAGTTCCTTGCCCGTGATGCGGGAAAGGTATTGTTGTAATTCCTGTGCCGCAGCGGCTGTTAAGGTGTCGGCATTTTCGGGGACAAAGATGTTGCTTACCTGCCGGTTGTTGATATTGATGCTGTTGCGACACGACATCATCATAAAAAAGGGAATGATAAGCAATAAAAAGAAGCGGTAAGTTTGTTTTTTCATCCTAAATATTAGTGTTTTAAAGCCGGAGTGTCAGTTCTCCAGATAAAAATATCATTTTTGTTGAGCGGCCTGTGCTGACCAAGCCAGTTGAAATTTTTCAGTTTGAGTTCCTGTTTCGGGAATTGTGCTTCCGGGATCAGATGGGCATCCGGCTTGTCGTAGTAATAGATGTCCGTGACATTTCTTTCGCCAACCCGGATGGTCATATTCCCGGCCACGGCCTGATTAATGCCGATGAGGGCGCCGTCCTCTTCCCTGACAAAATAGATGGTCTGGCTGTTGCCGAAAACATCAATCCGGTACAGTTCATTGTTTTCGAAATATCCCGTCATATCCCTTCCTTTGATCTGGTTGTATTGATCTTCTCCGTATTCATCCACCGAAATGATAAATGCCGAATTGATCATCTGCATCGAATCAACCTGCTGGTTTGAGCTGAATATCTTGATCCGATCGGCCGTCAGTTGGTTGTCCTGTGTCCACAATACCGGCAGGCCGTTCATCAGGATGGTTGAATCGCTGAAGCTGTAAACCAGCGAATCGCACATTCCCTGTATGGAGGTTTTGTAAAATTTGGTGTGGTAAAAGGCGAACAAGGTTTCCGGCCCCTGAAGCGTGTCGAAGGTAAGCAACAGGGTGTCGGCATGGAGGTACAAACTGTCGGCGACATCAATAAGGATGGCGCAGGCACTGTCGGTAGCATAGGCATAGCCTTTTCCTTTCCGGTAATCGGCATAGTGCCCGGTAATGATCATATCCTGCAAAGTGTCTTTGATCAATACATTTCCAAAAGCTTCTCCAATACCGGCATTCTTGTCGTAATAAATGCTGTCGCCCGAAAGGTATTGCTCATTGTACCAGATGTGAGGGTGTTCTTTCAGCCGGGCTTTGTCCAGTCTGGAGTCATACCATCCTGCTTCGGCATACAACATTTCGTCTTCTCCGGTGATGGTGGTCGCTCCCGTAATATGGACAATTTCCGTATTGGTGTTATAGCGCATCGAATCCGAAACCATGTGGTATTCCTCATTGTCGAACACCACATTTTCCTTAAAAAACAAGTCTTTCGATTCGGTATGGTAATACCCCTGCCGGCTCGTAAGGACATTCTTTTCGTTCACGATCTTACCACCTGTGGTATAATAAGCAACTTTTATGATCCGGTCGTAGATCAAACGATCGGTGGTAAGTGTGGCATCGTTGTCCACAAGTTTAACATGGCCCGTCATGGTGGCCATGCGCTTATCGCCTTCGTAAAACAAAACATCGCTGTACAAGTTGAGGGTATCGCTAACGAAGATGTGTACATTGCCGTAGGCATGCAAATTATTTTGGGCGGGATTCAGGATGGCGCTGTCGCAGTATAGATAGGTGCTGTCGTGCTTAAAAGCCACATCACGTACAAAAATGTTCATTTCTGCCTTGTCAATCGTCTTCCCGATCAACTCACCCGCGTTGATGAGTTTTATTTTTGTTTTTTTCTGGGCTGATGCGTGTTGGGTCAACATCGTCAAGGCAACGATGAGCACCGGTAAAAACAGATATTTTTTTTGAGGAGAGATCACGGATGACATTAACGCCATATCACGCAGGTTTATTTCCACAGGTCACAGCCGCTTGTATTCCATGTCTATTTTTGCTTGTAATAGATTACCCATGCATCGTCGGTAATTTCGTTTCTCACTTTGTCGAGATTGTTGTAGGCGGTGTGTATGTCGGGATAGGAATCGTAAACCACCGCTTCCATGTCAAACTCCTTGCGGGGAAGGATGAACGAATTGCGGCCTTTGGCTTTCCATTTTTTCAGCAAAGCTTCGGCATTCTGTCCGTTGAGGAAACTACCGATAACGATATGGTAGCGGTAGTTTTCTTTTGAATTTCGCATGGCTTCGGCTTGGTTCGCTGCAAGGAGTTCTTCAATCTTTTGGATCTGATCCACCGGATAGGACTCGTTGGTTTTGTAGTTGGCTGCCATCAGATAATACTCTCTGGCCTTATCGTACTCCTTTCTGTTAAAATAGTTGTCGGCGGTTTTTATGGCTTCATCATACTTTTTTTGGACTTCCTGCTGTTTGATCAGCGTTTCGATGTCCTGTATCTGTTGCAAAGGATAATCGGCATCAGGCTTTATTTTCAAAGCATCTTCATAATGATTTTTGGCTTCGGTATAATTTTGTGCGGTATAATAATTATCCGCCTGCTTGATGGCCTTATCGTACTGCGCGTTTTTGCTGAAAACCAAAAAATAGACCAGCGCAGCAATCAATACCACAATGGCGATAATACTTAAAACAACGGTTGAAGTCTTGGATGAGCTACTCATAATAAATCGTTTTTGATTTTGAAGAAAACGGTGAAATTTTTATTTTGAACAAAAGTAATAAAAAAAATGAAGAACGAAAATGTGGAAAGATTTTGTCTGATTTTTCATGCTGGTTTCTTAACTTTATCTACATTTGGCGCTTTTAAAAATCGTGATGAAACCCAAAGATGAAAAAGAGATTTGATCCGCGCAAAAACTACGAGGAAACGAAAAAAGCCATAGGGTACGTTTCGCGCAAAGAGGCCACACAAAAAGATTATGACCGGATAGGCTTCAAATCGGGACTGGAAGTTCACCAACAACTGCTGACCCGCAAAAAACTGTTTTGCAACTGTCCTGCCGGTATTTTCAACAAAAGCGAAGATTATGATGCCGAGCTGATCAGGCACATGCGCCCCACGCTCAGTGAGCTGGGCGAATACGACGGCACCGCACTGATGGAATTCAAAACCCGGAAAGAGATCATTTACCGTGTGAAGAACGAAACCACCTGTACCTACGAAGTGGACGACACGCCACCGTTTCCGCTCAACCGTGAAGCGCTGGATATTGCCATTGAAATTTCACTGCTGTCGAAACTGAACATTGTGGGCGAAGTACACATCACCCGCAAGCAATACCTCGACGGCAGTATCCCTACGGGTTTTCAGCGTACGGCAATCATCGGCGTAGAAGGAGAAATCGCATTGCGTCATAAAAAAATTCGCCTGATCCAGTTGAGCCTCGAAGAGGATTCGTGTCGTGAGATTTCCGACATCGGACACGTGCGTATCTTTAAGACCGACCGGTTGGGCATGCCATTGATCGAAACGGTTACTTATCCCGAATGTGTAAATCCTGATGAGGTGATGGAAGCCTGCAACTGCATCCGTTTTTTGAACCGGAGCACGGGAAAGGTGAGAACGGGAATGGGCGCCGGGCGCGAAGACGTAAATGTAAGTTGCCGTGGAGGCGCACGGGTGGAGATCAAAGGTGTGGCCCATACAAGGTGGATACCCGAACTGACACACAAGGAAGCGTTCAGGCAATGGGCGTTGCTTGCTCTGCGTGACAAACTCCTGAAAAAGATTGCCGATCCCGGACAATGGAACATCAGCTACGAATATTTGAGGCATCATGCCCTCACCTTCACCTGCAATGCCATCAACGACGCCAAAAAGAACGGAAATCAGCTTCTTGCCGTCAATTTGCCGCATTTCAAAGGCATCTTGTCGCATTTTACACAGGAGGAAAAAATCTTTGCGGACGAGCTCTCGGACAGGCTGAAAGTCATTGCTTGTCTCGAAAAGCCCAACATGACCCACTCGGAAGAGTTGTCGCCGATGGTATGTGAGGATGACCTGAAAAAAGTGGCCACCATTCTGAATGCCGGTGAGGATGATGCTCAAATAATTGTTTGGGGACCAGAACAAGATATGAAAACGGCACTCGAAACCATCGAGGAACGCTGCAGGATGGCCTTTGAAGGTGTGCCCAACGAAACCCGGAAATCGTTTGAAGACGGCACGACCATCTTCGAACGGGTTCTCCCGGGTGCCGACCGCATGTATCCCGATACCGATTCGGCGCCCATCCCTCTCGAAGATGAGCATATCAAAGCATTGGGGCGTAACCTCCCCGAAGAGGTGGCGGAACGCTACCGGACAATGCAACAGTGGGGAATCCCCGAAGATACTTTTATTTACATCTTGAGAAAAAACTTGTTTCCGTTGATCCGCAGGATTGTTACCGAACTGGAAATCAATCCCAAATTTGCCGGTACTTTCCTTGGGCATACGCTCAAGTTTGTGGAAGGACATTATACGCCGTCGGCCACATTCAACGAAAAGATCATTTATGCACTGTTTGCTTTTCTGAAAAAGAAAGGACTGGATATTGCCATTGCCAAAAAAATGCTCCCCCTGCTTTACGAGTACCCGAAAATGGAGTTCGAGTCGGTGCTGACAACTCTGAAATTCAAACATGTGCCGGAAAAGGAAATCGTTTCGAGAATAGGCACGTTGAAAGAAATTTACGAAAAAACCGGACGCAAAAACCAGCCGGAAAGTGCCGTCAACTGGATCATGGGCGAATTGCGCCCCATCGCCGTTGGTAACATGAGCTTAAAGCGGCTGCGGGAAGAGGTGGAAAAACAGGTGGGTGTAGCAAAATCCTGACAGCCTCTACGTATTTTATTAATAGGTAATGGAAGGAGAGAATTTGTAGGAGAGACAAGATGGATTGGAGAGACTGAAGGGACTGAAGAGATGCTGGCCGCCCGTGGCTTGTTGATTGGTTTTAATGATTTTGTCATAATTTTCGGCTGCGCCATCGAAAATTACGCCAAAACCGGTTTGATGTAAATTCACATTTTCCCACGGACTAAAGCCCGTGGCTATTGTAGTTCAACCCCGCTGGGGTTGATAATTTTTCTTTCAGCACTGGAGTGTAAATATTGGCCGTTCTAATTTTTAATGGATGTTTCATCATGCACTTTTCACCCTTAAATTTAGCCTTTTCACTTTGAGTTTTAGCCTTTAGCCTTTCTTCCTTCCTTTCATCATTCAATATTCGGTGTTCAAAAAAAAAGCATCTCCCCTGTCAACCACTTTCCACCCTTAACCTAATAACCCATAACTTTTTCCTTCTGACTTTTGATATCAGATGTCCGATGTTAGATGTTAGATTTTTGATCTTTATTTACGATTTCAGATTGAAGATTAACGATTTTAGATGTGGCCTGCTAACAGATGTGCTGCTAAGCCGAGAGAGATTGCTTCTCCCGATAAACCGGGCTCGCAATGTCCGTTTTTCAATTTAACTTTTTTGAAAATAAAACGCTTGCCCCATCCTGAAAAAAAACTTCATCATTCAATAT
>JAOZMX010000111.1 GCA_029934065.1 Bacteroidales bacterium
ATGATGAAAACAAATGGTAAATTATGATTGTAGTTACAGGTGCAGCAGGTTTTATAGGTAGTGTATTGACCGGGGTGCTGAATGAAAAAGGAATTCGGAACCTGGTTCTGGTGGATGACTTTTCGGTTGCTGAAAAAAAGAGGAATTTTGAAAATAAAACATTTCGCGAAAAGATTGACCGGAATACATTTTTCGAATGGTTCGAACAGCATCACAATGAGGTGAAGTTTGTTTTTCATATCGGAGCCCGGACGGACACCACGGAATTTGATGTTTCGGTTTTCAACCGCCTGAACCTGAATTATACCAAAGAGATGTGGCGCAAATGCGCGGCATACGGCATCCCGTTGATTTATGCATCCTCGGCTGCAACATACGGGCTGGGGGAGTTGGGCTACAGCGACAGCCACGAAATCGTCCAACGCCTTAAACCGCTGAATCCGTACGGCGAATCGAAAAATAACTTTGACAAATGGGCTTTGAAACAGACGGAAACGCCGCCTTTTTGGGCAGGATTCAAATTTTTTAATGTTTACGGTCCCAACGAATATCATAAAGGCAGAATGGCTTCGGTGATTTTTCATGCTTTCAACCAAATAAAAGCGTCCGGAAAAATGAAGCTGTTTCGCTCACACCGCCCAGATTTTGAAGACGGCAAACAATTGCGTGACTTTGTGTATGTGAAAGACGTGGCGGATGTGCTGATCTATTTTATGGAGCATCCCGGAGCGCCGGGCCTGTATAATCTGGGGACGGGAAAAGCAAGAACATTTTTAGACCTGGCACATGCCACTTTTGCCGCGATGGGTAAAGAGCCGGTCATCGAATTTATCGACACCCCGGAGGATATTCGCGATAAATACCAGTATTTTACCGAAGCGGAAATGACAAAAGTGCGGGATTACGGTTATGTGAAACCGTTTTCATCACTCGAAGAAGGTGTTGAAGATTATGTGAAAGGATTTTTGAGTGCGGGCAAAATTTTGTGATTCAATTCTATCGCAATTAGTTTGTCCCAAAAATCCGGTTGGTCATTATTATTGCTCCGTCGATTGCTTCCTTCCCGAAAGAATAAATTTATCGTATAAAAAAAGCAGGATTACCGTACCTGTACCGATGGCGGCAAAGACCATCCAGATGTTTTGCGGATGGTAAGTGTTCCAGAGGTAGGTAGTGAGTTCTTTCTGGTTCATATTCATCATCGAACCGGCGCGGGTAAAGAAATCGTTTTGGGTAAAAGTGTCGGATATGGCGGGCATGTTCAATCCGCGTGTTTCTACTTCTCTTTGCAGCAGTGTGAGTTTGTCGGACATCCCTCCGTAAACATCACCCGAAAGAATCCCCGCGAAGAAATTCCCTCCGGCCATGGGCAGGAACGACGCTCCCATGTAAAGTGCTACTTTTTCTTTGGGGGCAATCTTGCCGATGTACTCGGTAATCTTCGGCGAACTGGCCATTTCACCAAGACCGAAAATCAGAATGGAAAGAAACAGATAAAAGGGATTGTTGGTGGCAAATGTAAGCGCCAGGCCGATGGTGCTCACAAAAATTCCCGACATCATTGCATTGAGCGGCTTGAATTTCATTACGAAAGCCGAAACCAAAATTTGAAAAATGATGATGTAAAAAGCATCAATGTTGGTGAGCATCTCGGGGGCAATGGTTCCCTGCGAAGTGCCTACGGCGGAGGCCAGCCCCGGCGAAATTTTTGCAATGGCGTTATAAACCGTCGAAGTGTCCATCCATTGGTCGATAAATACGGGGAGCGTGTAGAACAATTGATTGTACATCGACCAGAATCCGATGATGATGATGAGAAAAACCAACAATTTCAGGTCGCTGACCGCCAACCAGATGTTTTTGAAAATTTGAATGATTGATTTCCCGAGGGGAATGTCCGACTTCTGGCGTTCCGGTTCTTTGAAAACAAAAAGGACGATCAGCAGGTTGATCAAAATGATTACCGACGACATGATGAAAACATATTGCCAGCTTATCCAGCGTAGCTTGGAGGCGATTACCGGCCCGATAAAGGCACCGATGTTCACCATCATGTAAAAGATGCCGAAGCCGATGCTGGAGGTTTCATCGTCGGTGGTCTTGGCTACCGTTGCCGAAATGATCGGTTTGAACAATGCCGCTCCCACAGCCACGTACATGAAAACAACATAAACGGCAAAATAGCTTTTGAAGATACCCATCAGAAAATAACCCGATGAAAGGATCAGGTAGGCCACGATCAAAACATTTTTATAGCCGTACCGGTCGGCAATGGCTCCGGTAATGAGCGGCATAAAATAAAGAATGGCCACCACCGGCCCCATCAGATAGCCCTTTTGTTCCTGCGAAAAACCCAGCGCCCCGGTGTCGGTCGATTTGGTAAGGTACAATGCCAGCAACATGAACATGCCGTACCATGCCCATCTTTCGAATAATTCCATCGTATTGGCCACCCAAAATGCCCTTGGGTATCTTTTGAAAACTTGTCCGAGTTTTGTCATATCCTTTTATTTATGAAATAATCGCTTGTTGTTTTTCCTGTTCCCGTAAAACAAACCCGTTGCAAATGTCACAAAAATAATGATACATATACCTGTGAGAAGAATTATCAATATTGCAGGGGCCATAAGAAATTCCAACGGAAGCTTGTCCGGTTTCGGTGTTGGGGAGGGAGGTTCGTTATTGCCGATCTCTTCAGCCGTATTTTTTTTGAAAGTGGAGGCCGGGGCCTTTTGCAACGAATCGGCAAAGGCATTTACAGCCGATTCATCCGGTTTAAGCGAATCTTCCAGTTTCAGGTAATGGTCCAGATAAAAATCGGCACTGTCCATTTGACGGAGTGCGGCAAAGGTTAGGGCCATCTCGCGATAGATATCTGATATTTCCGGTTTGGCTCCGATTTCGGTGGCAATTTCAAGGCTTTGCGACAGGTAATCGAGTGCGTCATCGTAATGTTGCATCGTCAGCAGGTTGCCGGCAATGCTGTTGAGCGATTTCACCAGCAGATGTTTGTCTTTCAGTTCATAGCTGATTTTCATGCTCCTGATGTAAAGCTCGTTGGCCTTTTCAGGCTTACCGTCGGTTTCGTAGATCTTTCCGAGCAGGATCAAAGCATTTGGAATGCCCTGGGTGAAATTGATGTCCTCCTTGATGGCCAGCGAACGGTTTAAAAGATCAAACGCTTCGGGGTATTTTTCCATCGAAAAATAGACCAGGCCGATATCGTACAGGATGATGGATTTGAAATAGAGATCGTTGATGGAGTCGGCAATGACCAAAGCATTTTGATAATAATCCAGTGCTTTGCCGAAATCGTTCAGCGCTTCGAAAATGGAGCCGATGCTGATTTGAAGCTGGACCGAAAACTGCGGATCGTCGAAATAGCGGGTCAGTTTCGAGGCTTTTACATAATACCCCATTGCATTTTTGTAATCTCCCTTGTAATAATAGCAATCGCCGGTGCTGCGCATGAAAATGCTTGCCATGTAAAGGTCGTTGAGCTTTAGTTTGATGTCGGTGGCGCGCAGCAGTTCGTTGATGGCTTTGTCGAATTCCCCGAATCCGGTATGGACGATGGCTATGTTGTTCAGGCAGGTTGACCATCCGGCACTGTCGTTCAATTGGCGGTATATCTCGTAAGCCCGGTGATACAGTATCAAGGCCGAATCGAGCTGACCGGTGACGTAGTTGATGTTCCCCAGATTTTTAAACGAAAGCGCCAGGGCGGTATCATTGGCGGTTTGTTTCGACAACCCGATGGCTTTCCTGACAAATTGTTCAGCCTTTGCCGGGTTGTTGTTTCTGTAAGCTTCCGACCATTGGTTCAGGATTTTTATTTGCGTTGCGACAGGCAGTCCTGATAGTGAGGAGTCTGCCGCCACTTTTTGTTCCTGGGCATTTCCCGGCAACGGGATGAGAAAAACCATCGGAAAAATTGCTGCGGCAACGATCCGTAAAAGCAGTTGTATCGGTTTGTTACGTCGTGTTTTCATCATTTGCCGGTGTTGGTTACGGTGAAATAGGGTTTCAGTTTTTCGTAAAGCTCATCGTAAATGAGCGGAACATTTTTCAGCTCGGCGACCGAATCGAACCGTCCGTTGGCCTCTTTGTATTTGAAAATGGATTTTACGATGTAATATTCAACATACGGATGTTTCAGAATCGTTTTGAAATCACTGTTGTTCAAATCGATTTTTTGTACCAGTCCGGTATTGATTCTGACCTGTTCCGCAAAGCCGTTGTATCTCGAAGAATCCATTCCGTATACCTCCAGAAGTTGTGATTTGTTGCAATATCCGCCCAGCATATTCCTGTACCTGATGATTCGTTTGGCAAACGACGGGCCGATACCGTAAAGCATTGTCAGATCAGCCGAATCGGCACTGTTGAGTTCCACCAATACTTTTTCATGTGGTTTTGGTTTGTGCTTTTTCCATTTTTTGGCCGTGTCTTTTTCGGGCAGCAGAATGTATCGGGCAAGCTTGTTGTAATCATCATCCGATATGCTGTACAATTTCAGCAAATCCCGCTTTGTTCTGAAAACGCCGCCGGCTCTGACATAGCTGACGATATTTTGATATTGATAGGCTTTTAGCCCGAGTTTTTGCCAGTCTGTTTCCTCAATATGATTGGGGTCGAACGGAAAAGGCTCCGGCTTTACGGTTTTAACCCCGGCATGAACTTCGGCCGGCTTCTTTTTGCTGATTTTGATAAAAGGTTCCAGTTGTGCAAATTCTTTGTCGGTAATGATACGCAAACGATGAAAATCTTCTTTCGTTCCGAATTTACCACCCGACCGGATGTATTTTAAAATAGAGCTGGCTTTTTTTTCATCAAAACCCATTTGCAGCCATTGCTCAAGGGTGGTTGTGTTGGGGTCGAAAACAAATGGCGTCAGGGTGTCGTATTTCCGGTTCAGGGTTTCAAATCGCCTGACTTCCTGTTCAAAATCCTGATCAAATGTCAACGAAGGCCGGAACAATTGATCCTGAATGAGCAAAAATAAAGTCCCTGACATCAGCAGAAGCAGTAAGCCGGCCGAAGCAATACGTTGAATCCTACTGAAATAAAAACGGTTTTTTATCCAACGAAACAGGTATGACACATGTTTATATTATTGGTTGTCGTGATCTTCCAGACCCTCTTCAATATCCAGGGCCGTGTCGGGCGGTTTTTTCAGTATTTTCACAAAGAAATATACCGTAAAAGAAATTACGGTTACCCAAACCGCTAACATTAGAATTAATGCCGAAGTATTCATGATATCAGTGTTTTATTATTTTCTTTCTTTTTAAAAGCAATATAAACAAGGAAAGACAATCCTGCAAAAACAAGCAGGAGGAGCAACCGGGCCATGTCCACATAAAACCTGTCGTTGACGATGTCTCCTTTGTAAAGGGCATCTCCTGTTTTGACCGTGTCGCCGGTTTTGACCACCAGTTGGGCTTTGGCAGGATAATGATAGGTTTTGGATGCCACTTTGATGTAATGTTTTTTGCGAAGGGAATAAATGCTGTCCACCGTACCGTTGTTTTCAGCGTAATAGGTATGGGCAAAATAATCCTTGTTCGGCCCTTCTCCTTTGTGAGTGATCTTTCCGATGATGCTTCCGTGGCTTACTTCCCAGCCTGAAAATCCCAGTTTCGACCAGTCGTCGTTATCGGGAGCGGCCAGCGCACCGAAAAAGATGATGATCAACATGACCGGGGTAACATATTTTAAAAGGTATTTGAAGATGACGGGGATTTTTATTTCAGCGCCTTTGTTGATCTCCCGCCAGCCTTTGTTAATGCCGAAGACCCATGAAAACAAAATGGTTTCGAGCATGGCAAAAACAACCAGCGAAACCGTCCCTGCCCAATAGTCGTACTCATCAAAAACGCCTTTTTGAAAAAAGAAGATGGTCGGTAATCCCAGCAGTAAAACCCCTGAACCAAATGCCACTGCCGAATTTTTGCGCGACCATTTGAATTCGTCTTGCAAAAATCCGAGGATTGGCGTTCCCATGGCGAGGGAAGAGGTGATGCCCGCCAGAAATAACAGCCCGAAGAACGATAAGCCTGCAAGTGCCGACAACACAGTGCCCCATTGTTCAAACAGGAAAGGCATGGTGCGGAATGCCAGCCCCAGCCCGCCCTGATTGGTCAGCTCAATCACTTTATCAATCCCAAGGTAACCCACCGAAATGGGGATGATAATGGAGCTGCCGAGGACGATCTCCACAAACTCGTTGGTAAATCCTGCCGACATGGCATTCAGGGCGATATCATCTTTTCCTTTTACATAAGAGGCATAACATTGTATGGTGCCCATCCCAACCGACAAGGTGAAAAACATTTGCCCCGCTGCCGCCAGCCACACCTTTGGGTTGCCCAGCGAGTCGAACTTCGGCGTCCACAGGAAATTAAGCCCTTCCATGCCGCTGAAGACAGCGCCCTGATGACCGGCTTTCATCGTGAAGGCTTTCACCGTAAGGAATATCCCGAAAACGATCAGCAACGGTACGCCGATCTTTGCCGCTTTTTCGATGCCGCCGCTTAAGCCTTTGCTCAAAATCCATGTGTTCAGCGCCAGGCACAATACAAAAAAGATGATGGCTTCGTAGGGAATACCCGTGGTGGAAGTGGTAACATCGAGGTAATTCTCAAAAAATCCTGCAACCTGATGCTGGTTCAACCCGTCGAACGTTCCGATGACGGAATGATAAACATACGACATCGTCCAGCTCTCCATGTAGCAATAGTAGGATGCGATGGCAATATTTGAAAACAGCCCGAAAACACCGATATACCGCCAGACCCACTTTTTGCTCATGCTGTCCAGAATGGTCGGTGTGGAGTGATGGCCGAACTTGCCGCCAAACCGCCCCGTTGACCATTCGATCAAAAGCAGCGGCAATCCCAGCACGATCAGGCTGACAAGGTAAGGAATGATGAATGCGCCGCCTCCGTTTTGAACTGCCTGCACGGGAAATCTCAAAAAATTACCGAACCCCACTGCGTTGCCGGCCATTGCCAGAACCAGCCCCAGACGTGACCCCCATGCTTCTCCTTTGATGGCGGAAATGTTTTGCGATGTTTTCATATTTTCATTTTTTTATGAATGCAATATTACAAAAAAGCTTAAAAAAGAGTTAGAATAATTTTCTGACAAGCCATAAAATAATGCTGACTACGATGCTGATGATGATCATGGTTGTGATGGGAAAATAGAAGGAAAAGTTTTCTTTTTCGATGCGGATATCACCCGGAAGATGCCCCAGCCAGCCGGTACGTCCCTCGGTCAGCCAAAGAATGATGCCGGCAATGATCAGCATGATTCCCGAAATGATTAATATTTTTGCAAATGACGTCATGGAAGAATAATGTAATTTTACGCTGAAATATTAAAATCGAAAAATGAACTGTAACATGCCCGATTGCAAAATTCGCTCAAATATAAAACAAATCCTGTTTTGGTATTTGCCCGTGATGTTGTTTTTTTTGGTGATGTTGCAAAAGGCTTCGGCCCAAGAGCAAAAAATGAGTGTGCGGGCAGCTTTTTACAATTGCGAGAATTTTTTTGATACTTACGATGATTCGCTGACCCGTGATGACGAGTTCACACCAGAGGGAGCAAGGCACTGGGACAACCGGAGGTTTTACCGGAAGGTGAATCATACTTTTAAAGTGATCCTGGCGCTGGGCAATCCGGAGCCACCCGCCCTTGTTGGTTTATGTGAGATCGAAAACCGGTTTGTGTTGAACAAACTCGTGTACGAAACTCCGTTAAAGCAGTTCGGCTACCGGATCATTCAGTTTGAATCTCCCGACCGGCGGGGTATTGATGTTGCCCTGCTTTACCGGAAAGATATTTTCGAGCCGCTATACAGCGAGCCGGTTCCTGTGCGTTTTCCTTTTGATACTGCTTCCCGGACACGCGATATTTTGTATGTTAAAGGAGTGCTTTTAAATGCCGATACCATTCATATCTTCGTCAACCATTGGCCGTCGCGCTACGGCGGTTATCTGCCCACGGTACCCAAACGAAAACAGGCGGCTGAGACGCTCCGGAACAAAACGGATTCCGTTTTGCGGGCCAATCCCCATGCTGCCATCCTGATCATGGGCGATTTCAACGACGGCCCGCACGATGCAAGTTTCGCTGAAGTGTTACAGGCAAAAAATCCTGTAGATGCAGATACCCTGACGAATTTGTACAACCTGATGCTTTTGAAACAAAAAGACTGGCCCTACGGCTCGCTCAAATACCGCGAAGGCTGGGGTAAATTCGACCAGATCATCGTTTCGGGCAATTTGCTCCGGCAGGATGCTCCGCTTCATGTTGCCGGGAATAAGGCTTTCATTTTTCATGCCCCGTTTCTGCTCGAAGAGGACAAAATTTATCTCGGACAACGTCTAAACCGTACCTATGTAGGTTTTAAATACCATGGCGGTTTCAGCGACCATCTCCCGGTTTATGTTGATTTGATTGTGGCGGTAAATTGATCATCAAAAGATAATGTGCTTATTTCCACACCCCTGCAATTTTGGTTGAGCACGCGGGGCATTTTCCCCCGGCAGTGATTTCGTTTTTCAGGATGGTGTATCCCTTTCGCTCTATCAACAATTTTTTGCACGACGGACAATAGGTGTTTTCGGCATCGGTACCGGGAAGGTTGCCGATATAAACATACGAAAGCCCTGCTTTTAGTGCGATCTCTCTGGCTTTTTCCAATGTTTCGCGCGGAGTGGCGGGCAGTTGTGCCAGCTTGTATTTGGGATAAAATCGGCTGAAAAACAACGGCGTTTCCGAAAATCCGTTTTCCGAAAGCCATCCGCACATCTTTTTGATCATCTCCATGTCGTCCGTCCAGTTGGGGACGATCAGGTTGGTGATCTCCAGCCAAACGCCGTTGTCCTTCAAAAATTTCAACGTATCGAGCACCGGTTGCAATGTGCCGGCATTGAGCATTTCGTAGGTTTCGTTGCTGAAACTTTTCAGGTCGATGTTGGCGGCATCCACATATTGCACCCACTCACGCAGTGGCTCTTTGTTGATGTATCCCGCCGACACCAAAATATTTTTGATCCCTTTCAGTCGCGCGATTTTGGCCGTGTCGTAAGTGTATTCGTAAAAAGCCACGGGATCGGAATAGGTATAGGCGATGGAGCGGCATCCGTATTGTTGTGCCTGCTCAACCACACTTTCGGGCATCAGATCCATATTGCGGGTGTCCAGCGGGCTGGCCTGTGATATCTCCCAGTTCTGACAGTTGAGGCATGCCAGGTTGCAACCTGCGGTGGCAATGGAAAAAGCTGTGCTTTCGGGAAGAAAATGATAAAGCGGTTTTTTTTCGACGGGGTCAACGTGTACGGCGCAGGGGTTGCCGTAAGCTATCGTATAAAGTTTGCCGTCGTGGTTGTATCGCGTGCGGCAGTCGCCGTATTCTTCCGGCTTTATCTGGCATTCGTTGGGGCATATCAGGCATTTCATGCCGCGTGCCGTGGGGGTATAGAACATGGCTTCGCGCGAAAACTTACCGGGGGCTGATGGCCCGGGAACGTTTGCCGCAAAAGCTTTCAACGGAAACCCTCCGGAAAGTGCCATCACACCCGCACTCCCGGCAAACCCGAGTTTGAGAAATTCCCTTTTTGTCAACTTTTTTCCCGACATAAAAAATCCGGTTTAAAACATCCCAAAATTAATCAAATTAAGGATATGTTTTAAACCGGATAAACGGACGGGAAATTGTTCTGAAAAGTGTTATATTTTTTTAAATGCTTTTTTAACGAACAATTTCCGGATTCTCCTGTGCCAAATTATTCTTCTTCAAATTCTTTTCGCTTCCATTCTTTTGTCAGGTTGTTGATGTTTCCGCTGGGCGATTCGAACAGTTCTCCGGCGGCATTCATAAAGTAAACCTTGTCGAGAAACTCGATCTTCACCATATCTTTGGATGCTTTGCTAATGATCAGTTTACCCGGCTGAAGTGTTCCGCCCCAGGATTCGTGATCGTTTTCGAGCGATTCTTTGGAAAAGCCGACAAAGGTTTTGCCGTTTTGAACCGTATTGATGAAATGGATGAATTCACCCTCTTCCTCGTGTGAATTTTTTGCTTCGTCGTCGGTTTTCTTTTTTTCAACGGCATAAAACTCGTTCAGGATCAAATAATCCGTTATTTCCTGCGGGTTGTCGAGGTTGATGTTGATAACGGCTTTTTCTTCTCCGTATTCAACCAGTCCGGTCTCTTCCTGAATGTAATAAACGCCTGCTCCTGCAAGGTAACCCACGAGAGCGAGCAGCGAGATTTTCTTCATGTACCAGATAAAATCTATTTTTTCCATACCCATCACGGCAACACCTGCTGCCGAGCCGATGATCAGAATGCTTCCACCCGTGCCGGCGCAATAGGCGAGAAACTCCCAGAAATAGTGGTCGGGCGGGAAATTGTACATCCCCATGGCTCCGGCAACCAGCGGGACATTATCCACAACGGAGGAAAGTACCCCGATAATGATGTTGATCACGTAAAGGTTTCCTACACTTTCCCTTAAAACATCCGCCAGCAAAATCAGGTGGCCTGCTGTTTGCAGAGCCGCTACTGCCGTGAGAATGCCGAGGAAGAACAATACGCTCGGCACGTCCACCTTGCGCAATACCCCGACAACGGAGAGCGAGGTTCTGTGCGATTCGTTTTTCGATTTGTGAATGATCTCGGTAACCAGCCATACCAGTCCCAAACCCCACAACATGCCTAAATACGGAGGCAGATGTGTCACCGTTTTGAAAACAGGAACAAATAACAACGAACCTACGCCGAGGAAAAAGACCAGATTCCGCTCCAAAGCAGTGGTTTTGTCATTTCCGTTTTCTCCGTTATTCGTTGCCTGCACAGGCCTGTTAACGTTTCCTTTTAACGTGAAGGACAGTATCATCAACGGAACGATCATGGAAACGAGGCTCGGCAGGAGGGTTTTGACAATAATGTTCACAGTGGTTACATCACCGGCAATCCACAACATGATGGTGGTAACGTCTCCGATGGGCGACCATGCTCCTCCGGCGTTGGCAGCAACAATGATCATCCCTGCAAAAAACCAGCGGTCGTTTTTGTCATTCACCAGTTTTCTTAATAAGGCCGTCATCACGATGGAGGTGGTAAGGTTGTCCAGCGCAGCCGACATGAAGAAAGTGATAAAACTTAATACCCACAGTAACTTGGCTTTTTTGGTGGTTTGAATTTTGTCGGTGATCAGCTTGAATCCATCGTGCGAATCAACCAACTCAACGATGGTCATTGCGCCGATCAGGAAGAAAATGATCTCGGAAATCTCACCAAGGTGGTGTAACAATGCGTGATGCGATACCCAATCGGTATAAGTACCCCCGACCACTTCACCAAGATACTTCATAAATGCACTGGGGTCAACCAATAAATGTTCCCCTCCGAATATCAGAAGAACCCATAAAATAACCCCAAGCATCAGTGCCGTTGCACTTTTGTTAACCTTTAACGGGTGCTCTAGTGCTATGGCAGTATATCCCAGCACGAACACAACGATCATTAGTATAAACATAATTGTAATTTTTTTTAAATTTTGCGGTGCAAAACTATAAAAGTTTCAACCCGAAATTCAATCATTTGTCCGTGAATAATTTTTGATTTTCGATTTCAATTTGATGAAGCCCCCGTATTTATGTGGCGGAAAGTTGGAAATCATACTTAAAATATCTGTATATGACTGTGAAATAAATAAATGTGGTATCTCAGATATTGGACGGTCGTGAAATTCGTAAAATAAAAAGTTGATTTATATCACTTTTTTTTCTGAGTAATTTCAGAACTCCCGGCCTGATTTTTTAAAGGCTGAGCATGGAAGAAGGTTGCGTTGCAAAGATGGAAGTTTAATTTTTGGAAAAAAATCTGTTAGTACGTAAGCGCCTTTTGCTTATTTCTACGAAATATTTCATTCACGCTGTCGCCATCCCCGCTGTTTCGGGTTTCCCACCCTCAAGAGGTATGAGATGATTTGGTGTTTTGGAGTCAAACCTCTACGAGGTATTTGTTTTTGTTGGGTAACTTTTTTCTGTTAGCACGAAGCCTGCATTCGATGGTTTTGCTTACAACGCATTCCGAAGTATCATGTGAGGTGGGCGTTCGCCGTTTTAATTGAAAGAAGTTTTTGTTTTTGCTGAAATCAGAATAAATGAAAATGGTTCGCCTTCGCTAAAGCTACGGCGAACGGGGTAAGCAATCCGGAAGTTTCCGG
>JAOZMX010000112.1 GCA_029934065.1 Bacteroidales bacterium
CTCATATTTGTTTATTGGAGAATTGGATGCCGCTATTGAAGTTGAAAAATGGTATAACAGTTTGAGCACAAATGAAAAGTAAAACACAGCAGGTAATAAATAGCCTTCAAACGGTGCGCAGCACCCAGTTTGAATAAGATATCCTGTCCTCGATAGTGCAACTATCGGGAGTGAGCTAAATCCCAACTAACTCGCGGGTTTTTTCCTATGGGTTTTCAATAGGATTTTACCGGGGATTTAAAAGGAGAAAAGGGAAAGATTACAAATTTTACGTTTGAAACGATAAAAAATATCCTTGCGTTTTTACTTGGCATTGCCGCCATTTTTGTTAAACAAGCCGGTGTTTATCCGTATTTCGTCGGTTTTGGGCAAAGCAATACCGGCCTTACTTACGCAAGATGATGTAAATGATGGAGTTTCAAAGCGTTGTTGCAAAAGCATCGTATGCGAAAGACCCATAATATCCCTTCTGGCTACAACAGGCTATAGCTCTTTTGCTTCGGCAAGTGCTCCTGGTGAAATTTCAGAAGGCCGAATGATAAACAATCTTCTCATGTTTGAAAAAATCCGTCAGCACGAAGGCCGCATTTTTTGGTAAATGTAAATCACCAGAAATTAGCAAAAGTAAATCACCAGTTATAAAACAAAAACGATCAGAATTGTTAGCATAAAGAACAAAAAATGAAAGAATTTTATCAATAATATACAAAATGCTTAATATTGAAAGACAAGCATTAATTTTAAAATCAGGAAATGTCAGAAATTGAATTGTCAGCTAATCATGATATCAAACCACTTTTTTATGCCGGGAATAATACTCCGACGGGGTCATATTGGTCATTTGCTTGAATATCCGGTTGAAACTGGCTTTGGAATTAAACCCGGCTTCATAGGCAAGGCTGATCAGTTTGAGATTGCTGTTATCCGGGTCATCCATCAACTGTTGCACTTCGTTCACGCGGTATTGATTCACAAACTGGTAAAAATTTATTCCGTGTATCTGGTTGATGACTCCGGAGAGTTGATTCCGCGAAACCTCCAGCCTTCTGGCCAGTTCGGGCAATGTCAGGTCCGGGTCGAGGAAGGGTTTATCGTTGTTCATAAAATCCACCAGTTTCCGGTTGATCTCCACAAGTTCGGGGCTGACGTCCTGCATGTCGGATTTGGGCTCCATCCTGACAAACTCGGAAACGCCAAGCTTCCGTACACCCGTATTTTTCATGGCGGCAATGGCATTAACGGGGTTTCCAAAACGCACCACCCTGATCTTGGCCCTGTCGAGCTTAAAGATTTCGGGACTTTTGATGGCAGCATAGCTCACCACATAGATCACAACCACCATCACAAGATAGGTCATGGTAAAGAAATCGAAATTGAAACCGGGATCAAGGTATTTGAACTGTATCCCCACAAAACCAATGATCCATGCCGTAAGATTAAGTGATGTTCCGATGTTCAGCGTGCGGATGAGCATCTTGCTTACCGTGGATTCATACTCCTGTATCTTCCTTTTGTATTTACCGATCATCTGTAATGTTACAATGGAATAAACAATACCCTGCAAACCGATGAATTCATCCCCGATGATTTGTAAAATCCGGTAAAATTCCGACGGATGCCTGTTCAGCTCAAGTTTGGTATGCGCCGAATGCAAATAGAATCCGCTGTACAGCAAAACACTGATGACCAACGGCAGAAAATGAAGGAAATCATTTTTTTGAAATTTTTTAAAATCGGTAAGCAAATACTTTGCATGCAGATACATCAACGGAAAAAAAACAAAAAGAAACTGATAAAACACTTTCAGAAAATGAGGATACTTTCGATAGAGGCCCTCAAACTGCAGCGCATAGGCAAATAAAAATATTCCCCATAAAAAAGTCAGTAATGCAAGCAATCGGTTGGAAAGTTTATTCGCTTTAATGGAAAAGAGAAAAACAGAAAGTAAGATTCCCTGTATTGCACCGAGATACAAAATGATTTTTGCAATGTTTTCCATTGATCTGCTGAATTTGCCTGCAATTATTTGGGTCAAAATTAACAAAAATCCAATAATCACATTTTAACATATGTTAAAGCCTCAGAAATTCCATGAAACAAAATGTTAGGTACATTTCAGGTCTCAACAGGTAACATGGGACTTTTGATCCTTCATTCGCAGCTATTTTTGCCTGAAAGATTTCGAAAATTTTTATTCATTAAAAATTAGATTAAAAATGAAAAGGTTTAACAAGGTATCAAAGATTACAACGATTTTTATTTTTTTACTGGGAGGATTGTTCACATCTGCCACGGCACAAACGCTAAATCCGCCGGAGAATTTGGATTATACAGTTTCAAATCTCAATGATGTAACACTTTTTTGGAATGCCCCCCAAACAGGCGACACGGCAAGTCTGCATTGGGACAACGGCATCAATTATACTTCATGGGGATTTTTACTCAACGGCGAACAATACTCCTGTGCTTCAAAATGGAATCCGGAGCACATCAGCAACTACGACGGCTGGAAGATCAAGAAAATCCGGATCTATCTCGCAAATACCACACAGGCTACCACGCAAATCAAGATTTGGTCGGGGCCTGAAGCCACGGAAATCTACAGCCAGGATGTCCCCGGTTACACCATTAACCAATGGAATGAGTTTACGCTGGACGAACCCGTGGTGATTGATGCTTCAACACAACTGTGGGCAGGGATGTATTTTGACTGCCCCTCTCCCGCCGCAATCATAGGCTTAGACGAAGGCCCCGCGGTAAACGGATACGGCAACCTGTATCACTGGAACGGAAGCTGGCATACGCAGGGTGCCGGGAACTGGAACATTCAGTTAGTACTTGAAAAACCTTCAGAGCCTACCTATTTACACTGGGACAGCGGCACCAATGATAATTTTTTCGGATTCTTCCTTTCGGGGAGCTACCAGTTTTCGTGTGCTGCAAAATGGAACCCCGAACACATTACGGAATACGATGGCTGGAACATCACTTCGATGCGATTTTTCTTAAGCAACTCCAATATTACGGAAGTAAAACTGAAATTATGGACAGGCCCCAACGGAACAGAGGTTTACAGTCAGGACATCAACGATTATAACATCAACGACTGGACGGAAGTTACCCTTGATACGCCTTTCCCAATCGATGCCTCCACCAACTTATGGGGCGGGATTTACATTGACATGCCCTCTCCCGGAGCACCCGTAGGACTTGACGAAGGACCGGTGGTACCCGGGCAGGGCTTCTGGCTGCATTATCAGGGTCAGTGGTGGAATGCCAGCCAGGCCGGTATTAACGACAACATGAATGTACAACTGGGGATTACACCGCCGGACAAAGATACCAAAGAGGGAAGCCGGAGCCTGCTGGGATATAAAGTTTACAGAAATGACGAGCTGCAAACCCCCGATCCCATTACACCTACCGTTTTTCTCGATGAAAACCTCTACAACGGAACATACAATTACTATGTAACGGCAGTGTACGATGAGGGAGAATCCGACCCTTCCAACACGGTTGTTGTGGTCATTGATGTTCCCACGGTTCTGGAACAGGATTCGCTGGCCCTGGTTGACCTGTACAACAGTTGCGACGGCCCCAACTGGACACAAAACGACGAATGGCTCGAAGGGCCCATCACCGAATGGCACGGCGTAACCGTGAGCAACACCAGGGTTACTAAACTGTGGCTTCAAATGAACAACCTTTCGGGCAACCTGCCCGCCTCCATCGGTGACCTTACGGGATTGCAGGAATTCCATGTGGAGATGAACAACATCACATCCATGCCAACGACAATAGGCAATATGACCGCCTTAAAAGAATTCTGGATCGGCTGGAACCCCATTACCGTAGTTCCCGAATCCATCGGCAACCTGTCGAACCTCGAACAGCTTCACCTCGGCTTTACCAATCTGGGCACCCTGCCCGAATCCTTCGGCAACCTCTCCAGCCTGACATGGCTTGCCCTGGGGGATGCCGGACTGAACAGCCTGCCCAACAGTTTCGGAAACCTTACCGCTGTGGATCATTGTTTCCTCTGGGGTAATAATTTAACCGAATTACCCGAAAGTTTTGGAAATTTAGCCAGCATGAAATACCTCTCTTTGGAAGATAATCAGCTAACGCATCTCCCCGACAACTTCGGGAACATGTCGAACCTGCTGTTGTTAAGGACAGAATACAACTTCATCGAGGCGCTGCCCGAATCCTTCGGCAACCTTGAAAGTTTAAAAACATTCTACGCCAACAACAACCAACTGATGACGCTGCCCGAATCCTTCGGCAACCTGGGGAGTTTGTCGCAGTTAATTATCAACAACAACATGTTGATGGAAATACCCGAAAGTTTCGGGAACCTCTCCGAGCTCGACACCTGTTTGATGTACACCAATGCATTGGCCACACTACCCGAAAGCATCGGAAATCTGGATGACTTGAAATTATTCAATGTAGCTTATAACGGACTGACCAGCTTGCCCGAATCAATCGGTGATATGGAATCATTAATTGCATTATCTCTGGATGTTAACCAGTTACAAACTATTCCGGAATCCTTCGCCAACTTGCAGTCACTTAAATCCGCATCGCTGGCCGTAAATCAGATCAATGCCATCCCCGAAAACATCGGGGAGATGACCGGTTTGATATCGTTGAACTTAAGTCAGAACAGCATTTCGGAAGTTCCCGAGTCGATGGGGAACATGAGCAGCCTGACCGCCCTGGGACTGGCCTCCAACAACATCAGCTCGCTGCCCGAATCCTTCGGCAACCTGAATCTCGATATTCTGGCGCTCAACTTCAACAATCTCGACCACCTGCCCGACGGACTTTATAACAACAACTACAACTATTTATACATCCAGGAAAATGCTTTTCAGTTTGGAGACATCGAGCCGATGATGAGCCATGTCAACAATTTTGTGTATGCTCCGCAGGCGATGATCGGTGTTGACACCACACTGTTTGTTGAAATCAATTACGACTTGTCGTACACCATTGAAGTATCGGGCGAAAACAATGTATACCAATGGTATCTGGACGGTGTGTTATTGCCCGACCAAACGTCCAATACGCTCTATCTTGAAGAAGCCAGTTGGGAAGACATCGGGAATTATGTGCTCAAAGTCACAAATACAATGGTTCCGGAGCTGGAGCTTATAAGCCACAATGTTTATGTGGATCTCACCACCGGGATCAACGAAGCAACGGGATCAGCACCAAAAATATATCCCAATCCCGTAACAACAGGGACAATCATCATTTCGCTTGATGATCCCGAAAGTGTTAACAGCATTGCCGTTTACAACACAACGGGGCAGCTTATGCTGAATAAAACCAACATCTCGGCGCAGATGCGGATGGATGTCAGCCGTCTTGTGCAGGGAATGTATATCGTAAAGGTAAATTATCAAAACGGGATGCAAGCCATTCAAAAACTCGTTGTAAGGTAACCTTGTTAAACTTTCGTTTTTTTCTGACGGGCCGGCACTTGCCGGCCCGTTTTTTTTTATCTCGAATTGACGGTATGGGTTTTTGTTTTCCCGGATGAAATTTTCGCCCAAACATCTCATGAATCCTTCCTTGCTCAATCTGCTGCGGCAGCGGGCGAAGTGGCAGCCTGTGCACCTGCAAGCCGATGTTGAGCATGGCGGTGGAGGCGACCGGAGGAAGCCCCCGCACGCCATAGCGAAACACGGCTTGCAGGTGCGCAGCTATAACGGAGCACGCGGGTGCCGCCCAAAAAAATAAACTGAATATTTTAGCACACTACTATTTCCGGCCGAAGTCGGCGGGTATTTCGCCCCAATGCTCGGTATCCCATTTCAGGATGGGCGTGTTCCATGAGTTGTTTTTGAGCCACGTTTCGGCGCGGGCGATCAATTCGAACACCTTTTTGTTTTTCGGGGTGGGTTGGAGTTTTGTTTTGGCTTGCTTGCGCCTTACCCAGGCAATCGCCGTTTTGGAGTCGGAATAAACGGGCATGTTTTTGTTTTCTTTTTTGAGGAGTGCCAGCACATGAACCAGCGCAAGAAATTCGCCAATGTTGTTGGTGGCATCGGGATAGGGGCCGCCGTGGAAGATCCGTTTTCCCGTTTTGGTATAAACACCCTGGTACTCCATCACCCCCGGATTTCCGCTACAGGCGGCATCCACCGAGATACTGTCCCATACGGGGCCTTTGCCCGAAGAGGCCATCTTGTCATTCGGCTGCACAGCCGGCGATTTTTTCTTCCCGAGATATTGGTTCATGTCGCTGCGGAACGCCAGTTTTGCCTGCTCTTCATTGGGAAAACCCATGAATCTTGCTCCCTCGAAACCTTTTACCTGCTCCTGACAAGCCTTCCATGAGTCGTAAACACCCGGTTTAACACCCTTCCAGACCACATAATATTTATTTCTTTTTCCGGCGATTTTAATTTTCATTTAATTTTGCATCCTAAAAAAATAACAAAAATGAAAAAAATTATTTACTATATCGCCATTGCAGCCGGAATATTTGTTGCCGTCAGGGCCAACTACCTTGCCTCCGGTGAAATAACACTGCTGAATAAAATGTGGGACGACATCCTTTCGCTTTTCCTTTTGATTTTCGGGGCGTACGGACTGAAAGCCGAAAGTTTGATCAAAAAGTTTACCGCCGAAGGAAAGATGGAGCGCTTTTGTATTGAGGTCAACTATTACGCCCAACAAAAAGGCCTGCTGGGAAGAGTACTTCTATTCCCTTTTATGAAAGTCAAATCCAAAAACTCGCTCTTTATCTCATTTCTCGGTGCAATTACATGGATTATCATCATATTGATCGCATTTCAAACTTATGTAAAAATCGCAGGAAAATGAAAAACGTTTTCAGAATCGCCGTTTTGTTTCTCGTTGTAACCGCCGCATGCAACCGGCATCAGGAGGTATCGCAGTTTCATGCTTTTCGCAATGCCATCTGGCAACGCTTCGACCATGTGAACTTCACCCTGCCGGTTGAGAATACAGACAAAAAATACGATGTTTACATCGTCGTCAGATACACCGAAAAATTTCCCTCGGATGTACTTCCCGTTAATGTGGTGATGAATACGCCGGGAGGCGAAGAACGCATCAAGGATTACAACCTGTTTTTGAAAAACAAACAAGGGGAGATGCTGGGAGAGAACAACAACGGGGTGTTCACCCAGGTCATCAAAATCAGGGAAGGGATAAAATTCGATACATCAGGCCCGCTGAAGTTTGACATCGAAAACCTGATGCCCAAGTATTACACACCGGGAATTGTCGAGTTCGGGATCGTTATGGAATAAAGCGGGAAAAAATTTTAACTCACATTGCAGCTTTATATGTATAACTCTCTGATACAACAAAGAATTATTTTTTAAAATTTCGCCGGGAATTAGTATCTGTTGACAAATACCTTTTGCACTTTCAGATATTTCGCCGAGTGCGCTTTAACAATGTAATAACCCCGTTTGCCGTCGAGGGGGATGATCATCAGGCCTTCGCCCCGGGCATGGCTTTCATAAATTTTCCTTCCCATCATATCGAAAACGGTGATCGTACCCGAAAAATCCGCCGGTTTGTTGAAATAGATGCGGTTGCCGAAAGCATAGATGTCGTTTTTGTGGTGATGCGGATCGCCGATCCCGAAGGATTCGTTTTTGAAATGAAGATTAAACCGGTGCCTGTCGTCGGCAACGGAAGCGGTAAATTGGAAAGTCAACCCGCCGGATACATCGAACATCTCTCCGGTTTTCAAATCTTCGATTTTTATTTTGATTTCATTTTCGAAGTCGAAGTCGTCGAACGTCAGTTGGTAACTTGTGGTGGCTCCAACCTTCAGCCCGACAGGGATAACCGTATTTTCGTCTTCAAAAGGAAGGATGTCAACCGTCAAGCCGTCTGCACCGAAGATGGAAAAAAGCTGCGGGGCTTCTTCCGCTCCGAAAAATTTCCATGCATCGTATTCGCTGTCGAATCCCGTCGTTGCATTATCATCAAACCGGATGAGCATTTTATCGGAGTAGCCGTTTCCTTCCACAGTGATCAAAATCCTTTCCGAAGGGCCGTCGGCTTTGTAAAATTGCTGTGTCCCGTGTTTGCGTTCACTTTGGGGGATTGTAACCGAGGCGTTCTGGTCATTTGCCTTCACCCAAAATCCTTGCCCCGGCGCAATGTCTCCGTTGGGATGCGTTCCTTCGGTGCCGTTCCATGTCAGGTAGTTGGCTCCGTCGTAAATGTAAATGGTGGCATCAACGTTGGTTTTGGCCCAGTTTCCATTCCAGTTGATGTAAGAAGGATAAGGGTTGCCGATCAGGTTCCATCCCCGTTGAGCTTCGGGTTGTGACGTTGTGTAGCTTAATCCGTCAACCGTCAAATCTCCGTTGTTCAAAACTCCCATGTACTTAACGGTGGTATCACCCGTAAGGCTTTCGTCGGGCCACGCAAAATATCCCAATCCTTCGGTCAAATCATAATCGGTGCTCTCGATAAAGTGCCATGAATAATCGGGCTCGTTGAAATACATCAAAAAGACATTGTAAAAGACATTGGATGTGGCATTGTTGACCGGCGCCGAAACGATATGCCATTTGTTCTGCGTAAGATAACTTTCCACCGTAGCCTGAACATTATTGTAATTGTGTAACAATGATGCAACTCCCGAGGCATTCGCTTTCAGGGTCAAACCGTTTGCCGAAGCGTTATTGATCAACGAACCGGCTACCGTCAGGTGGTTGCCTGCAGGAATGATGAGATGGGCACCGTTTTCGATGGTCAGATCGTTGCAGACGGCATTTTGGGAAGAATTGATCTCCGGGTAACTGTTTCCTTGCAGCGATGTCGGGATGACAATGTTCGTCATATCTTCCGGGGGCTTTTGCGTGCTCCAGTTCAACGGATCCGACCAGTCGGGGGAATTGAAGCCCGTCCAAACGGTTTTGGTTTTCAGGACAATGTAATTGGCCGAGTAGGGCAACAGGGTAAAGAGCGAATTATCCGAATATTTTGCGGCAAACGCATAAACATCGTCAAGGTCCTCAGGGCCGCCGGCCACTGTGGTACTCGTAAGGCTGTTCACGTAAAATTTTCTGTTGCCGAGGTTCATGTTATCGGCATACACCGAATACCAAAAGAGGCTGTCCACCTTGGATAAATCGTTAAGTGCAAAGGAAACGGTTTTGGAATTGCCGGAGTAATTGAGCAACACAAGTCCCACTTCGCCCGTACTGAAAACCGATCCGTAGGCCTTAATTTCATTATCTGACAGGGAAAGTTCGGTTTCGACCATGTGATCGCCGAAACATTTGCCGTAATAATAGTAAGGTGTGTAACTGGGCCTGGCGGTATAGTTGTCCTGCTCAGGATCATCCTTCGAAAGAATGCCGTGTGTTTCGTCGCCGTCTCTCCTCCATTCGTTCACCCAGATGGTTGACATGTCGAAACGGCTTTTTACCATTGTGGCAAGGGCATCGGCAACAAACAAACCGTTCATCATGTTGGTGGTTTCGTCTCCGCTGAGATTAAATTCGGTAAAACAAACCGGAAAAAAACCTTTGGGCTTGGTGGTGTTCATATAGGCCGAAGCCTGAAGCTCTTTCATGTCGGTTTGTATGGTATTCAGGGCACTCGCCGCATTGTTGGCGTCGTGAACACCGAAGTAATGATGAACGACCAAATAATCGGCATAGCCTTCCACCTCGCGCATCACCTGATTGTTCCATTCAAAACCGTTATTCGACAAAACCGCTCCGATACGGATGGAGGGATCCTCGGCTTTCATGGCATCGGAAAAAACACATAGGTCTTCACCGTATTCTTTGCCCGTAACAATGCTTCCGTTAACGTCATAACCCGTTTCCCAAGAACCGTAACATTCGTTGCCGATCTCCCAGTATTTGATATCGGCGCCTTTTTCGATGTTGAAATAATGCACCCACGAAGCGGCATAATCGGCGGCCTGTTGCACGCGGGCTTCACGAGTTCCTTCGGATGTAACGCCGTACCGGGCGTAGAAATAATTGACCACGATGGTGGGTTCGCCCTGCGCATTTTCCCTGAACTGTAAAAAATGATCGGGATCGAGGAATTTTGATGAGGTGCCGCAATAGGCATTGACGCTGATGGCAAATTCGTCGGGAATGTTGCAATCCCAGAAATAGATATTTGACCCCGATCCCGCCGGGAAGCGGAAAGCACCGAATTCTTCGTATAGATGCGAGCGGTCAACCAGACCGTCTTTGCTTCTGAAATTGGAATTGACACCAAACTGTGTGGGGAGCACTTGGGCAATGGTGTCGCCGGGCTTGATGGTAACGGAAATATCGGCGGTACCTGTCGTTAGTGTTTGCGCTACAATGCTGTCGGACCGGCGAAACGACCGGGCAGTCCAGTTGTCGAACTGACTGATCTGTTCGAAATCAACATCCGCATTAACGAGAGAGATATCGTCGAAAACATAGGTTCCTGTTTTTGCTCCGTGCTGAAGAATGACTTTGAAAGAGACATCGTCAGCAATGGTATTTACCGGCACGGAGAATTTTTGAAAATCGGGGCTCAAACTCAAATAGGATGACTTGGTAATGGCATATCCCCCGCTACCGTGGTTCACCTGAATTCTGATTCTGATCTGCAAGGTGTCGGCACCGCGGGCAAATACGGTGAAAAACAGCATCTTCCCACGTAATGAATCCGGAATGGCAAGCGTTGACGAATACATCTGCGCATTGTTGATGCTGCCGCTTGATGTGTTTACAACAATTTGTGCAGCTCCGGGAGTTTGCGCTCCGCTGCTGATATGGGTTGCCGTTACATCACCCGAAAAATTCCATTCGCTGATGTCGGTTTGAAAATCGGGATTTGTCGTTACGAGATTGTATTGAGCATAAACCGGGGTCATCCCGGTTATTAAAAGCAAAAACAAAAAACCAAGTGATTTCATTAAATCTTTTTCAAACACTTTAAAATAAATATTTCGGGTTTTATTGTACAAGCCTTTATTTAACGAGTATTTTTTTCGTTATCACATCCTTGTCGGATTGTACATTCACAACATAATAACCCGTGCTGTTGTTCATGTCGATGGTTACGGGGTCATTGCCCGAAACATTCCGGACAAGGATCTCCTGCCCGACAATATTGAAGATATGAACGGAATAGGAATCCGTTTTCCGAAAGGGGACTACGGTAATCCGTTTTCCGCGTGAGTAAATGTCGAAACTCTGCTGATCCGTATTAACTTCGTCTTCAATGCCGACGGAGGATTTAAAAAAGATCACAAAACGGTCGTTAAAGGTTCCTGCTTCTTCCACAACAAAAGGATAAACCGGATTTTCCCTCAGGTCAACCTGTTTTGCGGTGTAATGGTCAACAAGGGTAACCGGAATATTATCTTCAAAATTGGTCATTTCAACCGTGAAAGAGTAGTTGCCTGCCATGCCGGCGTGCAATCCTACGGGGACAGCCACGGGTTCGTCGAGCAGGGGAAGTGCCTGAATGGAAAGCTCCGCACTGTTATTGTCAACCATCAGGCTGTAAAGTGCCAGTTGAGGGTTTCCCTGGTATTTTCCGGCATCGTAAGAAGGATCAAGGCCCAATGTCATATTATCCATAAAGACGATCTCGGCTTTGTTTGTTTTGTTTTGCGGATCAATGACGGTGATGTGGAAGCGTTGTGTTAAATCTCCGTCTTTATAAAATGTCGACACACCGTGTTTGCGCAAAGCGGAAGTGAAGCTGATGTTGTTGCCGTCGGCAGCGGTTTTAACCATAAAGCCTTGTCCGGTATTGATGAAAGTGGCAACTGACGAATTGCTGATGGTAACATAATCTCCGGCATTGTCGTCCCAGAGATAGATGGCCGTATAACTGTTGTCCAGCACCGAAGTGTTTGCCGAGAGGAAGTTGTTGGAGCCGTCGGCATTGGTGTTTGCGGCAATGTTGCTGGGGAAAGGATTTCCCACTAGGTTCCAGCCTTCGGCGACACTGCCGGATGTTTTGGTCATGGTGAGCGTTTTGCCGGTTTTGTACAGGTTACCCTGGAAGGAATAGAGGGTTCCCTTGGTGTTGTCGGTGATGGCATAGCCTTTTGCCGCAACGAAGCTACCTGTGTTCCATTCGTCGCCGTGCAGAATATTGATCCACCATCCGGTGGAGCCTTGC
This sequence comes from Bacteroidales bacterium, assembly GCA_029934065.1. Taxonomy (GTDB): domain Bacteria; phylum Bacteroidota; class Bacteroidia; order Bacteroidales; family 4484-276; genus 4484-276. The sequence continues at coordinate 12,145 of JAOZMX010000112.1, forward strand.
TCGGTATGACTTTCGTCCCAACGGTAAAAGTCCAGAGGAT
>JAOZMX010000280.1 GCA_029934065.1 Bacteroidales bacterium
AACTGGATGTTTCGGTTTTCAGCCCCGGAATGTATATTTTACGTATTCGCGCTGCCGACGGAACCATCGTCATGAAACGTTTGTCCGTAAAATAGATATTCTTTTGGTTGATACTTTTCACGGGCTTTCCTCATTGCGCAGGAGAGTCCGTTTTTTTTACCGGAGAATTAGAACGGATTTTCCTTGTATTTTCATTGGAATATACAGAATTTCGCAGTGTAATTTAAAAAGTGAAAATTATGTTGAAACTTCGCTTTAAGATTTTGTCCGGATTTGTTATCCTTTCGCTGATGTTGTTTATTGCCGGGTTATGGTCAATTTACGAGTTCAGTTCCATTGGCGTTTCCGTCCAGAATATCCTGGATGACAATTACAAAAGCATTCAGGCCGCCAAATCGATGAAGGAAGCGCTGGAACGTGAAGACAGCGGAATATTGATGTTGTTGCTTGGCAATCGGGAACAGGGACACTCGATATTAACCTCGGCCGACAGCCTTTTCAACAAAAAATTCGAAATGGCTTACAACAACATCACCATTGAAAACGAACACGAGCATCTTGAACTGATAAAAGACAGGTATGCTGCATACAGGAAGGTCTGGAAAAAACCGCTTGAAGAGTTCGGAAAAGAGGGAGGCCTCGATTGGTATTTCCAGAAAGTACATCCGTTGTTTCTGTCGGTAAACGAATCGGTTGACGACCTGATCAACCTCAACGACCAGGTGATGTACCAAACGGCATCAAGTTTGAAAACACGTTCCGAAAGGGCTATTATGCCGGGAATCATCGCCATCATTTCGGCTTTGATTTTTACTTTCATTTTCAATTACATGGTTAATTATTACATGATTGGTCCGATAGTGAGAATTACCAAGGCGACCAACCTTTTTAAGGAGAAACGGGTACCTTTCAATGTGAAAATAGAGACCAGAGACGAAATACATGATCTGGCGCAATCCATTGACGGGCTTTGTTCCTCGGTTAAAAACAAGGAGAACCGGAAATGAGATTCCATGTGGTATTGCGGTATGTAGCTTATGCGCTGCTGTTGGATGCATTTTTCATGGGAGTATCCTGTATTATTTCAGCGGTGAACGGCGATGATGCATTTATGCCTTTGTTGTACAGCACACTGGTAGTGACGTTGTTCGGGCTTTTTCCGCTGATATTTGTTCCGCCGGCATCCGGTATCTCCAATCGCGAGGGGCTGACCATTGTGGTTTTAAGCTGGTTTTTGTCCTGTTTCTCCGGCACCCTGCCTTACATCTTGTATGGCGGGCCGTTTTCTTTCACCAATGCATGGTTCGAAAGTGTTTCGGGATTTACCACCACCGGCTCTACTATTTTGACCGATATCGAAATCTTGCCGCAAAGCCTTTTGTTCTGGCGGGCATCAACCCATTGGATCGGAGGAATAGGAATTATCATCCTGGTGCTTTCCATCCTGCCTTTTCTCGGTATTGCCGAAATGGTGCTTTTCAGAAGCGAGATATCTTCCATGGGCAGGGAAAATTTTCACCAGCGGGCACGCAAAGCCATACAAATCCTGACGGGTGTATATGTCGGCCTTACCTTGCTCGAAACCGTTTCCCTGTTGTTTTGCGGAATGAATTTGTTTGATGCCGTGACGCACTCGTTTGCCACCATTGCCACCGGTGGCTTTTCATCAAAAAATGCAAGCATTGCCTATTACAACAGTCCGGTCATCGAAACGGTCATCATCGTTTTTATGGTCTTGTCGGGGATCCATTTCGGGTTTATTTTTGCAGTGATCACAGGGAAAAGTCCGAATATCAAAAAACTGACCGTTCTGCGTTACTATCTTTTGGCCCTGTTGGCCGGCGTTATCCTTACCACCGTAAACATACACGGAATTAATTTCGACGGATGGCTGGAATCGTTCCGTTATGCAGCATTCAATATTGTTTCGGTGGGCACCTCCACAGGGTTTGCCACTGCCGACACTTCCATCTGGCCGTCGCTGTCCCAATTGCTGCTGATATTTTTTGCACTGCAATGCGCCTGTGCCGGTTCCACTTCCGGTGGGATCAAAACCAACCGTATCGTTCTGATCGGAAAATCTTTCCGGCGGCACATCATCCAGTTGATGCATCCCAATGCCGTGGTCCCCGTCAGGCTTGACGGCCGTATCGTGGATGAAGAGCTGGTGTCGAAAAGCGTGCTCTATATTGTGATCTACCTTGTAATTATTTTTGCCTCATCACTGTTGCTTACCCTGTCGGGGGTTGATCTGCTGGAAGCATTTTCAGGTTCTGTGGCCGCCATCGGCAATGTGGGGCCGGGGCTCGGTGCCGTGGGCTCTACCGGCAACTTCAATTACCTCCCTGCTTTCGCAAAATGGGTACTCACCGTTACCATGTTGCTCGGAAGACTCGAAATATACGCTTTCTTTATTTTCTTTACCCCGGCAAACTGGAAACGGGTCCGCTAAAGTTTTGATCGCCGTATGTAAGTCAAAACCGGTAAATCTATAAATGCGGTTGAAGGACTTGCAGGATTTGTTGTGCGGGAATGACACCGGCCTGCCTGAACAGCACCTGCCCGTTTTTAAAAATCATCAATGTCGGCACACTGGTGATCCCGTATTTTCGGGCTACACCCGTATTGCGGTCAACATCAATTTTGATGATCCTGACCTTATCGCCCAGTTGGTTCTTTACCTCTTTCAGAATGGGCGGCATCATCCGGCACGGCTGGCACCATTCGGCCGAAAAATCGATCAGTACCGGAATATTGCTGTTGATGATATGATTAAAATTTGCCATATTTTTTCTCCTTTTTTGTTTTTGGCGGAAAGAAATGCAATTTTTGTTCCTTTGAATAAAAACTGACAAAATGTATGTTTCGGGGCAAATTATACCATTTATTAGTATAAAATGGTCCGGATGAAACTTCGACGAAGCCAGGGTGAAATTTGGACCATATTAAAAACGTAACCGGCATTAATAGTTTTAAAGTCGCCACAAAAGTTGCTCTGTTGCCAAATCCAGATTAGGAGTTATGGGTTAAGCATTCCTTCACTCTCTTCAGTCGCTCCAGCCCCCATTCTTCATTCCTTCATCCCTCCCTCTCTCTCCCCTCCCGCTTTCCCCTTCCGGCCTTCCGATGTTAAGTAATTGAATAAAAAAATGATGTATTAACCTTTGATTTGATTAAAAAGATTTCC
>JAOZMX010000011.1:0-5871 GCA_029934065.1 Bacteroidales bacterium
GGCAGGTTCTGCATCAGCAAAAGCGTTGAATACGTCGTTTCCTCATCCTCTTCCTGAAAAACGACCCCACAAGATTGGCTGCGATAAAAAAGAGCAATAGATTGTGAAACTGTCGTCGGGTTAATTTGGGTGATGTTGAAAAAATTATCGGCAGGGCAAGAATGGGAATTTTTGTACGGAGGTCTTTTAAGGCATAATCAAAATCCGTTGTCCAGAGCAACCCCGCCACGTGTAGCAAATAGAGTGAAACAACAATAGCGGCCGCCTTGTTGCGAGTAAAAGTTTTGAATTTATTGAGCACCCGAGGGTCCAAAAGCCAGTTTAATGCAAGTACGATACCTGCCACACTCATCATAAATCTGGAAAGCGGCAGCGCCGTTACCATCAAAAATAATCCGAACAGATAAATGTTTTTTCTGTTGATGAGAGTGTTGATCTCCATACTGTGCACTTTGGCCTGTAAAAACAGAAACTTTTGACCAATTAGCGGGAAATTAAAAAATAGTTATATTTGGGCATGGTTACTGAAAAATTTTCTTTAAAAGCATTCGGTTGTTTTTCCATCGTCTTTTTGCTTTTGTCTTATACATACGCATTTTCCCAGGTGGCTGCTTTTGAAGAAAACGATCTGCAATTGATGCCGGAAGATACCGCCAAAGTTAACAGATTGATAACTTTGGGCAGACAATATTGCAGCAAGGACAATCAAAAAGCCGTAATTTACCTGAATGATGCCATAGTGCTTTCTACCCTGCTCAATTATGAGAAAGGAATTGTTTCGGGCTACTTGTGGTTAGGTCGTGTTTATTATTACAAAGACGAATACGAACTGGCAAAAACATTTCTGAACAAAGCAAAAGTATTACTGGAAGAGAACCGGGACGATGAAAACCTTTTGTTTTACCATTTTGCGGTGGCATCGATCAATCAGTTGACGGGTGATTATATTACGGCGATGAAAAATACACAGGAGGTGATACGGTTGAGCAAGGCCACAGGTGATCAGCTTATGCTTTCGGCAGGATTACATGGTTTTGGGGGGTTACACATTTTGCGCAAGCAACCCGAAATGGCCATTCCTTATTTGAAAGAATCCCTGGCTGTAAAAATACGGATCGATGATATTGCAGGGCAGGCGAATGTGCTGAGTAGTATCGGAAATGCTTATAAGCTGATGGGGCAATACGATTCGTCGTTGTTTTATTACAATAAAAGTTATGAAATCAGGCAAAAGCTGGGCGGCAAGCGGCGGTTGGCAAATTCTCTTGGCGATTTGGGAAGCTTGTACATCGAAATGAAACGGTACGACGATGCTGTGGAAGCCTTGGAGAAATCTATGGTTTATTATGGCAAACTAAATGAAAAAACGGGTCTGTGTATGTCGAAACTCTACCTTGCCATGGCTTTGAATTTTAAAGGCGATTCCGTTGCGGCAAGACAACTGGCCCGGGAAGCACTTGCATCGGCACAGGCAATGCAAAACAGCTCGCTCGAAAGCGAGTGTTACAAATTTCTCAGCCAAATTACCGCTTACAACCGGAACTTCAAAAATGCTTACAAATATGCTTTGCTTCGTAAAGCCATTGACGATAGTTTGTCACAAGCCAACAAAGAAGAGATCTTGCAGGAGATGGAAACGAAATTTCAGGTACAAAGAAAAACCGATAAGATCAAACTGCTTGAAAGCAATAACCGGGCACAAAGAAAAAACATTTTAATACTGAGCATCAGCATTGCCGCTTTGATCGTGATCCTTGCACTGGTAAGTATCCTGTTTAAAATGAAGCAGCGTACTTATGCCAACGAGCGAAAAATGTTTGAACAGGAAAAAACCATCCGCAGGCAAAAAGAAGAAATCGCCGTAAAAGAAAAACAACTGCTGGAAGAAAAACTTGAAACCCAAAACAGGGAGTTGGCCTCCAAAGCACTCGAAATGTTGCGCATCAACGAAGCCATCGGAAATATTCTTGACAAAATGGAGACATTAACCGCCGATCACCGTAAACAACCGGAAATGGCATTATACCTCAGAAATCTTGTTCAGGAACTGGAAAAACAGACGCACAACAACACATGGAAAGAGTTCGAAACGATTTTTAAGAATATCCACAATCAGTTTTACCAAAACCTGTTGTCCAAATGCCCTGAACTCTCTGCTACGGAGATCAAAATTGCCGCATTGCTCAAGTTAAATCTCAGTACCAAAGAGATCGCCGCCATCTCGTTCAAAAGCGAAGAAGGTATTAAATCAACCCGTTATCGGCTCAGAAAAAAACTCGGACTTGCTTCCGACGAAAGTCTCGTGGCTTTTTTGATGCAATTGTAATCAAATAATTAGGGGCGGCATTTATGCCGCTCATAAATTTGGCAAAACAAAAACGGGCTATAGCCCAAATCTAAAAAACGATCATAGTAGATTTAGGGCTAAAGTCTGGGTTGGCCAATGCATCATGTTTTCCACCACATAAAAATGGAGGCTCATGATATTCCGAAACGATTTTGAAATTTCAGATATGTGAAATCTTCATAGGATTCACATTCAACTATCGTTTCTCCGTCATTTCCACAAAATATTTGTAGAAATAGGGGATGGTTTCGATGCCTTTGTAAAAATTGAACAACGGATAATTTTCGTTGGGCGAATGAATGGCATCGGATTCCAGACCGAAGCCCATCAAGATGGATTTGATCCCCAAAACCTTTTCGAAGGTTGAAATGATCGGGATGCTGCCACCGCTTCTGACGGGTACGGGTTTTTTTCCAAAGGTCTTTTCGTAGGCTTTGGATGCGGCGCGGTATGCCGTCATGTCGGTGGGCGATACATAAGGATACCCGCCGTGCAGAGCTTCTACCTTGACCTTGACACTTTTCGGAGCAATGCTTTCGAAGTGTTTTTGGAACAGTTCGGCGATCTTCCGATGATCCTGATCGGGCACCAGGCGCATGCTGATCTTGGCATAGGCTTTTGAGGGAATAACGGTTTTGGCTCCTTCGCCCGTATAGCCGCCCCAGATACCGTTCACGTCCAGCGACGGACGGATGCCGGTGCGTTCGATGGTTGAATAGCCCTTTTCGCCGTGCAATGCTGCCACGTCAATGGCTTTTTTGTAAGCTTCTTCGTCGAAAGGAGCTTTGGCCATTTCGGCACGTTCTTCGGCCGATACTTCCAGCACGTCGTCGTAAAATCCGGGAATGGTGATCCGGTTGTCGTCGTCCTGCAGCGAGGCGATCATTTTCGCCAGAATGTTGATGGGATTGGCCACCGCACCACCGAACAAGCCCGAGTGAAGGTCGCGGTTCGGTCCCGTCACTTCAACCTGTACGTAAGCCAGCCCGCGCAATCCGGTTGTGATGGAAGGGATATCCTGTGCGATCATTCCGGTATCCGATACAAGAATGATGTCCCCTTTGAGCAATTCTTTGTGTTCTTCGCAGAATTTCACCAGACTCGGCGAACCGATCTCTTCCTCCCCTTCGATCATAAATTTTACATTACAGGGTAAGGTACCCGTTTTCATCATCAGTTCGAAAGCCTTGGCATGCATGAACGCCTGCCCTTTGTCGTCGTCGGCGCCGCGGGCATAGATCAGTCCCTCGCGCACCTCCGGCTCGAAGGGCTCGCTTTTCCATTCTTCGATGGGATCAACGGGCATCACATCATAATGACCGTAAACAATCACCGTGGGTTTTGCCGGATCAATTAACTTTTCGCCGTAAACCACCGGATTCCCTTCCGTTGGCATTACCTCGGCTTTGTCGGCTCCGGCGGCAAGGATGAACGATCTCCACTTTTCGGCGGCTTTCAGCATGTCGTTTTTATGCTCCGACTCGGAACTGATGGAGGGTATTCTGATCAATTCGAACAACTCTTCCAAAAACCGGTCTTTGTTTTCTTCAATATACTTGGTTACGTGCTCCATAATTTTTGTTGGGTTTTAATTAAAATTGGATGACATATCCGGGATAACAACATTTTTATACTTTTGGCGTCCCGAACAAAACGGGCGTAAAATTATAAAATTCGGTGAAATGATGAAAAAAATTAGGGTTGCCATTAACGGATTCGGCCGGATTGGCCGTATCACCTGCAGGCAGTTGGTGAAGAATTCCAACATGGAACTGGTAGCGGTAAATGACCTGACCGATACCTATACGCTGGCCCATTTGCTGAAATACGACTCGGTGCAACGCCGGTTTCCCGGTACGGTGAGTCACGACGAACATCATCTGTACATCAACGGGAATAAAGTGCACGTTTTCGCCGAAGCCAATCCCGCCAGGCTGCCCTGGAAAAAACTGAACATTGACGTGGTGATCGAATCCACGGGTGTGTTTACTACAAAAGCCGGAGCACAGCAACATTTGGATGCGGGAGCCGGCAAGGTCATCATTTCGGCGCCGGCAAAAGGCGAAAGCGACGACATCAAATACATTGTCCTCGGTGTGAACGATCACCTCATCAACCGCAACGACCGTATCATTTCCAACTCTTCGTGCACCACCAACAATGTTGCGCCGCTGATCATGATCCTCGACGAAAACTGGGGCATACAAAAGGGTTTCATCACGACGGTACACTCCTACACCAAGGATCAGCACCTGCTGGATGCACCGCACAACGACCTGCGGCGGGGCCGAGCGGCGGCCTATTCCATTGTCCCCACGACCACCGGTGCGGCCAAGGCGTCAACACGCATCTTCCCGCACCTGGAAGGAAACCTCGGCGGCGCCGGAATACGGGTTCCGGTACCCGACGGCTCCCTTACCGACCTGACGTGCACGCTGAAAACATGTACCAGTATCGAAGAAATCAATCGAAAATTCGAAGAGGCCGCCAACGGACGGCTGAAAGGAATTCTCGAGTTTACCCGCGACCCCATCGTCAGCATGGATATCATCGGCAATACCCATTCGGCGATCTTCGATGCCGGACTTACGGCAGTGCTCGGCGACAAACAAAAGCTGGTGAAAGTGGTGGCATGGTACGACAACGAAACCGGTTACTCCGCCCGTCTGGTGGAACTGATCGAAAAATTTGTTTAAGAATATTTGAAAAATTGATCACTATGACAAAGATTGAAGATATCCGCTCGGAACTTTCCGTAAAGATCAAAAACATCGACCCGCTGGGCAAAAAACTGAAATTCAAACTTGATGACGATATCATTCTGATTGACGGAACTTCGGCCGAAAATACAATCTCCGACGCCGATGAGGAGGCCGATTGCACCATTATCATGAGCAAGGAAACCTATGGAAAGTTGCAGCGCAACGAAATAAAGCCCATGATGGCAACCCTTACCGGAAAGATCAAGATCAAAGGTGATCTCGGGTTGGCCAAAAAGCTCAAACAATTGACCTGATCGGCAAATATTTTCCAATCAAAAAAAATGTTGAACCAAATCCGCATTGTATGCAAAAAGAGACCAATACTTTCGACCTGAAAATAAAAAGAACGTCCATACTCAACGGGATCAACAGCGTAGGGAAGTTGCTGAAAAAAGCGGGAATGGATCCTTTGAGGCTCAACGCCGACAGTATCATTGCCAAAGCAAAGAAAAGAGCCGGCTACGACGGCCCGTTGCCCGGACAAACCGAAACGGGATTACGCAGAACAATTGACTCGGTTCTTGCCGATGGACAACCCAATGCTTTCGGTACACTTGCAACAAAGACATTATTTGAGCGAACGCTTTACGGCCGGTTAAAGATTGAGCAAGTGCTGGCGGCAAATCCGGAGATCGAAAAAACACCCGTTCGCGAGCCGGTATTTATCATCGGCATGCCCCGCACGGGAACCACGATCTTGCATGCATTGATGCACGAAGACCCGCAACACCGTTCGCCGCTGGCATGGGAGTGCCTGTTGCC
>JAOZMX010000011.1:5971-35412 GCA_029934065.1 Bacteroidales bacterium
AAACTGGCCACCCTGCGTTTTCACAAACGTTTTTTACAATATTTGCAGTCGGGTGGGGTAACCGCCGACAGGTGGCTTTTGAAGACTCCCGTGCACATGATGCGGCTGGAGGAACTTTTTGAGGTGTACCCCGATGCACGGATCATTATGACTCACCGGCACCCGTCGAAAATTGTCCCGTCAATAGCCAGCCTGTTGACTTCGGTGCGGTCGTTGTACAGCGATCACGAAGACCCCGTTAGAACAGGACACGAGCAGGCGGAGTTGTGGGGGGTGTATTTTCAGCGTTTTCTCGACAGCAGAAAAAAACTGCAAAAGGAAGACCGTTTCATCGACATCCTGTTTGATGATTTTGTTTCGGACCAGATGGGTACCGTCAGGAAAATTTACGATCGGTTCGGATGGAATCTGTCACAGGAAGCCGTTGACCGGTTTGAAAAGTTTCTTCAACAAAATCCGAAAGATAAAAACGGGGTGCATTATTATACCCCCGAAGATTTCGGCCTCACCGACGAATTCATTGCCCGGAAGTTTGAACATTTCATCGATTTTTTCGAAAAACTTAAAAAAGGAAATTAGATTATGGCATATAAAAGCAAAGCGGCTCTTGAAGCATTCCTCGAAGTCATCAAAAATACCGACAAGACATTCCTCGATCCTGATAAGGTCATTGACCGTCAGGGGCATATTGACGGATACAAGCATATTTTTAATTTGTTGAGATCGGCCATTGATTTTTATCTGTTCAACGATCCTTTGAGGCCGAAGCTGATGCTGCTGGCGGACGAGTACCAGAAACTGCTGGGCGACAATGTGGATTCGGTTTATTATTTTACGCAGCTCAGGGGCGATCAGGAGTATGTGATCAAAGGAAAACGTTACGATAGTTGTTACCTCTCGTTTACCGTTTACGGCGGTTCGCCCGGCGGCGAAATGGTAGAAAGAGTTTGCAACAGCATCAACCACACGGATATCGAATTTGATCCCGACGGCAGTTTTCAAATCAAATTAACTCCTAATCCCAAAGGGAAAAACGAATTTAAGCTGGATGCGGATGCGGTAAATATGCTGACGCGCGAATATTTTTTCGATCGTTTCAACAGTCGTGAGAGCGATTTGCAGATCGAAAACCTCAATCCGCCGGAGGCGCCGCTCCCCATGAGCGACGAAGAACTGGCCCGCCGTATCGGGATGATGCGCAACTTTTTTGAACAAACCACATGGATCTCTCCGTTGCCCGTCGAATTTCCGCTGAACGACTTTTTGCCGCCGTTTACTTTCGAAGCCGATCAGGGTGGATGGGGAACGGTGGACAACATTTATTGTTTCGGACGTTTTCGTCTGGAAGAGGATGAATACCTGAAGATCCATTTTACTTCTCCCCCTTGCAATTACTGGGGTATCCAAACCTGGAACTTTCTGATGCAATCAATGGATTACAAAAATTACAAGACCGTCATCAATAAAGGAACGGCCAAAGCCAACGACGACGGAAGTTTTACAATTTATCTGAGCCACAAGCCCATGGAAAAAGAAAACTGGATCAGCACTGCCGGTTACAAAGAAGCCATCATGTTTTGCCGGTGGCTGCTTGCCGAAGAGATGCCCCAACAGCCCAAAGTTGAGGTAGGACGCCTGTAAGCAACAAAAAACCCGGATCAGCATTTGACCCGGGTTTGTGGTGCCACCTGGAATTGAACCAGGGACACACGGATTTTCAGTCCGTTGCTCTACCAACTGAGCTATGGCACCGTTTTTTAATTTGGGGCTGCAAATGTAGATATGTTTTTTTTATTTAAAAAAATATTTTTTACAAATATTGCTTTATTACCACAGGAAAATATATCTTTGTAGCTGAAAAAGAATGAATTATAATGCCAGAAAAAATTCACGATTACGCTTCATCAAAAATGCACGACCATCACCGGTTGATCATTGATGTTGGGAATACATTTGTCAAAGTTGCTGTTTTTCAGTACAATGAATTAATTGACCTCAAAACGGTTCCTTCGATCGATACGACCCTGCTCGACAAGCTGAAAAAAGATCATGACATCCGGGCGGCCATTATTTCAGCGGTTACCGATGTCCGGGAAACGGTAACAGAATATTTGCGGACAAATTTTCAACTGATTGAGCTTGATCATCATACGCCTGTTCCTATCACCAACCTGTATCGTACGCCCGAAACGTTGGGCAAAGACCGGCTGGCAGTGGTTGTGGCGGCAGCAGCACGCTTTCCCGGTGAAGATTGTCTGGTTGTGGATGCCGGAACATGCATCACGTTCGATTTTATCGACAAACAAAAAAATTACCATGGCGGAAGCATTTCGCCGGGAATGTTGTTAAGGTTTAAATCGTTGAATACTTTTACAGGCAGGTTGCCGTTAGTAACTCACAGAAATTTTGAGGTGCTGACCGGAAAAACAACGGAAGAGTCAATACTGGCGGGAGTTCTCAACGGCATTGCGGCAGAGGTGGATGGCATGATCGGGATGTACCGGGATCAATTCCCCGGATTAAAAGTGATTATTACCGGTGGAGACATGAATTTTTTGGCTAAAAAGCTAAAAAGTAACATCTTTGCAGTCCCAAATTTATTACTGTTTGGATTGAATGAAATTTTGGAATTTAATGAGCATCAATAACAGGTCGTTTATCAACTATATTTTCCTGTTTATCTTCCTGGTTCTTGCGGGTCGGGAAGCACAGTCGCAAATTGCCGTCAATTCGCCCTATTCCAGGTATGGTGTGGGGGATCTGGCAACACGGCAAAATGCTTACAACTTTTCGATGGGCGGGGTGGCTTTTGCCATCAGCAATCCGAATTTTATCAATCCGTTCAATCCTGCCGCCAATCATGCGTACGATTCGTTGTCGTTTGTGTTTACGGGAGGGGTGGCAAGCCAGCTTGCCGAATTGCGGAACAACGAAATGACCAGTAATACCAATTTTATCACCCTTGGGTATTTGCTGTTCGGATTTCCGGTGACGAAATGGTTTAAAATGAGCTTCGGCATCAACCCATACAGTAATGTCGGATACAACATTATTGACAAAAAATACCTTGAGGATATCGGAAACACCAATTTTTATTATGAGGGATCGGGTGGACTGAACGAAGTTTTTTTCAGTTTTTCGATCCAGCTTCACAAAAACCTTTCCGTCGGCATGAAGTCTTCCTATTTGTTTGGAAAGTCGAACATGTCGCGGTACATCATCTTTCCGGATTCCATTTACATGTTGAACATGAAGATCGACAATTATGTTCAGGTGGGAGACATGTATTTTGAGATCGGGGCTCAATATGAGAAAAAGTTGAAAAATGATCTGAAACTGGGCATTGGACTTGTTTATGCGCCAACGCAAAACATCAGGACTACCGACAGTTATTTGGTGAGAAACTTTTTCGGCGGGTACAACAGTGTGGAACTCTACCGTGACACCATCGCCAATAGCATTAAAAACAGAGGAGACCTGACCTTTCCTCAAAAATACGGTGCGGGAATCATGCTGAAAAAATCCAATCGTTGGATGGTGGCAGCCGACTATGAATGGCAAGACTGGAGTAATTTTAAGGTCTATGGTATGAATGATTCGCTGCAAAACAGCATGCGGTTTTCGCTGGGAGGCGAATATTTGCCCAACACCAACAGCAGTACCAGAAGTTACTTCGAACGAGTTACTTACAGAATGGGTATTCGGCTCAGCCGGACCTATTTGATGATGCGGGACACGAAAATCAATGAATTTGGCATAAGTTTTGGGTTTGGTTTACCGCTACCACGTTCTTATTCGACGATCAATCTGGGAATTGAGATTGGAAGAAGGGGAACAACAGCGAACGATTTGATTCAGGAAAATTTTGTTAAATTTACGCTGGGAATTGCACTGAAAGAGAGATGGTTTATCAAGAGCAAATACAATTAAAAAATCATATCAATAACACATTATAAAAAAAGAGCAAATGAAAACACGATTTTGGGTTATAGTACTGGGTCTGTCCTCCTTTTTGATGCTGATGAGTTCAGCAGGATTCTCCGCACCCGTTGAACCGGGTGAGAAAGGTTTGAATGCAAAGTTATCGGAATTTCCGCAGCAGGAAGGGAAATACGGAAAAGACAGCGTACAATGCGTGATGAACCTTTCGCTTTACCGGGAGTTTTACAAGCAATGGAAAGCCAGCGGATACAAAAGTCCCGCTATCAACGACGCCATAGGCCCGTGGCGCTGGGTTTTCAAAAATTGCCCGCAGGCATCGCAAAACACTTACCTTGATGGTGTGAAGATGATCACTTTCTTCATGAAAAAATGCAAGACGGACGACGGGAAAGCAAAATATATCGACACGCTGATGATGATTTACGACCAGCGGATCAAGTATTTTGGCCGCGAGGGCTATGTCCTGGGCCGCAAAGGTTCCGACTTGTTTAAATATGCTCCCGAGCAGTATGAAAAGGCCTATCATATTTTTAAGAAATCCGTTGACCTGAGAGGAAACAAGTCCGAATCGTTCGTGCTGGTTTATTACTTCAGAACGGTCATCAAAATGGTAGATGCCGGAAAAATCGACAAAAGTAGTGTCGTGGATGTTTACGACCAGCTCAGCGGGATCATTGATTACAACCTGAAAAACGCCAAACCGGGCTCGAAGCAATACGAAGCATGGCAAAACGTAAAAGGGAACATCGAGCTTTCGTTCGAGCCTTATGCCACGTGCGAAGACTTGATCGGAATTTACCAGAAAAAATATGACGAGAGCCCCGATGATGTTGAATTACTGAAAAAGATCACCTCGATGCTTGATAAAAAAGGTTGCACCGACTCGGAGCTGTTTTTTGAAACTTCGGTGAAACTTAACGAGCTTGAACCTTCACCTGCTTCAAGTTACATGATCGCCAAAATGATGATCAAAAAAGAACAGTATTCCGAATCTATTCCTTACTTTGAGGATGCTTTGAACATTGAGGATGATGCTACCAAATCGGATGTTTATTTATTGCTGGCAAGTGTTTACCGTCAACTGCACAACTTCCCGAAAGCCAGAACTAACGCCCGGAAAGCCCTTGATCTGAATCCTGCACAAGGCCACGCTTATCTGATCATCGGCGACATGTATGCTGCCAGCTCGGATGATTGCGGTACCGATGACATCAGCAAAAAAGCGGTGTACTGGATTGCCGTTGACATGTATAAAAAAGCTAAAAAAGCCGATCCCGAACTGGCTGAAATTGCCAACAAAAGGATCAGCATTTATTCCAAGCAGTTCCCCAACACAGAAACCATCTTCTTTTATGACCTGAAAGAAGGAGATCCTTACACGGTCGGTTGCTGGATTAATGAAAAAACCACGGTGAGAGCTGCAAAATAATTTGCGGATCAAAATCGGACACCATTGATAAAAAACCGGAAAGAGCATATTATCCGAATATTCGTCAAAAGCATTGTTGTCATGGGAATGGCAATGATGCTTTTTGCATGTGAAAACGACATGGAAACCATTAATTCCTTCACCACCGATGAAAGTTTGCCCGATGAAATGGCCAGGGACATTAAAGTGATTTACAGTGATTCGGGAAAAATATTAGTCGAATTGATCAGCCCCTTGCTGACCAAATATGAAACCGACGATCCTTACATGGAATTTCCCGACGGTATCAGGCTGTTGTTTTACGATTCGGCCATGAACGTCAAATCGGAATTAACGGCCGACTACGGTATCAACAGAATAAAAAAGAAGATCATGGAAGTGAAGGGCAATGTGGTGATCAACAATTTCGAAAAAGATGAAGTGCTGAACACCGAACATATTATCTGGGATCAAAAGAAAAGGGAATTTTATTCCAATGTTTTTGTCAAACGGACCACGAAGGATGATGTGATTTACGGAGACGGCTTTACGGCCGACGAAAGCCTGACCAACTATAAACTGATCCACCCGCGGGGAGTGTTTGCCGTGGAAGACGACACTGAAAATTAACCGGATATCCGAAAAACCATGAACAACTGGACGATCGTAATACTGACACTTTTGTTTTCCGCTTTCTTTTCCGGGATGGAGATCGCTTTTCTGAGTGCTAACCGCCTGAAAATTGAGGTGGATAAAAACAAAGGCAGTTTTTCGGCCGGCATCATTGCCAAATTCATTACCATCCCTTCGAAGTTCATCGGGGCAATGCTGCTGGGAAACAACATTGCATTGGTCATTTACGGCATGGCCATGGCCCGTATCCTCGATCCTTACATCACAGGGCTCATACCCGATGTCTACCACAGTACCACGCTGATACTGATCTTACAAACTCTTATCGCCACATTGCTTGTTCTCTTTACCGCCGAATTTTTACCCAAGGTTCTTTTTCGAATCAATCCCAACAAAACCCTGAATTTCTTTGCCCTGCCGGTCTCTTTTTTCTTTTATATTTTTTATCCTTTCATTTATCTCTATATCGGATTCTCGGAGCTGCTCCTTAAGTTGTTCGTGAAAAAAATCGATTTTTCGAAGGAGGATCAGATTTTCAGTACCGTTGATCTGGATCATTATCTCAAAGAGTTTTCGCCCGACCCGGAGGAGCAAAGCGAAATGCAGCAGGAAATACAGATGTTCCAGAATGCCATCGACCTGAAAAATGTAAAACTCCGGGAGTGTATGATCCCCCGTACCGAAATTGTGGCGCTTGAAGAAAATGAATCCGTTGATGCGCTTCGCAAAGCATTCATTGCATCGGGACACTCCAAAATACCCATCTATCGCGAAACCATTGACAACATTATCGGTTATACCCACTCGGCCGATATCTTTAAGAATCCCAAAAACATTAAGGCCATCCTTCGTAAAATAATTGTGGTCCCCGAGACCATGCTGGCCAATGTGGTGTTATCAATGTTCATTCAGCAAAACAAAAGTATTGCTGTGGTGGTGGACGAATTTGGCGGCACTTCCGGCATCGTTACCATGGAAGATGTGATCGAGGAAATTTTCGGGGAGATCAACGATGAGTTTGATGTGGAAGACCTGACGGAGAAAAAGTTGAACGATCGCGAATACATTTTTTCGGCACGCCTTGAGATCGATTACCTGAACGAGAAATATCATTTAAACCTCCCTGAATCGGAAGATTACGAAACACTGGCCGGTTTTATCATCCATTTTTACGAGAGCATTCCCGAACTGAACGATACCATTTCTATCAAAAACTTTTCTTTTACCATTCTCGAGGCCACTGAAACAAAAATCGAAAAAGTAAAAATGACTATAAATCAGGGACATTCACAATAAATTGTCTAATGTTTCGGTTTTTTTTCTTTCCTTATTCCCTGAGCAAGGGAGAGGAGAAGCAGGAAAAAAATTCACATTATATAAAAAAAAATTTCCCTGTCTCATATTCTATTGTATTTTTGCACCTCTTTTTTAAACAAGATATTAACAATATGGCACTAATTGGACAAATCAGGAAACATTCGGGACTACTTGTAGTCATCATTGGAGTTGCACTTGCCGCTTTTGTGTTGGGTGATTTTTTGAAACCGCGACAAAAGTATCAACAAACGTACATTGGTGAAATTGCCGGCGAAGAGATCACTTCAAAGGATTTTTTCGATAAGGTTACCGAACAGGAAAAGATCACCAAAGAGCAACGCAAAACGGACAAGCTTGAGCCACAGGATATTTTTCAGATCGAACAGAGTATCTGGAACCAGATGGTTGAAGAAATAATCATGGGGCAGGAATATGAAAAGCTTGGCCTTACGGTTACCAGCGAAGAACTTACCGATCAGATCATCGGCGATAACCCGCACAAATACGTTCAGCAGGCTTTCAGGGATCCTAAGACGCAGGTATTTGATCACGATATGGTCATCTCCTTTATTCAGGGGCTTGATCAGCAATCTCCCGAAATGAAGCAACGTTACATGGATCTTGAAAGAATGGTTAAGGAAGACCGGCTGAAGACCAAGTTCAACAATCTGATCACAAAAGGTTATTCCGTTCCCGATGCTTTTGCAAAAATGCAATTCGAAGACAACAACCGCAAGGTGAACTTTCGTTATGTTGCACCCAAATTCACCTCCGTAGCCGATTCTACGATCAATATCACCGACAGTGATTTGCAAGCATATTACGAAGAGCATCTTTACAATTATGAAGAAGATGAAATGCGGTCGATTGATTATGTTATCTTTGAAGTTGTTCCTTCGGAAGAAGACCGTAAGCATATCGCCGATGAAGTGAATAAACTTTACGAGGAATTTAAGACTACAAAAGATGATGCACTGTTTGTCAATTCGGTTTCGGATGGTCATTACGACAGTACTTATAAAAAAGAGGCTCAATTGCCGGCACGTATTGCCAAAGAGATGTTTGAATCGCCCGTTGGAACCATGGTTGGCCCTTACATCGAAAATGAAGTCTATCACATTGTTAAGCTTGTTGACAGGCAGAGCCGGCCCGATTCCATCAAAATGAGCCAGCTATTGATCTCTTATGCCACGGCTCCTTCGGGAATGAACATTAGCGACCGTACGGAAGAGGATGCCAAAGCACTCGTTGACAGTTTACTTAAAGTATTGCAAAAGAAACCTTCGAAATTCGACGATATTGCTGCCGAGTTTTCCGATTACCCAAATGCAAAAGAGGATAAAGGTGATTTGGGCTGGCTTACCGACGGAGATCCGGGTTATACATTATTCTTCAATAAAGGTTTGGGAATGAAAGTGAATGAGGTCAGCGAAATGGATACCAAGCTCGGATATCACATTGTTAAAGTTACCGGCAAAACAAAGCCCATCGAAAAGGTAAAAGTTGCCGAGGTGATACGGGCCATCGAACCCAGCAATGCTACCTATCAGGACTATTATCTGAAGGCCAGTGCTTTTGCCGGAGAAAACAAATCGCTGGAACAGTTTGATACGGCAGTGGTCAATCAGGGACTGAACAAGCGTTCGGCCGACCGGTTGAAAAAAATGACCAACAGGATTGCCGGTGTGGAAAACCCGAGGCAAATTGTAAGGTGGTCCTTTAGGGACGGCACGGAAGTTGGCAACGTTTCTCCTGTGTTTGAAGACGGCGGCAACTATATCGTCGCAGTATTAAAAGAAATTATCCCCGAAGGATATGCACCGTTTGAAAATGTCAAGGAACAGATCAGGCCTTTGGTGATGAACAAGAAAAAAGCCGATATCATTGCCGATAAGGTGAACGCACTTCATTTGAACGACCTTTATGAAATTGCAAAAGCAATGAATGAAGTAGTGGACACTGCAAAAGACATCAGTTTTATGTCGCGTAACATTCCGGGATTTGGTCGTGAAAGCGAAGTGATCGGAACTTTGATGACTCTTGAGACCGGAAAAATTTCCGAGCCGCTCAAAGGGAACAATGCCGTTTTTGTGGTTTTGGTCGATACCATTATTGAGCCGAAAAACATCAACGTTTATTCCATTTACGCCAGTCAGTTGCAAACGGCGTTCAAATCGAAGATATCAGCAAATGCGCCGTATAAGGCACTGGAAAAAAAGGCTGAGATCATCGACAACAGATGGATGTTCTATTAATAGAAGTTTTTCTTTTTCATGGCACTATATTAAAGGCAGACTCATTCTTGAGTTTGCCTTTTCCTTTTCTTATTGAAGTGATCTGCTTTTTATCAAACACGAATCAAGCCACAAGGTTGTTAAGCCGCGGTTTTTCACACATCAGGCGCAGTCCGGTAGTGCCGGATATACCTTTAATTAATATAGCCCGAATCAACGGGAGTGGAATTCGGACTATTTGATGCTAAGTATTGGCATAATGTGCAGCTGTCATTTATTCAACCGTAACCGACTTGGCAAGGTTGCGCGGCTGGTCTATTTCGCAGTCACGCATCACGGCAATATGGTAAGAAAGCAATTGCAACGGGATGACCGAAACCAACGGCGAGAGGATCTCTTCGGTGGGTGGTATTTCGAGCACGTAATCGGCAAGTGCGGCAGCGGTTTTGTCTCCTTTTGTAACCACAGCGATCACTTTTCCTTTGCGTGCCTTGATCTCCTGAATGTTGGAAACGATTTTTTCGTAGATCAGCGAATCAACAGCAATGACCACAACGGGCATTTTTTTGTCGATGAGGGCAATGGGGCCGTGTTTCATTTCGGCTGCCGGATAGCCTTCGGCATGGATATAGGAGATCTCTTTCAGTTTTAAAGCTCCTTCAAGCG
This sequence comes from Bacteroidales bacterium, assembly GCA_029934065.1. Classification (GTDB taxonomy): domain Bacteria; phylum Bacteroidota; class Bacteroidia; order Bacteroidales; family 4484-276; genus 4484-276. Next base: position 16,172 of record JAOZMX010000011.1, read on the forward strand.
CCACCGGGAAATTATAACCCCTGCCGAGGTAGAGAAAATTACGGGCGTAGGTAAAGATACGTGCCAGTTCTTTGATTTGATCGTTCAACTGAAGGATTTCTTCCACAACCGAAGGAATTTTTTCCAGTTCGATGATGAGTTTCCGGAGTTTTTCGTTTGATATCTTTCCCTTTTTTTGTGCCAGCATCAGGGCGATCAAAAAGATCACAGTGACTTGTGATGTAAATGCCTTGGTGGAGGCGACACCGATCTCGGGGCCGGCATGGGTATAGGAACCCGCATGGGATGTGCGGGCAATGGTAGAGCCCACCACATTGCAAATGCTGTAAACCAGAGCTCCTTTTTCTTTGGCAAGCCGCATGGCCGCCAGTGTATCTGCTGTTTCACCCGACTGTGAAATGGCAATCAAAATGTCCTTATCATCAATGATCGGATTGCGGTATCTGAATTCGGAAGCATATTCCACTTCAACGGGAATCTTTACCAGTTCCTCAATAATGTATTCACCGACCAGTGCGGCATGCCACGAAGTGCCTGCTGCCGTAAAGATGATCCGACGGGCATTCAGGAACCGTTCTTCAAAGTCAATAATGCCCGACATGGTGATCGTATCTTTTTTCAGGTTGACCCTTCCGCGGATGCTGTCGCGTATCGAACGCGGTTGCTCGAAGATCTCTTTCAGCATAAAATGGTCATAGCCCTCTTTTTCCAATGCATTGAGGTCCATTTCCAGCTTTTCGATGAAGGGTGTTTTCTTTTGATTCTTGATGGTTTTTAATACCAGTTCTTCCCCTTTGCGAATGATGGCGATCTCTTCGTCGTTGATGTAAACCACGTCGCGGGTATGTTCCACAATGGGAGAAGCATCGGAGGCCAGAAAATACTCGTCTTTGCCGATACCGACAACCAGCGGACTTCCTTTCCGGGCCGCAATGATCGTGTTGGGATTGTCTTTGCTCAGGATTACGATGGAATAAGCTCCGATAACCTGTCCCAGCGCCAACTGAATGGCTTTGATCAAGTCAACGTTTTCATGTTTGTAAATGTATTCGATAAGCTGGATCAAGACTTCCGTATCGGTGTTGCTCCTGAAATGAACGCCGTCATTTTTCAGTTTTTCTTTGATGACATCATAATTTTCGATGATGCCGTTGTGAATCACGGCCAGGTTCTTCGATTCCGAAAAGTGCGGGTGGGCATTAACGTCGTTGGGCTCTCCGTGTGTGGCCCAGCGTGTATGGCCGATGCCGATGGTTCCCTTGATGTTTTTGCCGACCACATAAGCTTCAAGATCGGCCACTTTGCCTTTGGTTTTATACAGATTGATGTCACCATTGAGAAGTGCAATGCCTGCACTGTCGTATCCTCTGTATTCAAGCCTTTTCAGTCCGTTGATAAGGATGGGGTAAGCCTCCTTTGAACCGATGTATCCTACTATTCCACACATTTTTTTTGTAATTAATTTTCTTCTTTAGTGTAAATTAATTTTAACCGGATTTTCATGTTGTTGTCACCCGCTGCTGCAGGGTTCGAACCGACGATCACGGCACGGTTGGCCATGAGCGATGCCCCGGCAGCAATGAGGTACATGCCGTTGTTGTCGATGCTTCCGTCGAGCAGTTGCTGAAAATAGCGCGAAATCCTCAGAGAATATTCTCCCGAATTATCGTCGTATCCCCCTCCGAAATAATTTGCGCCTTCAAACTGATCGGGGATGTAACCCGATGTGCCGTCATCGTTTATCTTGAGCAATGTAATGGACGGTGGTGCTTTGTAATCGCTCTCCGGGTCCATATTGTCGATGACCAGCAGGGCTTCATTGATAATAATTTTATTTTCTTCAACCCAATCGAATAAATAGGGAACCTCCAATTTGATCTTTACACCTGCCATTGCCTGCAAATATACTTGCTCGTTTCCCAGACTTGCGTTTCCGTCAATAACCTGTTGCTTGAACAGTGCTCCCGCATTTTGGTAACCGTAATGTTCAAAATGCATGAAACGGGCGTTCGCAGCGCTGATGATGAAGGAATAAAGCAATGAATCATCTTCATCATTGGAATAGTAGATCAACAACCTTGAATAGGGTGACGGAAGATCAAAATTCAGGATTGCTCCGCCCCATTGCACTTTGTCGGAAGTGATGTAAATACCTTTGAGAAATTCCAGAAAGTTGTCGTTGGAAGAGAGATCGTCTTCGGGGGAAGCGTTGATGATGGATTCTCCGAATTCTGTAGTCAGGGGGATGCGCAACTGGGCTTTTAGCCTTTGATCCTCAAAGGTTATGCTGTCGTGAGGTGAAGGGGCGGTTAGTATGTTGCCTATTTCATCTCCGAGTTCTTTGTACTGGTTGGAATAATAATCGGTATCAACATAGATTGATTCGTTGAGCCTGTAAACCCTGAACATTTGCGGATATGTAGTATCGCCGTAGTAATCCCCGGTGTAATCCAGCCAGAGAACGATAGAGTCCAGTTGCGGGTTTTCGCCGAAATTGACCGATGTGGTCGAAAGTCTTATCTGGGTATAAATACTTGCTGTTGACGAACCGAATACCGGATCGTAATAACTACCGAGCAGGCTGATTGAAGTTTCATCCGTCCTGATGGAATCAATCAAAACCGAATGGGCAAATAACGTTGTCGTATCACTGATAAAGACACCCAGTTTGTCTTCATCGGGTTGCAGGTCAAGGCCGATGGGAGAAGGATCCTTGTCGCAGCTAAAAAACAGCGCCGTAAAAAACAGCATCATAAAAAAATATTGCAACCGACGGTTCATTGGCATAGGATAAATAATGGTTCTAAGATTAATCAGGAAGAGAAAATGATTTATTCTGACAAATCAATCAGTTGATTGTAGAATTCATTGTAAGCATCAATGTACTCATCAGTGTTTTTGTATTCCAGCAAAGGTTTCTTTTGTTTCCGTGCATATTTTTCAATTTCCGGATTGACTTTCTCACTGGCAATGATGAACGCATCAGCATGGTCAATAGCTCCTTTGATAAGCCCTTCGTAATTGTTTTGCTTGTAATTTTTCAGGTCGGTTTCCCTGATCTTGTCGTACTTGAGTTTTTTAGTAAACTCTTTGCTGAGGCTTTCGTTAAAGTCGTCGTCATAGAGTGAAAGCACTACCTTCGATTCGTTGAACAACGGATTATCCTTGAACGACCTCTTGATGTACAACGGCGTTAAAGTGGTGAACCAGCCGTGGCAATGAACGATATCGGGAGCCCATCCCAGTTTTTTTACCGTTTCGAGCACTCCGCGTGCAAAAAAGATGATCCGCTCGTCGTTGTCGTCAAAAAAAGTCCCCGACTTATCAACGTACAATGCCTTCCGGTGGAAAAAATCTTCATTGTCGATAAAATAGACCTGCATCCGTGCCTGTTGTATGGAGGCTACTTTAATGATGAGCGGATGGTCGTTATCGTCAATGATCAAGTTCATTCCCGAAAGTCTGATCACTTCATGCAGTTGATTCCGCCGTTCGCTGATGGTACCGTAGCGAGGCATAAAGGTTCTGATCTCACGGTTACGTTCCTGAATTCCTTGTGGCAGATGCCGTCCGATATAACTCATGGGCGTCTCTTCTACGTATGGGGTAATTTCCTGCATTACATACAGAACTTTCGCTTTTTTCATCATCCAAGTAATATGTTATGTTTATTTTGACGTGCAAAAGTATAAAAAAAATTCCTATTCATTTGATGTTCAAAGGTAAATTAAATACTTTTTTCCATGTTTCGATAAAAATAGTCTTTCCCCAAAAGGGGGACAGTTATTGTAATTAACATAAATTCATCAGGTATATTGCTTGATTACCAATAAAATAAATACAACCGACAAACCCGTGTTTTTCAGCCGTTTTTATAAAAATTGAAAGCTTCGGGTAAATATTCGACGGAAATATTATCCCGGCTGTTTGATATCCGATATTGCTATCTTTGTAAAAAAAATCCGCAATGAAGATATTTAAGTTCGGAGGAGCTTCCGTCAACAGTGCAGAGGCGGTAAAAAACATGGCCGAAATTGTTCGGGATCATTATTCCGGTTCGATGATCCTGGTTTTTTCGGCCATGGGAAAAACGACCAATGCGCTGGAAGAAGTGGTGGCCGCAGGGTTTGAAAAAGACGGGAAAGCCTTGGATAAGCTGGAAGAAATCCAACGGTTTCACCGGCAAATTGCCGAAGCGCTGTTTGACGATGTTTTTCCGGAGGTATTGCATGAGATTGAAGTGCTTTTTGAACAGTTGTCGGCAATAACGGATACACCTTCGGATGATTACGATGCATACTACGATGCCATTGTTCCCTTTGGCGAAAAACTATCCTGTATGATCGCAAACCGGTATTTGAGCAGTGTTGGACTGGCAAATGCTTATGTGGATGCACAAACATTTTTGATCACCGATGGCCGTTTTCGTCACGCAGCCGTAAACTGGGATGAGACCTGCAAACGTATTCGCGGGGTCTTTGGTTCGGTGCGGCAGCCCGGCAGCGGGAGCCGGCTTTTTGTCACCGAAGGATTTATCGGCAGTACACCGGACGGTCATTCCACGACCCTGGGCCGGGAGGGTTCCGATTTTACCGCTTCGTTGCTGGCTTATTGCCTCGATGCCGAGGAGGTGGTGGTTTGGAAAGATGTGGCCGGCCTGATGAATGCCGATCCCGTCTGTTTTGCCGATGCTGTTCGGGTGGAAAGGCTGTCCTATGGCGAAACCATCGAACTGGCTTATTACGGCGCAAAGATCCTGCATCCCAAAACCATCAAACCGCTGCAAAACAAAAATATCCCTTTGCGCATCAAATCTTTTTTCCAACCCGGCCAACCGGGTTCGCTGATCGCCGGAAACGTTGACTCCGATCAGCCCGTGCCGTTTTTTATCCTCAAGCACAATCAGGTATTGGTTTCGTTCAGGTCGCGCGATTTTTCATTTGTCACCGAAAAGAGGTTACAAAAATTTTTCGAAGTTTTCAATCAGATGGACATCAAGATCAATCTGATGCAAAATTCAGCCATCAGCTTTACGGTTTGTATCAATCATCCGGGTGAAAAACTGCAACGGCTGATCAAACAATTGAGCGACGATTTCGAAGTGTTTTACAACGAAGGGCTCGAATTGCTTACCATTCGCCATTTCAACGAGGAGGTAATCGGCAAATACCTTGCGGGACGAAAGATTTTGCTGGAACAGCGTAGCCGGAAGACTTATCAGGCAGCATACCTCAAAAAATGATCCCGGCCAAATGCCTGCACTTATCAAAAAAACACCCCGTTACCGGGCGGCAACAGGGTGTTGTGATGAAATGAGAAAAGAAAGGGCTATTATTTCAGGATCAGTTTTTCGAAATGCGGGCCGTTGATGTCGGTGATTTTTATCAGGTAAATACCTTTTGGCAACATGCTCATGTCAATCGGTGCGTTACCATCGATTTCTTTTGTAAGCAACTGTTTGCCGTAAGGTGTGTAAATGACAAGCTCGGCTTTCGATGCCAATCCCTTAATCGTAAAGGTTCCTGTGGTAGGATTGGGATAAATGAAAATATCCGAAGTTGTGTTTTCATCCATTCCCGCAGCAGAAAGTTTCAGATCAGCCACTGCCGACAATCCGTTTGCATGGAACATGCCCGAGTGATCGAGCGTGGGGTCGTAAACAACCTCAAGATCGAACACCTTGTCAACGGACGGTCTGTAAAGCCGGAAAGTCAGCGGTTCATTTTCGGCCATGCCATCGGCTGACGGGGTAGATATATCCTCTCCGCTTACCGACAATGCCGTCGGGCCTTCACGGTATTCAACCATTCCTGTACATATTCCTGTGCTGTTGAAAGCGCCGATGACATCTCCGGGCTCCAGTTCCGAAACAACATTTTCCGGGAAGGCGATAACATGCGTAACGGGTGAATGATGTACATCGTTCCACGGTGTTGCGTTGGTGGGTTCAAACGGTTTGATCAGGCTTGTTTCACCGCCTTTGGTCGCAAAGGTTATCGAACCGTCAACAGTTGCATAAGCTATGTAACCATAGCCGGGAATGAGATTGCCGATGGTATTGATATTGAAATACGGCCAGTAAACTCCACAGTCCCCAATGCTTTTTACAACACATTGATCTCCAAACAACGAGAACAGAACGGCAACACTTTCCGGCGATTTACCCAGTACAGGGATCACTGTCCAGTGATGGGCGGCAATGTCAACGGTTTTATCGGTCACTTCATCTCCCAAAATGGTGAATTCGGAATATCCCGAAGTTTTGAAGATGTACCCATACTGCGAATCCCAGGTAGTGAGTGTATAAACATTGCCTTCGGGCCAGAAAATGCCAAGGTCGGGATTGTAGAGAATGGTCAGCAAATCATCGTTGATCAAATCGGCGAACATGGTTTGAATATCGGGATTCACAGGGTTAAGATAGCTGGAAAGCCCACGCCAGTTTCCAAAGAAAACATAATATTGTTCTTCAGGCAAATAGCCCACATTGGAATTTTCCGATTCGTATCCTGCTTCATCTTCTACCCTCACAATGTAATAATGGTCGGCTTTTCCGGGTGCCAGATCGTACCACTGGAATCCGGGTTTTGTTTCATCCTGGTCGAATGCAACACGACCTGCCCGGTTATCGGGTGAGGGCTCGAAATTGAGCGAATCACCTTTGTAAACATTATAACATGCGATCTTATCGGGGTTGCCGGTCACATCGTTTTCCACCGGCGTCCACGAAAGAAGAACGACACCTTCGTCACTGGTAACCGACAGATCGGTTATGGCTTCAGGTGCGTACAGGTCAACGGTAACCGGGAAAGTGATGTCTCCGACAATGGCTTCCGGATCGGGGTATCCATCCATGAAGTATTGTTTTGCGATGATGGTGCCGCCGTCGCCCTGTTCTGCGTCTTCAGGGGGAGTGACCATCATGTTTACAATGACTTCTTCAAACGGGCCAAGGTCTATTATGTAAGGAAGATCAATCTGTATTCCTTCGCGGAAAAATTCAACGATCCAGTCTGCGGGCAAATCAATGTCGGCATCAAAGACAAACGCTCCGGGATCATCAAACGGGTTTCTTAAGAGAAATTCAGCTTCGATGGGCTGGATGCCTTTGGGTGGAATGGGTGATCCGGCACGGCCATACAGTGCCCAGATATTTACAAAGCAGACATTGTTGTCCAACGGGCTCCATTCGTTGGTTTGCGGGTCGTAGGGTGCCGTTACGATACCTCCGATGCACCAGTGTCCTGAAGAACCGGCAGGCGGAGACGGCACAGTCCACGGAACCCAGTTAAATAAAGCACCTCCCGCAGGGATGGCCGGCAGGGGGATGCTCCCGATTGAAAATGCGCCCGTGGGGAAATTTAACCCGGTGGAACAATCCCTGTAATAGAGGCTGGCCGTAACATTGTTGGCTGTTGCCGGTCCCAGGTTCCGGCCCCGGATGTACAAACGGTTCACCGCACCGACAACCGGCGCATCCATGATGCCGTCGCTGTTGTTGTCGATCCAGATATCCGGACCGGCACATACATATCCGCCGCAAATGGCGTTGGATGGAACCATACCGTTATCGGCATTACAATCTTTGATCCAGATGTCGGCTGTTGTTGTTTCGGGATGTCCGCTGATGTAGAATGCCAAATCCATGCAATCATCCTGTAACGGATGCCCCGAAGGATAGCATAACATATACCATCCCGGCGGATCGTTCGACCAGACAGCATAATCGTTAAAGTGATAACGGCTGCTTTTCCAGCCAAACTGATACGGAACAGTCGTATCGCTAATAATTTCCACACTGAGCCAGTAAATCCTTCCGGAATCCTGAACACAGGCTTCTTCTTCGGGGATGTAAAAGTTAAACTTCCAAACCGAAAAATCGGCAGGGAAAATTGCCGTGTTATCCTGCGGCCAGTAGAAACCTTCTCCATCGGGAACTTCGGCATATTCATCCATGGTGTATTGTCCCCTTAAAAAGAAATAATCGCACAGAGGCTCATCGGGCTGACTGAATCCGCTATTGCCATTGGGATTGTCCGACCAAATGGCAAGATGGAATCCGGGCATGAAATCAAACGGAATTTCATCATTCAGCCAACTGCCCCATATATGGATATCGGTGATCAGGCCGGTTTCCGTACAGAGGAAATCATCCGCCAGAAGATTGATTCCGTTTCCGCCGCTCATACAATAAACATCCAGTCCGTTGGTGGTCAGATCGGGCCATTGCGGGTTATGCATTTTGCTCTTGTCATCGTCAGTAACGATCTCTGTCAGATAGTCTTCCACCTCACCGTCGTAAGCTCCGTTTTTGAATGTCAAAGCACCTCCTGTGTTGTATGAAGTGAATCTGAACCGGGCAAACGTGGTTCCGGTAATGGCAGAAGAGGGCAGGTTAAACGTGAGCACATTCAAGCCCGCAACGATGGATTTGTCGGTAAATATTTGTTCTCCGCTCCAGTCCTTGTCGCCATTAAAGTCAATCCATGCATTCAGGAAACCGTTAACAGAAGCGGTTACACTTATCGTGGCGGTTTTGCCCGGCACAAGGCTGCTCAGGAATCGGATACCATCTTCGTCGGTGGGGAATGGATTGTTGTCATCGCCAACTGCAGAGGGTGAAGGTTGTCCGTTACTTTCTGCATCAACGGTTGTGCCGAGATAAATTCCGGAAACGATATTGTGGTATGCACCACTGTTTGAAGCAAGTGTTGGATATCCGGCAATTCCGGCTCCGTCGGGAGCGTCGCCCCAATCCCGTTGTTGTAGTGGTGGTGGGCCAGTAATAACAAATGCCATATCAAGTGCTTGCTGTGTGGCCGGATCCCATAATTCGTTCCAATTCATTACATCAGCATGTTTGTAAACCGCATTGTCGTTCCAATGATCAAGTGATGTTTTCCAGCCGATCTGATAATTGTCGTTGATTTCAATTACAAAACGGATTTCAAGAACCTTGCCCTCATAGCTGCTGACGGTCAGCCTGTCGGGTGTTGCTCCTCCCGTATTGCTCACAACAATTGTTTCCATGCCGCCTGATCCGGTATGTGTATTCTGGTCAATCACGGTGCTGCCCTCATACAATATAACCTCTCCGCCACAAGGAGGAGGAGTGCACCAGGGAATGATATCAACTTCGGCACTGATTACTTTTCCCGGCAAACCGGTTAAATCACAATTGAGCAAAGCCGGAAACATCATTATCCCATCCGGGTCAATCTGATATGAAGGCGGGCCGGAGAAATCCTGAATACTGAGTACGACATCAGATTCCGTCCAGGTTTCATAGGGCTGGATGTTGGGATCAATACCGTCCAACGTAACGAGAACATCCTGTGTGCTGCTACCTCCCGTACTCTGTATGTGGTCTGTGATGACAAGCCAGTAAACATTTCCCTCTTCCTGAATAAAAGGATCGTCAAAACCGGTAATATCAATACGATAGCAACCAAAATGATTTTTAGGATCGACATTTCCGTTGATGGGATCAAACCATCCCTGCAATTGGTCGAAAACGGGTTCACAACTAAATTCGCCGGTGAAAAACTCCCTGTTCCATAGCAGCTCTCCCGGCATGCTGAATCCCGCAGGATTCAAAGAGTCGGGAATATCGCTATAAATTGAAACATCAAACTTTTGAAAAACAGTGTCAAATTCTTCAGGGCTCATGTCATTCAGCCAGGACACCCAAAAATGGAAATCCGTCACAGGGCCGGTTTCATTACAAATCCAATCGTCGCCCACTACAGCCGGAAAAGTAAAGTTCACATCCCACCCGCTTGGATCGGGGTATTGTTCATTCCCCATTTTGATATTGGGAATGGTATCGTTGATGTAAAATTTATAATCTTCAACCTCTCCTTCGTATCCGTATCCATAGTAAGGGATACCCCCATTCTGATTGACCCTGAACCGTGCAAACAAATCGCCGGGAGTGGTTGTGTTGGGGACAGTAAGTGTCAGGAAGTTTGCCCCCGGGTTTAGCGGGATATCGGTAAAGACGTGTTCGGTAGCTCCACTCCAATTGCCGTCATTGTTCCAGTCGAACCAGGCATTGAGCAGACAGTTGCCGTTTGCAAAGACCTGAACATTTGCCGTGCTGCCGGGCAATAAAGAATTCAATAATGTAACTCCGTCCTCATCGTCCAGATTATTCAAGTCATCACCCAAAGCCATGGCGTCCGGGATTCCGTTGGCTTCTGCATCAATCTGCCAACCCATAAAGGTGTAGCCGTCAAGTAAGTGATATGCTCCGTTGTTTGCTAAAAGGGTTGGATATAATGGTGCCGCAGCTCCGTCGGGAGCATCACCCCAGTCAAATTCTTCGGTTGATTGGGGATGTCCGCTGATGTAAAATGCCATGTCCATGCAAACATCTTTTAACGGATGTCCCGCAGGATAACATAGCAGGTTCCATACGGGCGGATCAATGGTAAATACGGCATTGTCATTAAAATGATCGTCACTGCATTTCCAGCCGAAATGATAATTGGTGATCCCTTCGCTGACAATATTGACACTTAGCCAGTAAATATTTCCTGAATCCTGAACACAGGCTTCTTCTTCGGGGATGTAAAAGTTAAATTTCCAGACCGAAAAATCACCCGGAAATATTGCCGTATCGTCCTGTGGCCAATAAAACCATTCTCCGTCCTGCAGCTCAGCGTATGGCTCCATGGTATATTTTTCATTTGTAAAGTAATAATCGCACAAGAGTTCATCCGGTTGACTGTAACCGTAAGGGCCGTCAGGATTATCCGTCCAGATGGAAAGGTGGAAAGTGGGGAGGTTATCACCGGGTAAAACATCATTCAGCCAACTGCCCCAGATGTGAATATCGGTGATCAGACCGGTTTCGGTACACATGAAATCATCGGCCACTACAATGTTCATGTTCGGGTTCCCCATGGCATATACATCCACGCCGTTGGTAGTCATATCGGGCCACTGCGGATTGTGCATTTTACATTCGTCTTCTTCGCCAACGATCTCGATCATGTAATCTTCCACTTCGCCATCATCAGCTTTTTCTTTATAAGACAGAAGCCCGGCGGGATCATAGCTTGTAAATCTGAATCGTGCAAAAGTAGTTCCGGTTAATGCCGAAGAAGGAACATTAAATGTGAGGATGTTTAATCCTGAAGTGATTGGTTTGTCTGCAAAGATTTGTTCGCCTGCCCAATCCTGATCCATATTGAAGTCAACCCATGCATTCAGGAAACCGTCAACAGAGGCAGTTACGCTTATCGTGGCGGTTTTGCCGGGGATAAGGCTGCTGAGGAACTGCACACCGTCTTCATCGCTTGGAGCGGGATTATTGTCGTCGCCGACAGATGCAAAACTGGGTTGGCCGTCGGGTTCGGCATCAATTGATGCGCCGAGAAAAATACCGGGGACAATGATATGATTTGCACCGCCATTGGCGGCAAGGGTGGGATATCCCGGCAAAACGATATCGTCGGGGGCATCACCCCAGTCAAGATTTGTTTTTTTCAACACAAAATCAACCCTGTGGGCATGAATGCTTTGATCCACATAGATCATTCTGATAAAAAACAATCCGTCGCCGGGTATGGGCAGGGTAATCGAGCCGGGAAAAGGTCCCGGGAAAATTGTCCCGCCCGGTGGGGTTACGGAACCTTCTTCGGGGCAAACAATGATCATATCGCCCATCGTACCGCTGGCACCCGCTCCGGTGAAACCGGTAACATGACCACTTAAAGGATTCATATTTCCCCATTCGATCTTGCCTGTCCACGGGTCCATCCAGTCAACGGTAATTGTACCGTCTGCATTGGGTGTATTGACCACCGAATTGAAGGTCATGCTGTGGCCGCAGCCTCCGTCCCAGAAGATGGATGAGATCACATCCTGACAACGTTCCAGCTCATTACGCATGGTATTCCAGTTGTAGTTCATCGGCCCGCGTACGGTATAGCCGCCTCCGTTATCACCGATCCATGTTCTTAAACCGTTGGCAATGTCAGTCAGATAGGTCCCCCAGTGGCCGTCGTTGGTATGCATGCGTCCGGCAAGGGTATCCACAAGGTCATGGTCGGATAATCCTCCCGTAACCGTTGTATCGCCCTGACTTTCGAAATATTTCAAACATGCTGCTGCTGCCGTGGGAGAACAATGGGAGGATGAGTGCGGTTGCTGACTGATGGGCGGAATGCCTTTTTGGAAAGAATCGAGTTTTGGAACAATTTCTATCCATATATAATCAAGGTCGTAACATCCCGCCGGATCGATATCAATGATGATTTGATTTTCCTCGGTTTCCATCCAGTCGTAAAGGTTGGTTTGTACCAATGAGGGGGCTGTCGGGTCGTAAAGTTTTGAAGCTGTTACTTCTGTTGTACTACCGTCGTCGAGAACAACTTCTGCTTTGAACAATACCATGACATCACCGATTTGCGGAAGCAGATCATGCGGAAAATAACCACTCCATCCGTCACCGTCATTGGTTGCACATTCATAGGTTGAAATGTCGGCTTGTGTTCCATCGTCATCGTCGAAGAATTGTGTCCATGTGGCGCCATTATCAATGGAAAACAAAAAAACAACATGGATGATGGTGTGTTGCGGGTCGTGGGCAAAAAGTTGCACACGTGAAATCGCATTTTTGTCTCCAATAAAATCATGCCACGGTTCTGCGGTAACCCAGTCTCCGATAAGAAGAAAGAGATCCACCGGGCCGTGAGGACCGCAATTGCCTGTTATTGTACCTCCGTCCGGAGGTACTTCTCCCACGCCGTCTTCAAAGACAACATTTCCGGAATTATCATACACATAATAATAGTTTTCTTGGGGAAATGCTCCCGGAGAGTACAAAAATTCAATTATTGATCCGGTAGAAACATCAAAAGCGTAAGCATCGGGCCCATACCCTCCCAACAATGTGATTTGAGGTAAAACAAGTACCCCGTCAACAAATACATCGAGAAAACCGCCGTTCCAGCCGTTTCCACCATCGTCCCACAATTCAACTGTGTAAGTACAATAGGCTTTGTTGGCTGGCTCGTGTGAAGGTTTTCGGGCGGTACTGTCCGAAGGATTCAGGCCATTATCGGAGAGATATCCGGAAGAAGGCATAATCAATTGATCATATAAGATCATTTGACCGGTAAATTGTGCATTGTTGTTGTTTCCTTTTTCCGACGGGAAAACAATCGTTGGAAAGAACAACATCATTAAGAATGCCGTTACGGCATACAATGTGTAACTTGTTTTCATAGCACTAAAATTTGGTTATTAATAAAATTGGTTATTAAAATATATTGAATATACAACTATTCCAGTATCAGTTAAGCTAAAAACCAAGTTGCGTAATATACGAAATTTTAATGCGAAATGCAAGTAAAACATTGATTTTTTTTGATGGAAATAAGTAAACCCCAACAGGATAGTGATTCCTGTTGGGGTATAAAACAAAAATTAATTTGGCGTTTGTTACCGGATTATCAGTTTATCAAAATAAATGGTCTTTTCGGAACTTATTCTGATAATGTAAATCCCGTTTGGTTGACCGGTAAGGTCAAATTTTCCGGGTAATGTCATCTCTTTTAAAAGAACTTCTTCACCGAACGAATTGTAAACAACGATATCAGCCAAACCTTTGATTCCGGTTACATTGAAGATACCGGCAGATGGATTGGGATAAATACGAATACCGGAATTGTTCAATCCGGACGGATTACTGATTCCCGTAATGGTTACACTGGTTACTGCCGACAAACCGTTAGCATGGAAAAGGCCAGTGTTGTCCAGTGAGGATTCATAAGCCACTTCCAGGTCAAATGTCTGACCCGTAGAGGGTCTGTACAATTTGTAAGCAATGCTTTCGCCGGATACAAATCCGTCGGTTTGTGCAGTATAAATGTCATCGCCGTTGATGATCAGGCCGAGCCCCGAATCTTTTTCTTCAACTCCGGCAATACCTGCGCACATTCCTGTGGAAGTGAAAGCTCCGATGATGTCACCCGTTTCGAAACCCGCCACGGCATTTGATGTGAAGGCAATCACATGTGTCGCCGGGGTTTGATGCACACTGTTCCATGGAAGGTCTTTCGGCGGGACGAAGGGTTTTACCTGATCTTTAGTAGCACCTGACGTACCGTAATCTATGGTACCGGGGGTATTCATGTAAACGAAATATGATTTGCCCGATTGAAGCTCAACCAGCGTATTGATCCCGTATGCCGGCCATAATACGCCGAATCCGGCCACTTCTTTGGCTACGCCAAATCCGCTTGTTGCACCGAGAAGTGTTGCCGCATCCACATCCGTTTTGCTCAAAACCGGAATAATATTCCATGCTGCGTCGAGTTGTACCGTTTTATCGCTCACATCATAACCGCAAACGTCAAGTATCACATTGTCGGAAACCTTGACAACATAGCCGCTGTGGTCGTCCCAGTCGCCGAGCGTGTTTGTCGAAGGCGGCCAGTAATACCCATCAAAATTGTAAAGGATGATCAGCTCGTCAAAGCCGAACATCTCTTCCACATCCGGGTCTTCAGGCGTGATGTAGCTGGAAATCCCGCTCCAGCCTTGTAGCATTGTCAATTCCTGACAATTGGACATTGCCGTGAGTGCCGACAATCCGCCATTTACAAATACTCCGTCATGGTTTGGCAAATTCGGGTCGTATTCCACATCAACCCATTGCTCGCGGCCTGTTCCGGTGTTATAAATTTTCCAGTTCAAGGTTTCTCCGTCAGCAAAACCGTCTTTTTCCGTTGTTGTCCCGTCGTCGCCGAAAGCAATCACAACCTGATTGTTGACACCGTCGTAAATTACAGCTCCTCCGCAAATCATATTACCATAGCCGTTGTCATAAAATACACCCACTACATCGTTGGCCGAAAGCGTAATTCCCGTGAGCGTGATATCCCATGGCACGGTTACCAGATGATTTTCCGGTGTCGACACGAAACCCCAGCCTTCGGGGAACAAGCTGACCTTATAATCTTCCACCTCGCCGTTTTCGGCAGTTCCGAAATAGTCTAATCCGCCGCTAGAGTTAAATCTGAAGCGCATGTACGTATAGCCGGCCGATGCATTTGCCGGAATATTGAAGGTAAGATTGTTCCAGCCTGAAGCTAATGCCACGTCGTTCAGAATATGTTCCCCGGCATCGGCCCAAGTGCCGTTTCCGTTCAGGTCGAGCCATGCATTGAGTATACCGTCCATAGAGGCTTTTACCTGAATGCCGGCGGCATTTCCGGCCACAAGAGGAGTTCCGAATACGACGCCGTCTTCGTCATCATAGTTGTTCAAATCATCGCCGTCGGCATTTACGGTGGGCTGCCCGTCGCTTTCAGCATCGATCAGATCGCCGAGATAAAGGTCTGCTCCGGTCTGATGTCTTGCTCCGTCGTTTGCTGCAAGAGTTTTGTATGTGTCGGGAGCGTCGCCCCAGTCGTAGGAAACAACGGTAATGGTAAAAGTATCCGATGTTTCAAATCCGTTGGGATAAGTGAAGACGTATGTGATCACGTGGATACCTTCACCCGCAGTTAGCGGATAGAATACATCATCTATAACGCCGGGGCCTGTGTAAGTTCCACCTGTCGGGGTTCCACCGGTTAACGGGAAGGGGGGCTCAAACCGGTCGACAATAATATCGGGAGGCGCAGTGGCATGCTCAACCCGCCGGACGGGAACAGCAATTGTTTCGGTATTTCCGTCTTCGTCATGGACGCGGGTTCTTATTCTGTGGACACCTGTGGTGGGAAGCGGGATGTCAACGGGAGCGGGATTCGGCCCCTCAACAACGGTTTCGGTTTCCAGTAGTGCGGTTGAATCTTTCGGGCAAATGATCACGTTGGAAATTACTCGTGCTCCGTTGGGAGGATAATCAAATCCGCTTACCTCTCCGGTTTCGGTGTTCATGGTTCCGTTAATGATCTGCCCGCTTGCCGGATCCATATAATCAACTGCCACTTCGTTTCCCTGATCAGGGTCGTTCGAAACCGAGTTGAAGGTCATAAAATGGCCCACTGTATCACCGTTTTCCACCCATTGGAACAAAGAGATAATGTCCTGGCATCGCTGCAGTTCTTCACGCATGGTAACCCAGTTGAAAGTGTCGCACCTTCTTACGGTAAGACGGTCACTTTCATTGACAACGTGTTCATCGGCCCATCTCCGGGCCCCGGCAGCAAGATCATCATCATAAGTACCCAATGTATCATTTGTTTTACAGTAAATTTTCAAACTGTCAATCAACTGTGAGCTGGTAAGACCTCCGGTAAGGTTGGGGAATCCGTGTGTGCTGAAATAGGTGAAACAGGCAGCCAATGCTGTGGGACCGCAATCATTATCACCCGGTTGCTCCAGGGGAGGTATCCCCTTGGCAAAGTACTCATCCACATCCTCCCTTTCGATTTCACAAAACTCGATGTTTGCTTCAATGGGTGTGATTTCCAGGGTCAAATGGTCCTCATCTGTTGTGTAATAATCGTAAATGTTAAGAGAAACCGAAGAAGGCGGAGTAATGTCAAAGGTGTAAAGTATCGAAGGCGGAGATTCGTAAACTGTTCCGTCAATCAGGATCACTTCCGCTTTGAAATCGATCATCAGATTTTGTCCTGCAGGCAGAAGGCTGTTGTCGAGGTATCCGCACCATCCGTCATGCGTTTCACTGCCCGGGGGTAACGGCCCCGGAGCTAATCCGGCACGGCCGTCATAATCCGTGTCGAAATAAACCCAATCGGCTGTCACATCAGTTTTATAATAAAAACTCACAGCCTCTATGTTGTTGGCCGGGTTGGTAACATCCAGGAATACTTTTGTTGTTTCATTCAAACCGTTAAGCCAGCCATGCCAGGGTTCCGGATTGATCCAGTCGCCGGCCCAGACAATAGGATTGCCGATGCCACCGGGCAAAATGGTCAGTTGCATACAATCTGTTTCGGGATTGGGCCATGGCGGAACAGGTGATGCCGTAAGGCAAAGTTCCACAGTTCCCGTGTTAATGTCGGACGGACCGGGCATATAAACCGGATTCGGGATCATGGGATCATCAAAAACCCCGTCTCCGGAAGTTGTCCAAAGAAGATCAGTGAAGTTGGAAGCGGTGGCATCCGCGAGTGAATAAGGTGCTCCATCGAAAACAGTGGCGTCAATACCTGCAAAAACTTCAGGAATGATTGGCTCGTAAACGGAATGGACGCCCCAGCAGTCGAAGCTAAAAATGACACCTGCCGTATTCATCGAAATGGATGCTAAATCTCCTCCCGATCTGAAATCTCCAAGGGGGATTTCATATTTCCCCGGTTCAAGTATATCGAGTTCAATATCACCCAGTGTACCACTGTTGCCAATCAACAACAATCCGGGCTGGAACACTTCTGCAATATCCAGATGAAGTTCCATTTCGGAAGCAAAAATATCTTCGGAATTAACAGTAAAAGTGCCCCCGAGAAACATTGTGTTATCCGGGCCGAGAATGGCAGGCAACTCCAATGTTGAAAAAGGAGTTTGGTCAAGATAGTCAATCCAGACTTCAGGGGATGTCTCGTATGAAAATTCAATGGATGAACCATCATTACTCCCATAAGATGCTCCCACATAATCAATGGAGTTGAAATCCGATTGCAAGGAGTCGGCAATACTACTCCCTATGACCGATGCCGTTACGGTATGCACCCCGTCATCGTTATTCACCAAGAAAGTTGTGGTAGCAGCCGAATCTCCGTTGATGACCCTTTTTTCGAAACCGTTTTGATGGCCGTATGAACCGGGGACATTCCAGTTCCATTCACCTATTTTATTATCCTTAGACCCTTTATAAACGGTTACGTTCCCACAGTTTTTTTTATCTCCTTTAAATTTGAGTTCAAGACGACCACCCGGCGGGACAACGTATTTTGCACTTTCGCAATACTCCGTAAATGGTGTTACCGTAACATTTCTGGAATGGCAAATGCCTTTGGCCAGATCAGTGCTGTCCTTCACCGCTTCATCTATTTTATCTTCAATCTCCTGGGGGGACCATAATCCGTGCCAACCTCCCCCAATCGGATACAAATGCCAGGGAATCGTTTCTCTCCACAGTTGTGCTCTTTGATGACTTTTTTCCACAAGATCCTTCAGAAAGTTATCGTAAGCAAGCTTGGCTTTTACAACGGCATCCGGATAATCATCTCCGGCGGCAAGAGAAGCAATTTTTGCTGCCAGATAAGTATCAACAGTTGCTCCACCGGGGCTCCAGCTTGATGTTGTATCAGCACTAGAGTTGATGTAGATTGTTGCTTTATTTTTACTGTCGAGGTTTTCACTCATCTCATCCACACCGAATCCCGCAAAACATTGGAGAAACTCATCCTGAACTTTGGAGCAACATGAGTCGATAATGTTTTGTTGCATTTTTCTCAGATCATTAACCTTCAGGACGCTATTGCCCAATAGGCAGATATCTCCGGTCGAGTCACCATGGTTGAATACCATTTTCTGGAATGTGGCTTTTTTGTGTGCTTTTGTGCAAGCGGCAACCCTTTTGGAAATTTCATTAAAAGTGCTGGAAATATTTGTCGTGTCAGCTTTTTTAACCTGATCGTGAGGGATTCTGTTGTCCACACTACCATCGGGCAGTTTCGGGATACTGTCTTTTCCATGATAATAATGAACAAGAACATTACTGGGACAATAATTTTCATTGTCAACTTTATGTTGATATAAAGCAACCAAACTTTCCCAATATCTTGCATGATTATTATCGAAATTTACGCCTCCGCTGATCAATACGGCAAATTTGCAGGAATCGCATGCATCGGTATTGTTGTTTTGAATTCGGTTATCCTGATAATTTTGCCGGTTGTCGTTTGATCCTCCGGCGCCCTGTCCATCCATAAACACAAAACTTTCAAGAACGTTGATATAGGCCGTTACCGTATCACCGGGATAGTAAGGTAACAGGTTTTGTTGAAAATGAACTATACCGTGAACAAATATGTATCCTCCGTTCCAGGCTTCCGCGGGAGGTTGTGTTCCGTAAAGCCGAAGAAACGAATGCATTGGCATAACCTGGTTTTTCAGAACGTCCCCGTAATTTATCAGAAGCAAGGCCGTTTCAGGATTTGTGTAATAACCTTCCACCATAATGGTATCCCCCTCTTCAATCTCCCCATTTTCGTAAACTTCATTGATCATGTAATACGTTTCTCCGCTAATTATCGGTGGAAACCCGAAAGCTCCGGTTTCGCCCGGCAGTGATGAGATTTTAGTCGTCATCC
>JAOZMX010000113.1 GCA_029934065.1 Bacteroidales bacterium
ACCACGATCAACGGCGTTTGCACGGTATTGCTCTTGTTGCCCGAACGGTCTACTACGTAAGCTTCGAACATGATCGTGTCATAGGGTTTTTGGGAGGTCGGGTCGCTGATGGGATTGATGGTATCTTCGATTTCACCCTTGATCCAGCTTGTGTAATAGGGCGGCACCAGCATGGGGATCCTTGCATTGAAGTTGATGGTGTCGATTTCCCCGGTTGTGGGATTATAGCGTGTACCGATCTTCAGGATGCCGTCAACCATTTTGTAATAAGCAACAAAAAAATTGGGGTTGGAATCGTTGGGATACATTCCCAAATCGCCGTCGCCGTCGGTATAGGAAATCGTCATCACACCGAAGGAATCCGCCCCGTCCGGCGTTTGAAACATCGTAAAACCGGAATAGGTCAGTATCGGTTCGGGAGGATATGATTCTTTTTCCCGGCATGCACTGACGAACATTGAAATAAAAAACAGTAATATTGCTATTTTAAAAATCGTTTTCATATATCAGGTTATCCTGAAATTTCAACTGTAAAACATGGATATCAATTTACTGAAACAAAAAATATTTTCGATTGACTCCAACGATAGTTTCAACGCTTCGGCATTGGAAATATTTCGTTATCAATTTGAAAACAACAAGGTTTATCACGATTTTGTTTCCGCCCTGAAAATCCGCCCGGAAAGGATTGAACATTATGCCGATATTCCTTTTTTACCCATCGGATTCTTTAAAACGCAGGTGGTTTTTACCGGAGCAAAACCCCTCGGCCGCTATTTTACCAGCAGCGGAACTACCGGCACAACGCCCAGCAAACATTTTTACAATGAACTTTCGTTGTATGAAACAAGTTTTCAAACGTCCTTTCGCTTATTTTACGGCGATGTGCCGGAGTATGTGATCTTTGCATTACTGCCTTCATATTTCGAAAATAAGAATTCATCGTTGATTTACATGATTAACAATCTGATTGAAAAAAGCGGAAACGAAGAAAGCGGATTTTATCTTGGAAATATTGACAAACTTGCAGAGGAGTTGAATCTTCAGGATCAAGCCGGGAAAAAGGTTTTGCTTTTTGGTGTGAGTTACGCTTTGCTTGATTTGGCCGAAGAGTATGACTTTGACCTGAAAAACACCATCGTGATGGAAACCGGCGGGATGAAAGGCAGACGAAAAGAGATGGTACGGGAAGAGTTGCACAAATTGTTGAAAAGGGGATTTGGCGTGAAAACCATTCACAGCGAATACGGTATGACGGAGTTGTTTTCGCAGGCCTATTCGCAAGGAAAGGGGATATTTTTTACACCACCGTGGATGAAAGTTCTGATCCGCGACACCAACGATCCTTTACATCTGATAGAAAATGAAAAAACAGGCGGGATCAATGTGATCGATCTGGCAAATATCCATTCATGCAGTTTTATTGCCACACAGGATCTGGGCAAAAGCCATCCCGGCGGTTCGTTTGAAGTACTGGGCCGGTTCGACGATTCGGATGTCAGGGGTTGCAACCTGATGATAACCGATTGATCCGCTTTGAGAATCAGCAGCTAAATACTCGTGTAAAATAACAACCCATTCAAATACTTTTAGTACCTTTGCGCTCCAAAATTTTTTTGAGATAAAAAACATGAAAGATTCAGACAAACCCCGATTACCCGGGAAGGGCGCGAAAAGACACGGTGATTATTCCAAATTCACAAAAAAGAAAAGCAAATTTTCGCGTTCGCAGAAAACCGCCAAACTGATCAGCAACAAATTCAAAGAGGAAGAGCAAGCTCCCGAACGCAGAAAGGAGAGCAGAGCCGACAAGCAAACAAGGAGAAAAGGGCCGAAAAAAAGCGCCTATCTTGCCGACGGAGGTTTGATAAGACTCAACAAATACATCGCCAATGCAGGACTGTGCTCACGTCGCGAAGCAGATACGCTGATTTCTTCGGGAGCTGTTAAAGTAAACGGGGTGGTAGTTTCGGAACTGGGAACAAAAGTCAAGCCTTCGGATAAGGTGACCGTTGGCGAACAGACGCTGAAAGCCGAGAAACACAGATACGTCCTGCTGAACAAACCCAAAGGATACATCACTACGACCGACGATCCGAGAGAACGAAAAACAGTTATGGTGCTGGTTGAAAAAGCATGTAAAGAAAGAATTTATCCCGTGGGACGGCTCGACAGAAACACGCTTGGCGTTTTATTGTTTACCAACGATGGTGATCTGGCCAAAAAACTTACCCATCCCAAGCACAACATCAAAAAGATCTATCATGTTTTTCTGGATCAGCCTTTGAGCAAAAGGGACATGCAGGCTATTGCCGAAGGACTGCAGCTGGAAGACGGATTCATCAAACCGGATGTTGTCAGTTATGTGGGCCCGGGCGACGACAGGAAAAGTGTAGGCATCGAATTGCATTCCGGCAAAAACCGTATCGTTCGCCGGATCTTCGAATCACTGGGTTACAAAGTGGAAAAACTCGACCGTGTTTATTTTGCCGGGCTGACCAAAAAAGACCTGCCCCGCGGCAGATGGCGGCACCTCACCGACAAAGAGGTTGATTTTTTGAAAATGATCTGATAGTACCGGGAAAGATTAAAAGGCTTACTATCCTTACCTGATCTTTTCTTCCACCCATTTCCTTGCATTCACAAAAGCCTCAATCCAGGGTGATACTTCATCGTTTTTCCGTTCGGCGGGATAATGCGCCCACTGCCATGGCAGGACGGCACGTTCCAGATGAGGCATCATGGCAAGGTGGCGTCCGTTTTCCGACACAATCCCCGCTGCATTATAGGGCGAGCCGTTCGGATTGCCGGGGTATTCATCATAGCCGTATTTCACGGGGATACGGTATCTTGATTCTTCATAGGGAAAGTCAAATTTTCCTTCTCCGTGGGCAACCCAAATGCCCAGTCTCGACCCGGCCAGACTTTTCAGCATCACCGCATCATTGTTTCCGATCTCAACATTTAAAAATGCCGATTCAAACTTCCCTGATGTGTTGTGCAACATTTTGGGATGTTTTTCATGGCCGGGATAGATCAGTCCCAGTTCGGTCATCACCTGACAGCCGTTGCAAATGCCGAGGCTGAGGGTGTCTTCGCGGGCATAATAGCGATCCAGAGCCTTCTTTGCCTTTTCGTTGTACAGAAAAGCCCCGGCCCATCCTTTTCCCGATCCCAACACATCCGAATTGGAAAAACCGCCCACAAAAACGATCAGGTGAATTTCTTCGAGTGTTTCGCGTCCGCTGATCAGATCGGTCATGTGCACATCCTTCACATCAAATCCGGCAAGGTACATCGCCCAGGCCATTTCACGATCGCCGTTAACGCCTTTCTCGCGGATAATGGCCGCCCTGATACCGGTGGGTTCCCGCCGCTCCGGATTGATACCGAATGGGGCGAACCTGCCGGAAAAGCCGGATGCAAACCTGAACTTCAAAGGTTGTTTTTCATAATTCAGGAACCGTTGCAGTGCCAATTGCGGCTGCGTTTGATTTTGTTCCAGCAAATAGGATGTTTCGTACCATATTTTGCGCAAACCGTCAACATCAAACCGGTATTGTTCTTTCAGATGGCTTACGGACAATGTACGGCCGGAAACCGGACGGCCGATCACGCGGGCATCTATTCCCATTTTTCTTAATTTCCCTGAAAGATCCGATTGCTTTTCGGCCTGGACGACAACAGCCGGTTTTTCGCTGAACAAAATCCCGACGATATCCGTGTCGTTGAAAGTGTTGAGGTCAATCTCCATTCCGCCTTTGCTGTTTGCAAAGAGCATCTCCAGCAATGTGGTGATCAGGCCTCCTGCCGAAACATCATGGCCCGCGAGGATCATTTCTTTGTCAACCAACTCCTGCAACGCATTAAAAACAGATTTAAAATATGCGGGATCATCAATACCGGGAGGATTGTTGCCCGGTGATCCGGCAATTTGTGAAAAACTGCTTCCACCCAACTCGAAACCGGTTTTTGAAAAAGCGATGTAAATGATCTCGGTATCGGTCGCGGAAGCCAAAACGGGTTTTACCGCTTTTTTGATGTCGGTCACTTCGGCTGCTGCCGAAATGATGACAGTTCCCGGTGCAAGCACTTTGGTACCGTCGGGGTATTTTTGTGTCATCGAAAGGGAATCTTTGCCTGTTGGAATGTTAATGCCGAGGGCAATGGCAAAGTTGCTAACCGCTTCCACAGCTTTGTAGAGGCGTGCGTTTTCGCCTTCATTGCGGGCAGGCCACATCCAGTTGGCCGACAGCGAAACGGCTTTCAAGCCGCCGTTCAGCGGGGCCCAGACAATATTGGTAAGGGCTTCGGCTACCGAAAGCACGGCACCTTTTCCCGGGTCTAACAAACCGGCCACCGGCGCATGACCGATGGCTGTGGCTATGCCGCTGATGCCCCGGTAATCAATGGCCGCAATGCCGAGATTGTTCAGCGGCAACTGTATCTCACCGGCACATTGTTGCATGGCGACCTTTCCCGTTACCGAACGGTCCACTTTGTTGGTCAACCAGTCCTTGCATGCTACGGCTTCGAGTTGCAACACTTCTTCCACATAGGTCAAGAGTTTTGTGACATCATACTCCAACGGGGCAAAAACGCTGTTGACCGTACGGTCTTCAAGAACCGTTTTGGGCGGTTTCCCGAAAAAATCCGTCAGGTCGAGGTCTATGGGATGGACATTCGTGTTTTTGCGGCGGAAAGTAAAACGGTGATCGCCCGTTGTGACTCCGACTTCGTAAAAAGGAGCGCGTTCGCGTTCGGAAACTTTTTTCATCAGGGCGACATCCTGATCTTTCATCACAAGCCCCATCCGTTCCTGCGATTCGTTACCGATGATCTCTTTGTCGGAAAGTGTGGGATCGCCCACCGGCAGCTTTTCCATCTCGATGACGGCACCCGTTTCTTCAACCAGTTCCGACAAACTGTTAAGATGTCCGCCTGCCCCGTGGTCGTGGATCGAAACGATGGGATTGTCGTCGGATTCCACCATGGCACGGATGGCATTGAAAACCCGCTTTTGCATCTCCGGGTTGGAACGTTGCACGGCATTGAGTTCGATGGCTCCCGTAAAATGGCCTGTGGCCACCGATGATACTGCGCCGCCCCCCATTCCGATACGGTAGTTGTCGCCCCCCATGACGATCACCTCGTCGCCTTTGCCCGGTCGGTCTTTGATGCTGTCGGATGCTTTGGCAAAACCCACGCCGCCGGCCAGCATGATCACCTTGTCGTAACCGTATTTTTTATCTCCGGCATCATGTTCGAAGGTGAGCAGGCTTCCGCAAATGAGCGGTTGGCCGAATTTGTTGCCGAAATCACTGGCCCCGTTGGAAGCTTTGATAAGGATGTCGAGGGGTGTATGATAAAGCCATTTCCGGGCTTTAAATCCCGGTTTCCGTGTTGCGGAATTTTTCAGTCGCGGGTACGAGGTCATGTACACTGCCGTTCCTACCAAAGGAATGCTTCCCTTTCCTCCGGCCATACGGTCGCGTATCTCGCCCCCTGTACCTGTGGCAGCACCGTTGAAAGGCTCCACCGTTGTGGGGAAATTATGTGTTTCGGCCTTTAGCGAAATGATCGACCGGAAATCCCCGATCCTGAAAAAAGCTGCCGTGTCCTGCCTTGCAGGGGCAAATTGCTCGGCATCGGGCCCGGCGATAAATGCCACATTGTCTTTGTATGCCGAAACAATGCTGTTGGGATTTTCCCGTGATGTCTTTTTGATCAACGAAAACAACGATTCGGGCATCTCCTCGCCGTCAATAATGAAAAGGCCATTGAATATCTTATGCCGGCAATGTTCCGAGTTGACCTGTGCAAATCCATACACTTCGCTGTCGGTAAGTTTTCGTTGTAAACGCCGGCTGAGCGATTCAAGGTAATTCACTTCGTCGTCGCTGAGGGCAAGCCCTTCCTGCCGGTTGTATTGAGCAATATCGTCAATAAAAAGAATGGGATCGGGTTGTTTGGCGACGGTGAACAACTCCTGGTCAAGTTTTTGGTAAAACGCCGAAAGCATCGGATCGAAAACGGGGTCGGGATCATCGGTTTCGTTGAAAACCTCAAAACGCGTTACGACATCAATACCCATATTCCGCGTGATCTCCACAGCATTGGTGCTCCACGGCGTAACCATCTCTTTTCGCGGGCCGATAAACCGTCCGTGTAATGTCGTATCACCTGCGGGAGCAGCATTGCCGAGCAACCAGACCAATTTTCGGGTATCGGTTGCGGTAAGTTCCGATGTGGTTTCCAAAGCAAAGACCACACTGTTGTTGCGAAAGAAATGAATCATTTTCAATATTTTATATAAAATGTCGGATTTGCCCGCAAAAATAGGAAATTGTTAAAAGAACAGGATGGTTTTTTGTTGTTTTGCCCTGGTAAAAAAAACGGAAAATCTTTTTTGGTTGATGAAAAAATTATACTTTTGCAACCCTGTTTTGGGAAATGACAGGTTTCGGGGTGTGGCGCAGTTGGTTAGCGTGCTGGTCTGGGGGACCAGAGGTCGCGAGTTCGAGTCTCGCCACTCCGACAACAAAACATGAAAAGCCGCCTTTTTAAAAGGGCGGCTTTTTTATTCTGACAAATCCCTGCATTTGATGGGCATCCGTATCATTTTGTTCCGCTTTCCATGATCTCGCTCAACTCAAGCCAACGATCCGATTTGGCATCAATCTCATTGATCAAAGTGGCAATGCGCTTTGCCCATGCATTCAATTCGTCGGGTTTGCCTTCGCCGGTGTTCAGCTTCTCCATCAGTTCGCCCTTTTCCTTTTCAAGCATTTCAATCTCCTTTTCAAGAGATTCGTACTCTTTTATTTGCTTATAGGTAGGTTTTTTGGAAAGTTGTTTCGGTTTTTGCTTTTTGGAATTTCCGGCATCGGATTTCGGCTTTTTCGCCTTTTGCTCCAGCTTTTTCAACCGGTAATATTCCGAATAATTGCCGTAGTAATCTTTGATCTTTCCATCCCCTTCGAAAGCGAAAATATGATCCACCATGTGATCCATAAAATAGCGGTCGTGCGACACCGCCACGAGACAGCCCCCGTAGTTCTGCAAAAACTCTTCGAGTTTGTTCAGCGTAATGATGTCAAGGTCGTTGGTGGGCTCGTCGAGGATGAGGAAATTCGGTTTTTTCAACAGCACCGTCAGCAGGTACAACTTTCGCTTTTCGCCGCCGCTCAGTGCGGAAAAGTAATTGTAATGGATTTCGGGATAAAAATTAAAATAGGTGAGGAACTGGGCCGGCGAGAGGCTTCCCTTTTTCATCTCCACCTCTTCAGCAATGTCTTTGATGATGTCAATGATCCGCTTGTCGTCTTTTATGGGCATTCCTTCCTGTTGGAAATAGCCGAATTCCACGGTTTTGCCCCTGACGATCTTTCCCTTGTCGGGCTTCACCTCCCCCATGATGATCTTCAGCAGCGTTGATTTTCCCGAACCGTTTTTTCCCACGATGCCGATACGGTCGCCTTTGTTGAAAATATAAGTGAAATCATCGAGGATTACCTGTTTGCCGTAAGATTTGTAAATGTTGTTCAGCTCCAGTATCTTTCCGCCGAGCCGCTGCATGTCGATATCAAATCCCCTGACCTTTTCCGTGGTTACATTGCCCAATCTCTCTTCGAGCTGATAAAAAGCATCTTCGCGTGCTTTGGCTTTGGTGGCACGCGCCTGCGGTTGCCGCCGCATCCATTCCAGCTCTTTCTGGTAATGCGACTGCAGTTTTGCCGTTTCGGCTTTTTCAATGGCCAGACGTTCGGCTTTCTTTTCCAGAAAATAGGAATAATTCCCCCGGTAATGGTAGATCTGCTGATTGTCGAGTTCGATAATTTCGTTGCATACGTTATCCAGGAAATAACGATCGTGCGTTACCACAAAGATGCTGATGTTTTGCCGGCTCAGGTAGTTTTCGAGCCATTCTATCATCACCACATCAAGGTGGTTGGTGGGTTCGTCGAGGATGATCAGGTTGGCTTCCTCGATCAATGCTTTGGCCAGAGCCACCTTTTTGCGCATCCCGCCCGAGAGCTCGGCGATCTTTTGGTTCAGGTCGGTAATTCCGAATTTTCCGAGAATCTCCTTTATCTTCGATTCGAAATTCCACGCATGCAACTCATCCATTCGCGCCATAACATCATCCAGCCTTTTTCTGTCGGGATTGTTCATCGTCAGGAGTGTTTCGTAATCCTTGATCAAACGGATGAATTCGTTGTCCGAATCGAACAGGTAATCGATCACCTGCTGCTCGCCGGGCATGTAAGGATTTTGCGGAAGGTACGAAAGCCTGACATGATTGCCAATGGTGACCTTCCCCGAATCGGGCTCATCCTCACCGGCAATGATCTTTATCAGGCTGCTCTTCCCGGCACCGTTGCGGGCGATCAATGCTATTTTCCTACCCGACTCTATACCGAATGAAATATTTTCGAACAACAGCTTCTCGCCAAAAGATTTCGTAAGGTTTTCAACCGTTAAATAATTCATCCGGAAAATTCAGTATTGATTTGAGTGTGCAAAGAAAAGCAAAAACATTGGTGACACGGAATCGGTTTTCAAAAAAACACTTCCCGGCAAATGGTTTTACAGATACCGATCTACCGGGAAGCAACTAAACAACAAAAATCAAACGCCAATGCTTTCCAGCGTTTCAAGGCTTTTCCTGATCTCTTCCTGTGTGGTTTCGTAATCGTGCAATGCGCCGCTGAAGTATTGATCGTAGGAGGCCATATCCACCAGTCCGTGACCCGAAAAATTAAAGAGGATGGTTTTGGCAACGCCTTCTTCCTTGGCTTTTTTGGCTTCGGCCACTACCTGGGCGATGGCATGGGTTGTTTCGGGAGCCGGGATGATCCCTTCGCAACGGGCGAACATCACACCGGCTTCAAAGCTCTCGGTTTGATGCACGGCATTGGCTTCGATGAAACCGTCTTTCAGCAACTGACTTACGATGGAACCCGCGCCGTGATACCGCAGTCCGCCGGCATGGATTTTCGGGGGAATGAAGTCATGACCGAGGGTGTACATCGGCAATAATGGAGTAAGCCCCACGGTATCGCCGAAATCATAGCGGAATTCGCCGCGCGTCAATTTCGGGCACGAAGAAGGTTCAACCGCCACAAAGCGGGTCTTGTGTCCGTTAAGCAGTTTGTTGCGCAGGAAAGGAAAACTGATGCCCGCAAAATTGGAACCGCCGCCGAAACATCCGATCACCACATCGGGATAATCACCCGCTTTCTCCATTTGTTTCAGCGCCTCTTCCCCAATGATCGTCTGATGCATCAACACATGGTTGAGTACACTGCCCAGCGAGTATTTGGTTTCGGGATCCTTGGCCGCCATCTCCACGGCTTCCGAAATGGCAATTCCCAGACTGCCCGGAGAATCGGGGTCCTGTGCCAGGATTTTCCTTCCCGACTCGGTAAGTTCACTCGGCGAAGCCACCACGCTGGCTCCCCAGGTGTTCATCATGGATTTGCGGTAGGGCTTCTGGTTGAAACTGACTTTAACCATAAACACCTTGAGCTCGATGTCAAAAAATCCGGTGGCAAAAGCGAGGGCACTGCCCCATTGGCCTGCTCCGGTTTCGGTGGTGATCTTTTTCACCCCCTCCATGTAGTTGTAATAAGCCTGCGGAACGGCCGTGTTGGGCTTGTGCGACCCCGCCGGACTGACACTTTCGTTTTTATAATAAATCTTTGCAGGTGTATCCAACAACTTTTCCAGATTCCTTGCTCTCACCAACGGCGAAGGACGCCATATCCGGTAAATGTCCATTACCCGTTCGGGGATTTCAATGTACTGTTCCATCGACATCTCCTGTTTGATCAGCTCCATGGGAAACAACCCGGCAAGGTCGTCGGAGCCCAACGGTTTTTTAGTGCCCGGATGCAAAGGCGGCAATGTTTTGTTGGGCATGTCGGCGTGAATGTTGTACCAATGCGTCGGCATCTCTTTCTCCGTTAAAAAAATCTTGCGTGTTTTGTTCATCTGTTTTTAATTTTTAAAGTTTGACAAAAAAAAGAGGCATGTCGCCGCTACGACATGCCTCTTTGTATGGATTTTAATATTATTACTTAACTACATCACACAATGGCTTTTAGCGGCAACTTTGCTATTGAAGTGCCACCACCACCATGTTGCTATGTTTGTTAAGTTTATCATTCGTTTTGTATGGTTTTGCGCCGCCAAAAATACAATTTTTTTTAAACGGCCAAATTTTTCCCGGAATTTTTTATGGTTGATCTATTTTCAAAACCTTTTCCGTTGCAATGATCTTGTCGGAAAAAATTTTAAGAAAATAAACTCCGTATCCGAGGTGTTGCAAATTGTCAATGCGGAAAAAATTCGGCCCCGTTTTTCTGTGCAGGTTTTCCCGGGAATAGATCAATTTCCCGGAAATATCAAAAACTTGTATTGAAATGCTTTGTGTGTCTGCGGAGTTGTAGGCGATTTTCAGTTCGTCGGTAAACGGATTGGGGAAGACATCAATATCGTCGGGTTGAGCGATCAGGTCGGGATCAAATCCATTAAGGATCAAGCTGGCCATTCCGAAATCGGGGATACCGTATCCCATCAGATAATCAGGATCGGCGGCCTGGCTGCCGCTCATTTCAATGGCTTCCAGGATTTCCATATTTGTCATTGACAGATCAAACTGCCACAGGCATGCCGTCATCCCGGCACTGATGGGTGACGAAAACGAGGTACCGCTGGATGTCGCCGTTCCGCCGTTGATGGCGGCAACAACGACTTGTGCGCCCTGTGCCACAAAGTTGGGTTTCATCCTTCCGTCGGCCGTGGGCCCGATGGAGCTGAAAAAAGCATATTGCCCGTCGGGGTTTACCGCGCCGATGGTAAAAACACTGTCGCCGTCGGCCGGTGCGCCGATGTACGGCCATTCGGGGTTGCCACCCGAATTGCCGGCGCTGTTCACCACGATCATGCCGCGGCTCATGGCCCTGTCGGCAGCAATGGTCGAAGGCGCCGTATTGCCGTCCATATCCTCGTAGGTATGATCCTGGGCAGGGTCGTCAAAGGTCTTGTAGCTCAACGAGCTGTTGATGATGTCGGCACCTGCGCTGTCGGCAAATTCGGCACCGGAAGCCCAGTTGTATTCTTCGATAAGGTACTCCGAACCCGTATCCTCGGTACGAACAAGGTAATAACTTGCTTTGGGTGCTGTGCCGATCAGTTCGCCCGGAAGATTGCATCCCATGGTGGAGAGCACGGCCGTTCCATGCGTACTGCCCTGATAAACATTGATGCCGCCGCTCACAAAATCACGCGTTCCGAGGATTTGGCCGTTCATAAACAAACTGTCGAATGCCGCCATTTCGTCGGCAGCATAAAAACCGCCGTCCAAAATTGCGATCACCATGCCTTGCCCCATGTATCCCTGATCGTGCAGCGCAATTCCCCCGATCATGTTGATCTGATTATAACCCAGACCGTAATTCAGCGAGCTCACGGAAGCCCCCGATTTGTAATTCAACGGCCTGCCTTCATTGACCTCGTTCATCTCAAACGGTTTGTTGAGTGAGAGCGGATCGGAATCTCCCGTTAAAATTTTGTTTTCGGGGCTGACGATATTCTTCACCACATTTTTTACAAAAGGCAAATCCGCAATTTCATCCAGCTTTGACGGATCGGTAGTATAAATCACCACAGCATTCAGCCATTTGGTGGGATTCAGTATTTCGACCCCGATATCGGCAACCGCCTGAATGTATTGCGGGTTGACGGGTAAGTCGTACTCATCGATGGGGATACCGTACCGCTCCCGGCGTTCGATGGCCCGCTGCGATAAATATTCTCCGGGATTTTCAAGGGAATAGGGCGAGTTGTTTTTGTCGGTAAATTCCACAGCATATTTGTCGGGGTAAACCTGCGAATAGCCAAAACTCACACCCAAAAGCAGCGTAAAAAGTAAAGTCAGTCGTTTCATTCTATTTTGTTTAATTATTTTACCATTTATCATCATCGTATTCAACAAGGTAAGTCAA
>JAOZMX010000114.1:0-9889 GCA_029934065.1 Bacteroidales bacterium
ATCCCGGTTTTACCGGCGATATTGATATGGATTGGCTGATTGCCGGTGACTTCTATGGAGGCGGACCACATTTTGCTTTTGGAACAACTTCCGTAAGTCAATATGTACCATTCGAAACCTCATACAATGTTTACCGTGACGATATTTTAATAGCTGAAAATGTTGGAGAAGTTTATGTTGATCATCCGCTTGACTCTCATGTTGAATATTGTTATACCGTAACACAAAATTGTTTAGGTATTCCGCCGTCGGCACATTCGGAACCGGCATGCGGCATACCTTATACTTATGGCGACAAGTGCGATCTGGCTTACGAATACGCTGTTGTTGATGACCCGACAGTATTCGGTTCTACCACTTACACTGGTGATTATGTTTGGTATTCGGTTGAAAATCCCGTTACACAAGACTTTGTGGTTTCATTGTGCGGATCGGATTACGATACCAAAGTGGCTGTTTACGCCAGTTGCGACGACTGGGACGGAAACTTCCCGGTATGGTACGACCTGCATGGTGCATTGGTGTATAATGACGACAATGATGTTTGTTACTCAGGTATGTATTCCTACCAGTCACTCACGCATCTCAACTGGGCACAACCCGGAATGTATTATGTCCTGATCTGGGGCTGGGGTGGAGAATTTGGTAATTACGAACTGAACATTTACAGCGAACAGGCACAGCGTACGATGATCGGATGGCACGGATTCTCTTCCTATGCCAACATGGAAACGAAAGCTTCAATGGAAGATGTATTTGCCGATGTGCTTCCGCAACTGACCATCCTGATCAATGAGGAAGGCATCTTCTGGCCCGGACAGAACATCAATACCATTGGTGATTTTAATACCTATGAAGGTCATAAGGTAAAATGGAATGACGAGACAACATGGATTGCCGACGGCGAAATTGTTGAAGACAGAACTGTTACTTTCTCTGCCGGAACTCATTTCCTGCCTGTACTCAATGTAACACCGGTTCCGGTTGATGGTTTCATTACCGAACTGGATCAGATCGAGTTCATGTTCGATATTGACAATATGCTGATTTATTGGCCTGAAGGCGGAATCGTCCCCGGCATGCAGGGAGCACTTGATTACCTGATTCCGGGATCGGCTTATCTGTTCAAATGCAACGATGAAGTTACATTCGATTTCACTCCGTATGCACCTACAGATAACAATACGGTCACCATTCCGCCGGAATATTTCAGTACGCTGGAGAACAACACCACGTGGAACGATGTGTTGAAAACCGGCGATCAGCATTTTGTTGCCATCAGCCAAAGCGCATTGAACAAACTGGAGCCCGGCGATTACATCGGTGCATTCAATAGTGAAGGGATTTGCACGGGATTGCAGTATTACTCCGGAAAAGAAACCGCATTGGTACTCGCTGTAAACAGTGATGACTTTACTACAAAAGATGTGGACGGTATGCTGAACCAGGAGTTCATCAATTACAGAATTTACCGTGACGGCCAGATTTACGAAGCAGTAGCGGTTTACAATGCCGATATGCCCAACTTCGATGGTCTGTTCAATATCAACGGCCTGTCGCAAATCGTTGAATTCAAGTTTGGCAGTACATCCATTGAGGAAGATCCGATGTCGGGAATCATGATCTATCCGAATCCATCGACAGGTATTTTCAATATCGATATTCGGGGTATCGAAAACACGCTGAAGATGGAAGTTCTCAACTCACGCGGTCAACTGATCTACACCACCGAGTTGAACGGTTCGGATATTCTTGACCTGTCAGCTCAGCCTCGCGGTGTTTATTTCATCAGGTTGATCAATTCGAGTTCGGTAGAACTTAAGAAAGTTGTGATCAAATAGACAATTCACCCTTAATTGGGATGATGATAAAAACCGTTCGTCAACGACGAACGGTTTTTTTTTGATTAATTTTTTATATTGTTATTTATTTAACAATTAATTTTAATTTTGCAGATTCTGATTTAAAATTTGAACATCTATGCATTTACCGGATAAGACCATTGAACGACTGAGCCAGTATCGACGCAATTTATTGATCAGTCTCTCAAAAGGCAAAACACATATCTTTTCGCACGAGATCGCCGAATTGTTGCACATCACACCGGTGCAGGTTCGCCGCGACATCATGCTCATCGGATACAACGGTACGCTGCGCAAAGGTTATGATGTGAAGGCCCTGATTGATCTGATCGGAAACATTATCGATACGGAGGAAGGACAAAATGTTTGTGTGATGGGACTGGGCAATCTGGGAAAGGCCATCATCAAATACCTTTGCGGCAAACGCCCCAAGCTGAAAATTGTCGCCTGTTTCGATACCAACAAAGAAAAGACAGGCCGGCTATATGCCGATATTCCCGTATTTGATGCCGAAGAACTGACGGAAAAAGTAAAAACCATGAACATTGCCATCGGCATTATTACCGTGCCGTTCGAGCGGGCTTCGGAAACGGCAAACCGCCTTGTAAATGCAGGTATTACGGGTATCCTGAACTTTTCTTCAAAACCCTTGAACCTTCCCGGTCATGTTTATCTTGAAGAATATGACATGATCACTTCCCTGGAAAAAGTTGCCTATCACACCAAAGAGAAATAATTTATGTTTCTTCAAGCTTTATTGACTGCAACCGGGATATTCATATTTCTTTTTTTTACTTACGGTGTTGTCATCTCATTACATGAAAATGAAAAGAGGGCTGCCTGCCTGCTGTTGCTTTTCGGGGTGATTCTGCTTATTCCTATTGTGCTGCTGTTAACTTTTGATTTTTATTATGGAGAGATGGCAGGTTGGGTGCTTCAGGGGTTATATCTGCTCGTACCGGCGGTTTTGTTTTTTCCGGCCGACAGGAAACATCGTTCCAAACCACCTCAACCCGTTGGTCGTATTGACGAAAGGGATATCATGTTTTCGAGACAGCGGTACATTGCCGGGACAGACAGGTACAACAGATATTACGCTGAAAATCCTGAAAAAGAGATTGCCGACAAGCTTTTCAGGGAAAAGCCCGGTTTGCTCAAGCCCGGCTCAACCTATTACCATCCCCTTTTGTTCAATGCCGCCGATTCCAGTTTCGATACTGTAGCTGCGCTGCGTCCGCTGGTTGATGGTGTCCCCCATGAAGAAAAGTTGCCGGTAAAACCGGATGAGATCACGGCCTTTATTAAAAAATGGGCGAAAAAACTGGGAGCCAAAGATGTCGGGGTCACATTGCTGAAAGATTACCATAAATACAGTGTTGTAGGGCGGGGTGACGATTTTGGCAAGCCCGTAGTGCTGGAGCACAAATACGCCATTGCGTTTACCGTGGAGATGGACAGAGAGATGATCGACACGGCGCCACAGGCACCGGCAGTGGTGGAAACCTCGCAACAATACCTTGAGGCGGGGAAGATTGCCGTACAGATTGCGGTGTTGATCCGCCGGTTGGGGTATGAAGCCCGGGCACATATCGATGGAAACTACCGTGTGGTATGCCCGCTGGTTGCTGCCGATGCAGGACTGGGAGACCTGGGGCGTATGGGTCTGCTGATAACGCCGAAGCTGGGGCCGCGGGTGAGAATAGCCGTTGTAACCACCAATGTCCCGTTGGTAACGGACAAAAAAATATATGATCCGACGATTGAAGATTTTTGTAAAATTTGTAAGAAATGTGCTGTTACCTGCCCCGCACGGGCCATTCCTTTTGACGATCCCTGGGAAATTAACGGCGTGAAACGCTGGCAGATCAATCAGGAAAAATGCTATACCTTCTGGTGCCAGGTGGGTACCGATTGCGGAAAATGTGTTTCGGTTTGTCCCTATTCCCACCCCGACAATTTTTTTCATAACCTGATCCGGTACGGGATCCGGCGGAATTTTCTTTTCCGGCAAATTGCCGTGATGATGGATGACCTGTTTTACGGAAAAAAGCCCAGGGCAAAGGTGACACCGAAGAAGATCAAAGTTTGACCAAAATAGGGGAGGAGCTGATCCGGTGCGGAACGAAATAATCCGTTAATTTTGCAGCACAATGAAAAATTCCGTGGAAGAAAAAATAAGGATATCGGCAGTTTCTTATCTCAATACATTGCCCTTTGTGTATGGGTTGAAAAGCGTACCCGTCGGTGCGCCTTTCGAACTTTCCCTCGACACACCGGCCGAATGTGCCCGGAAACTCATCTGTGACGAGGCCGACCTGGGCCTGGTCCCCGTGGCCAGCATTCCCGAGATTGAAAATGCTCAGGCCGTCAGTGATTATTGCATCGGCTCCGATGGACGTGTTCTCACGGTATTGCTTCTGTCGGACTATCCTCTTCAGCAGATAAAAACCATTTTTCTCGACACCGAATCCCGTACTTCTGTCAAGTTGCTCAAAATTCTTGTGAAGCGATTCTGGAAAATGGATGTCCGATGGAAAGCCATGGATGTGCCGCATGATCGGGAAAGTGGCCCCGCCGGGTTTTTGATGATCGGGGACAAAACCTTTGCCGAAAGAAAAAAATTCAAATATCAGACCGACTTGTCACTTGAATGGGAAAAGTTTACCGGTTTGCCGTTTGTCTTTGCGGCATGGGTGGCCAATAAACCCTTGTCCTCCGGTTTTATTTCCGGTTTCAACAAAGCACTTCAATACGGCATTGAGAATATTGACCGATCGTTGGGAGATGATAAAAACGGGTTGATCGGAAGGGAAGAATTGAAAGATTATCTGAAACACTTCATCAGCTACACGCTGGATGCAAAAAAGAAACAAGCCATGGCACTGTTTTTAAAATATGCAGAAGAGCTTGGGTGAGAACCTACGTTTTTTCAGTACAAGCCTGAAAAAAAGCCACGTTGAGGTTTTTCTTTCTCGTTTTATCACAATCATTGCTGATTCAAAAGATCGCCGATTGTTCATCGTCAAAGGTTGGTATTGTTACTTTTCCTTTTCACTTAAACAACATGTTGGTTAGTTTTGCTTCCCAAGAGGTTATTTCTGTTTCAGATTCTCGACCGAAAAAACATCATCGGGGATTCCCTGATCAAATTTCACATCGGTCATAATGATCTC
Source organism: Bacteroidales bacterium (assembly GCA_029934065.1). Lineage (GTDB taxonomy): Bacteria > Bacteroidota > Bacteroidia > Bacteroidales > 4484-276 > 4484-276. Next base: position 5,036 of record JAOZMX010000114.1, read on the forward strand.
GGTTGAGTGTTCTTTTTTCAGGTCGGTCATTTTCACTTCAGCGGCATACCAGTATTTTCCCGATTTTTTATAAAGATAAACGGCTTCTTTGAATTTTCTCCCTCTCGTGTCGTAGTATTCAAGTTTTTCGGGATAAAAATATTTTTTGTTGAGCGAAAGGATCACTTTGGAGTATTTCGATTTATCCGATTTCGGAGTGAGCTCCAATTGATAAACATCAGGATCATCCGAAGACAGAAGTTTAGGAGTGAATCGTTCGGCAAATGGTCTGCTGTCAATGTCTTCATACGAAAAATCCGTGCCTGTAAAAGCCTGGCTTTTGGCCAGCAGCGAAATCTTGGTCGGTGCACCGAATGCTGGCATGTACAGCCACATCACGTTACCCGGCAACGACAGCGAAGCTATCCCCGCCTGTGATTCGGGTGCAGTATAACGGTAAAGTTTTTTGTCCCTTCCTTTCTGCATCAATATGGCTTCGCGCACTTTTTGCTTATTGGATTTTGTTTTGGTTAGAATGATCTTTACAGTGGCTTGCTTGTCTTTTGGAGCCAGCATCAGATCGTCCATTCGCTTCAACAGCGTGTCGGCATTTTGTGCCCCCGATACACCGGGAACGATCAAAGCCAGAAAAAGGATCAGTTTTATTATTTTATTGGATTTCATTTTAAATTAATCTACTTTTTTATGATTAGACTTTTTTCGATATACCAGGATCAGTATCACCGGCAATAGGGTTAAAGCGCCGAGGCTCGATCCGATCATGCTCAGAACAATTAGGATGCCAAAATACTGTAAAGGTACCATTTGAGAAAACACCAGGATGATAAATCCGGCCGAGACCGAAATCACGTTAATAATGATCGCCTTGCCGCTGATCATGATGGTTTCTTTTATGGCTTTCGGGGCATCTTTTGTGACGCCATAGATGTGCTTGAAATGCGAAATGATGTGAATGGAATAGTCGATGCCGATTCCCAGCGCCACGCTGGCCATCAGCACTGTGGCGATATTCAGCGAAATTCCGGTCAGGCCCATAACGCCAAACAGGATCATGATTGCAGCGATAATGGGAATAGCGGCATAGATACCGCTGGCCATGGATCGCAGAATCAGCCCCACGATGATGATCACAAAGATGATGGCAATGGTGATGCTTCCCATCTGGCTGTTGACCAAACTGCGATCCATCGTGATGTCGATGAACGGCATCCCGGTGACCCGTATCCGGCAATCGGGCGTGGCGTTTTCGTTGATAAATTTACGGACATAATCAACAAAATCTTTTTTTGCCTGATTGTCGGGTGATTTAAACATCGAATACATGATGGCTTTGTTCAGATCGTCGTTCACAAAACGTTCGATGGCATCGTTGCCGTCGAGCATGAACCATAGCTGTTCGATTTTTGCCTTGCTGTCGGGAATCTCCCTCACCCCGGTGACGGCATAATTGATCTCGGCAATGAGATCGGCAATGGATTGTGTGCTGTTGATGTCGGGACTTTTTTCCATGTATTTGCCCATTTTCAGCATTTTCTTCAGCACTTCCGGGCTTTGGATATCGCCTTCAAAAAGAACAAAAACGGGTTTTGATCCGCCGAATTTTTCAATCATGATGTTTTCGGCCTGGCGTGTCGGGTTTCCTTTTTTGAAATATTCCTGAATGTCAACACTTCTTTTGATGAAAAATATGCCGAAAATACTGATGGCAATCAACAGTCCCCACGTTGTAAGTACGTATTTGGGGTGTTTGAAAAGTAAGGTATTCAGCGGGGCTAAAAAATTATCAGACAAAAAGGATTTCCTGATCTTTTTGGAAAGTGCCGCCTTGTTTCTTTTTTCGGAGGAAAAAAGATCGAGCAATGCCGGCACGAAAAAAATGGATAAAAGACAGGCAAAGAATGTTCCCAGTGCGGTAAAGATGCCGAAATCAACGATCACACCAAGATAGGCGCCGAAGATAAACGACACAAAGCCGATGATGGTAGTAACGGCCGCCAGAAAAACAGGTACCATCACATAGGCCAGTGCCAGGCAAATTGCTTTTTCACGGTCGGTAACCACAAGCTGGTTGACTCTGTTGATGACATGAATGGCATAGGCACTGCCCACGGCAAGAATGATGATGGGAATGTTGTTGGAGATCATGGACATTTTATACCCCAGCAGCGACATGATCCCCAGACTCCAGACGATGGCGATCATCGCCGTAAGCAGCGGCAGTATCACACCGGTTGCCGACCTGAAACTGATCAACAGCACCAGAGCAATCAGCAGAAAAGCAAACGGCAACAGTTTGATCAGATCGTCCCGCATCAGATCGGAAATGTAAGTGATGAGCATGGGAGAGCCGATGTAATAAAGCTTTTCGGGCAGATGCAGTGCTTTGGTTTTTTCGATCACGGACCTGGCAACGCCTTCCACATCGGCACCGTCTTTCAGGGTGAAGATGATCAGTGTTGAAGTGCCGTCTTCCGAAACAATGTTGCCGCGATACATCTTGTTGGACATCACATTGGAACGGAGCTCCTGAAGCTTTTCGGGTGTGTCGGGAATATCCCATTCGTCAACCAGGCTGCCTATCTCCACGCCAAAATCGCCATGTTTGATGTTGATGATGTTGGTGAGGCTTTGTATCGATGAAACGCCATCAATTTCGCTTATCGTATCGGTGATCATTCTTACATGTTCCAGAACATCAGCCCGGTAAACATTATCCGTTTCAAGAATAACCATCCCCATGCTGTTTCCGTTAAAATCCTTGCCGATTTGTTTCATCAGCAATGCATCCGGATCATCATCGGGTAGTGAGCTCAACAGGTCGGCATTGATGGTTAGGTTCTTTAACTGGTATCCCAGAAAAATAGTTAAGACGGAAACCAAAATGATGATCAGCCACTTGTGGGCAAGTATTTTTTCAGCAAACTTTTTCAATTGTCAATGTAAATAATTGTTGTTTAATACAATACAATTTTATTAATAGTGTAAATCTTTTTTCGCTTTAAGCGATATTCCGGATGTTCCGGCATATTCCCGCCAAAAATAGCATATTTCAGGTTTTTCAGCCGGATAAAGTTCCGTTAAAAAAATCTAAAACAAGAACGGGATAATCGCTTTGCGGGATTCCGGGTAATCGGGAAACTGCTTTTTATACCAGCGGTGATGGTCAATTGCCCTCGGAAAGAGGTTGACGAAAGTCCACAGAAAGAAAGAGAATGATGCGATGTTCCAGGTGAGGATGGCAAATCCTGCCCATTGGATGATCTCACCGAAATAATTGGGACACGAGATGTAGCGAAACAGACCGCCGTATGGAATCTTATAGGTTGAACCGTTGTTTTTCCTTAATTTGATCAGGAGATGATCGTGGTACTGATTGATGAAAAAACCAATGATGAAAAGGATGATCCCGATGACAAACCTTGCACTTCTGACCCAACTGTGCGGGTATTCGGATGACAAACATCCCAGCCAGTAACCGTTCAAAAAACCGTTGATAAGATTGAAAAATATTGCCATGCCGACGATGATCACCGGGATTTTCTTGCTGGATGTTCGAAGCCGCCAAGGGAAAATGAATGCCCGGTTGACATAATGGATGAGCCAGAGTACCAGTGCGGCAAGCACCAGAGAATTGTAGAACCGTCCTCCTTTGACGATGAAAAATACAAAAACCGCGAGTGCCGGAAGTTCCATGACAAACCATCCGAGGCGGTTGCTCATCATCGGCCCCCAGTTTTTTTTGGTATGGCGACCATATGGTGCCGTGACCTTTAACAGCAAGGGAAATACCAATACGGCGATAGCTATCCAGACATAGACAATGGTATTAAATGTTGTTTCCGGAATCATCATCATAAATTGTTTTGTTCGAACCAGGTGATGGTATCCCTGATGGTTTCTTCCATGGGGCGTGGGTTGAATCCCAGTTCCCGTTGGGCCTTCAGGCTGGAAATGTTTCTGTTGGAAGTTTTTAGAATTTCGAGTGATTCGGATGTATAAAGTTGTGGTTTTCCCGATACCATCGACCATGCATTGACGAAAGGGAGTCCGAGTTTGGCCAGAGCAACGGGAACAGTCAGTTTTGTTGTCTTGTGTCCGGTAACCGATTCAATAAGCCCGGCGAGTTGTTTCAGGCTCATCCATTTTCCCGAAAGGATATAACGTTCCCCGCTTTTTCCGCGTGTCATGGCATTCACCGCAGCCTGCGATACATCTCTTACATCCACAAAATCATATCCTCCGGAGACCAGTGCCGGCAATTTTCGCCGGTAAATTTTCAATACGGCTTGTGTAAGATCCGAAAGCCTGTAATCATAAGGCCCAAGGATGGCTGTAGGATTTAAGGTTATGGTTTGCAAACCCGAAGCAGATGCTTTTTGAACAAGCAACTCGGCTTCGACTTTGGCTGTTTCATAAGCGATTTTACCGGAAAATTTTAAAGGTGCCGTTTCAGTCAACGGTTCGTCAGAGGTATTCCACTTCAAGGCATGGATGGTACTGAAATGGATGAGTCTTTTCACGCCCTGGCGCTGGCAGGCTTCGATGACCTTCTTTGTGCCTGTCAGGATGGTGGTTCTTACATTTTCCCTGTCTTTCTTTTGAAGTGATATTTTTGCCGCAAGGTGGAAAACCACATCAACCCCTTTGAACAATCTGTCGAGGGCATTATCGTCAAGAATGCTCCCTTCCACAATTTCAACCCCCAGATCATTGAGCTTGTCTTCAAACTGATGCAGCAATACTTTGCAGGGGACATTCTTTTCCTTCAAATCCCTGCAAAGGCAATACCCCACAAATCCGCTGGCACCGGTGACGGCTACTTTCATCTGCCCAAAATATTAATCGTAATGTTTT
>JAOZMX010000114.1:9989-11893 GCA_029934065.1 Bacteroidales bacterium
TATTTGATACTTAATACTTGCCCCCGATTTGTCGGGATTCGGTGTTCAAAAAAAAGCCATCTCTACTGCTATCCACTTCCACATTAACTCATAACTCCCTAATCCTTAACTTCCTATCGCTTCGGTTTGATGCTCCCTGCGCCGCTGATATGGGTGTCCACTTTCGGATCGCCATAATAGCGTATGGATGCGGCTCCGGAGACACTGGCATTGAGGATGTCGGTACAGTTGATCACACCTTCACCGGCACCGGTGATCTCGATATTGTATTCTTTGACCACAAAATCTTCGGCATCCAGCTCGGAGGCTCCCGAGCATTTCATTGAACAATAATCAGCCTGCCCCGTAAGGTCGATCTCCGAGGCGCCCGAGAAATTGCACTCCAGTTTGTTGGCGGTCAGTTTAAGATCAATTTCCGAGGCACCGCTGCCTTTGATCAGCAACCGGTCGAAGGTTAGTTTTCCATCCGATTCAACTTCCACAGCGCCGGAAAAATCCATTTTTTCCAGTTCCTTAAAGGTGATGTAAAGGTTCAGCTCATCGGCATCTCTGATGTTCTTTTTTGTGTTAATGATCAGGGTGTTGCCACGAACGGTGGTGGTGATCAGGTGCATCAGGTTTTCGTCGGCCTCAACAATCAGTTCTTCCTTGTCGCCTTGTGTAAGGTACACATCGAATGCGCCACCCACTTTCAGGGCGGTGAAATTTTTTACCTCACGGTTTTCTTTTGCGACTTTTCCATTGCCGCTAACACCGTTTACATAATAGCAGGCCGATGTGGTTGTGATTAAAATGATCATCATCAGGCCAATAGAGAGAAATCTGAATTTTTGTGTCATAACTCTAAAATTTATCGGATTACTAAATTAATATTAATTAAAACATATACATTGTTGCAGGTTCGAAAGTTTTATGAAATTGTCAGTTCTACTTTTTTACCCAGTCCTTCCTCAATTATTTTAAAAAGCGTTGAAATTTGAACATCAATTTTCCCATTTTCAAGTCTTGATATATAGCTTTTTTTAGTTCCGGTCCTTTTTGCCAGATCATCTTGAGTTAATCGAGCTTCTTTTCTCGCTTCCTTTATCATTTCTCCCACGATAAATGCTTTTGACTTTGCTTCAAATTCATCTCTTTTAGGAGTTCCTAATTTTCCATACTTAATATCTGATAACTCATCAAAGGTTGTGGCGTCTTTTAATGTTTTCAAGATTCAAATCCTTTTTTATTCTGAAAATAGTCTGTAAAATAATTTTTATAAAAATTAATCTTCTTGCCATTGTGCAAAGTTAACATATTTGTTAACAAAAATCAAGCGAAATGATATTTTTTAATTTCAGTATTTTTTAAAATTATCGCATTTTTATCTGTGGTACACATCGCCTGAGCCGGTTGAGGAAACATCCAATGTTTGCGGTTCTCCTTTGTAAGTCAGGTCGCCTGAGCCGGATAAGCGAACCTTGAGACTTCCGGAGGCAAACACCACCACATCGCCGGAGCCGGCAGTGGAGACACTCACATCATTGGATTTCAAATTGTAAAGATTGATGTCGCCGGATGCCGATTGTTCCACTTTCACTTTGTCGGCACTGCCCTGCAATTTTACATCACCGGAGCCCAGAACCCTGATGTTGCAAAGGTTAAGCTGCAAATCTTCACCGTCGAAATCGCCCGATCCCCGAACGGAAAGCTCGAAATTACCATGGACTCCCGAAATCTCCACATCACCCGAACCATTGAGTTCGGCTGTAAGGCTTTTAACATCCAGATCAAGTTCCACATCACCCGAGCCGTTTACTTCTATTTCGAAATCAATCCCTTTTATTGTATTTTCGCTTTCCACGTCACCCGAGCCGTTTACCACAACCTTTTGCAGGTTTTTTACGGTCACATAAACCTCAAGA
>JAOZMX010000115.1:0-6723 GCA_029934065.1 Bacteroidales bacterium
GCCGGAATTGGCCACTTCATATTTTTCATCGAAAAGATTATGACTTACGGACATCTCTGCAACAACCATGTCAATGGCCATTTCAATGTCAGACCGTATCCCCAGATACAATTGCCACCACGGCGAGGCCCCCAACTCGGCATCCAACTCCGCATAAGGTTGTACCGATACATTTGGCTTGAAAACAAATTGAATTACCATTACCAGTTTGGGTTTGATAAAAACTTTTGCCTCAAGTGTGTTGTCCAGCGAGGGCGGTATTGCACTTAATTCTTTATCCAAATCGAAAGAAGGGTGCCAATGGCTGCCATCGTAGGACAAACCGCCTGATACGGTTAAATCTTCCGTAACCCCTGCCGACAGCGAAGATTTCGCCTCCACCTGAACACCCGCCTCAATTACAAGTTTAGGGGTAATTACTACCGGCACCGGACCGATAAAAACCGTTATTGTCCCGTAAGGAACAGTTAACAAATGAACAGTCTTTTTAAATTCCGCCGATTTGGAAAGTTCCTCGGTCAATGTAAAGTTCTGCTGAAGCGAAAACGATCCGTAAGCCGTATCCAAAACAACAGGTGGTATTCCTACCACCGAATGCCATTTATAGTCTCCTTCAAACTGAAAATCCGTAATGTCAACTTCTCCCTCCACGCTGAAAAAATCCGTGCCGAAATCGGAGCTGATGACTAAAGCCAGTTTGTCCATACTTCTGTCCTGCTCGTTCAAAACCTTCACCCCTTTGGCGATGTACTCGATTTTTTCATATTGCCCCGGATTGGGAATGTTCACATTGAATTTCAGTTCTCCTTTCGGAACGGCATCCGATAGTCTGGCTTGTTCGGTAGTCACAATGATCTTGCCCCCTTCCTCGGTGATGCCCGTGACTTTTCTTATCAGTCCGTAACCTGCAGTGGACACAATCACATCTCCCACGGCAAGTTGGTGTTTTTGATTGATGCCGGTGTTAAAAGTTATTGTGAAATCGGTGCTGTCGATCGACTCAAGATAGTTCATCCAGTCTTGGTTGGAGATAATTTTTGTGTTCTCCGCAATGATGATTTCCGGCTCGGGTTCCGGTTCGGGTGGCTCTTTTTTTCTACACCCCGGTTGGGGGATGATCAGGATGGTGAATATTACTACGAGCAACACCCGTAAGTATGATGTGTTTTTCATAATAATTTGGTTTGTGGTTCAACTTTCCAAATATATAAAACTGCTCGATATGATGCAAAAGTAGATATGTAATTTAGAATGAGACCAATTTATGCTTATATCTCCCAATATTTTGTAAATAGTCTGGAAACTGTTTAAAATGTTTTCTGCATGCAACCTTGTTTATTGATCTTTTATACAGCGGACGCTATAAGCCATTTTTTTTGAATATCCTGAATTTAGAACAAAGTCGGATCCCCCATAAAATCCTCTATAATAAGCATCCACTCCATAAAATTCCGTTGAAGTCCAGAAATGGGCATTATATAGTCCCCCATAGTACTTACCGTGTTCATCTACGAAGCCGCTGGGAATTATTGAAAAACCATAAGAATCTAATCCTGTTGGATAATTAACCCAGCCCTCTTTTGTTTTAAGACGCTTCCCCACATCAAAACCACACCATTCATTTGATACAGGAGGCTCCCAGATCGAATCTCCAATTCCGTAGCGGCTGTCTGTTGTACCTTCCAGTATATTCCATTCTTCTTTTGTCGGGATATGCCAGCCCGGCGGGCAAATACCCTGGGATCCTTCTTCATGCATATATTGCATTATTTCATCCCACTGATACAAGCCTCCTTTTTTTTCGCAATTATCCGGGTCATTATCATAACAGTATTTCTCAATTATTCCGTTGTCCGTTTGTTGATGCGAACTGGTTATCATTTCGCCGATGTTCAGGTTTTCTTTCATCCAGCACTGATTACCAATCTGAACTGTATGATATATTTGTCCGCCATACTCAACTGTTTCCGCTCCGGGGCATGGGGCTCCCGCACCTATCTCATTAACAAATATATTATTATGACATTGACTTACACTACCATCTTTATCCACAACTTCAAGGATTACAGTATATTCATCTTCAGTTGAATATTGGTGTGTAATTTGTTTTTCGTATGAAAAATCCGTATCAAAATAGCCATCGCCGTCCCAATCCCATCTCACTTTAAGATCTTCCGACGGGTCTTCATCATCAGATGACAATCCGGCATCGAAAACAAAAACCGTATCAACTGTTCCGATTGTGGTATTAACGGTAAAAGCAGCTTCAGGGGAATGGTTTGAGCTTACTGTAATATCCCTTGTGGTTTCATCGGTGGCCCCGTCAGTATCCTTCACTTCCAGTTTAACGGTGTAGTTGCCTCCTTCCGAATATGAATGATCGGCTTCTTTTTCGGTTGTATATTCTGTGTCCCAGATACCGTCATTTTGCCAGTCCCATCTCACCTGTAAATCTTCCGGCATGTCTTCATCATCATCACAGTCCGAAGCATTAAAGTGAAAAACCGTTCCGATATTTCCTTCTTCGGGCGTGACCGTAAAGCTTGCTGTCGGAGGTTGATTATCCCCGCCACCTCCGCCTCCGGAATTGGCCACTTCATATTTTTCATCGAAAAGATTATGACTTACGGACATCTCTGCAACAACCATGTCAATGGCCATTTCAATGTCAGACCGTATCCCCAGATACAATTGCCACCACGGCGAGGCCCCCAACTCGGCATCCAACTCCGCATAAGGTTGTACCGATACATTTGGCTTGAAAACAAATTGAATTACCATTACCAGTTTGGGTTTGATAAAAACTTTTGCCTCAAGTGTGTTGTCCAGCGAGGGCGGTATTGCACTTAATTCTTTATCCAAATCGAAAGAAGGGTGCCAATGGCTGCCATCGTAGGACAAACCGCCTGATACGGTTAAATCTTCCGTAACCCCTGCCGACAGCGAAGATTTCGCCTCCACCTGAACACCCGCCTCAATTACAAGTTTAGGGGTAATTACTACCGGCACCGGACCGATAAAAACCGTTATTGTCCCGTAAGGAACAGTTAACAAATGAACAGTCTTTTTAAATTCCGCCGATTTGGAAAGTTCCTCGGTCAATGTAAAGTTCTGCTGAAGCGAAAACGATCCGTAAGCCGTATCCAAAACAACAGGTGGTATTCCTACCACCGAATGCCATTTATAGTCTCCTTCAAACTGAAAATCCGTAATGTCAACTTCTCCCTCCACGCTGAAAAAATCCGTGCCGAAATCGGAGCTGATGACTAAAGCCAGTTTGTCCATACTTCTGTCCTGCTCGTTCAAAACCTTCACCCCTTTGGCGATGTACTCGATTTTTTCATATTGCCCCGGATTGGGAATGTTCACATTGAATTTCAGTTCTCCTTTCGGAACGGCATCCGATAGTCTGGCTTGTTCGGTAGTCACAATGATCTTGCCCCCTTCCTCGGTGATGCCCGTGACTTTTCTTATCAGTCCGTAACCTGCAGTGGACACAATCACATCTCCCACGGCAAGTTGGTGTTTTTGATTGATGCCGGTGTTAAAAGTTATTGTGAAATCGGTGCTGTCGATCGACTCAAGATAGTTCATCCAGTCTTGGTTGGAGATAATTTTTGTGTTCTCCGCAATGATGATTTCCGGCTCGGGTTCCGGTTCGGGTGGCTCTTTTTTTCTACACCCCGGTTGGGGGATGATCAGGATGGTGAATATTACTACGAGCAACACCCGTAAGTATGATGTGTTTTTCATAATAATTTGGTTTGTGGTTCAACTTTCCAAATATATAAAACTGCTCGATATGATGCAAGTAAAACTCTTTATTTAGAATTAATCCGGGATACCTTCCCCGTGGATTGGTTTTTTCAAATCATTAATATATAGATGTTTAATTTTTTTTACCAATGATCATAACTTAATAATCCCGTATGAGGGATTTTTTCCTCCGTTCTTTTTTAACCAAAAATTGATAATTTGCCTGACTTCTCTGTTGTCCTGCTGCGGCCGGATGCATTCGTGCAGAAAGGAGGCATTGTTGTCGGCAAAAAGTGTATCTATAAAACCGAAACCGCAGTATTTACCGCGTTCTATTTTGACAACCGCTTTCTCATCATCGTTCCTTCCTTTTCCGATGATAAAAAAACTGTCGTCGCCGAAATGATATTTTTCCAGTGCTTCATTCACCTTATCGTTGTAATCCTCCGGTGATTCTTCCCCGATACAGGCCCCTTCACATTGCCCGATCTGGTACTGAAAACATGACCCGTGCGTATCGTATAACCCGCAAAGCTTCTGACATAACCCGAACTTTTCCGTCAGGTTGAACAGATGCTCTTTGCCTTCCTGCATGGAACTGTACGTATAAAGCGGTGTAATATGATCAATAATCCTGGTCACTTTCAGGTTGAGATAGCCATTGTCGTCGGTAAAAGCATACAGACCGTAATTAAAAAAAGTCCTGCGTTGCGTCCGGTTGTATAATGGCTGATGCTTTTTGATCTCTGCCGATTCGAGCAACAGGGCAACCAGTTCGTTGCCGGTCAGCTCATAATCCACCTCTGCAATGGCTTCTTTCATCTCAACCGTCCGTTTGTGGAGGTTGTTGTTTAGATGTGAAAGCACCCGGTCGTGGATATTGATTGATTTTCCTACGTAAATCAGCTCCCTCTCTCTGTTGTAAAAATAATACACACCCGGTTCTTTGGGGAGGTGCTCTGTAAGCGATCGGTTTTGCCCGGATTTCACGCCGTTGGTTTTCCAGTTTTCAGGATTGGGGTCTATGTTCAGCAAAAGCTCCAGCAAGCGCGTGGTCGCCAAAGCATCTCCGGCTGCACGGTGACGGGCATGATTGTTTATCCCCAGATCTTTACAAAGCTTCCCCAGACTGTAGGATCGCCTGCCGGGAATGAGCTTTCTGCTCAATTTGACGGTATCCAGGGTTTCTCTTTTGAAATCAAATCCCAGCACCATAAATTCATGCCGCAGAAAACTGTAATCGAATCGTACATTATGCCCGACGAGGGTTTTGCCTTCGGTCATTTCGACGATCTTTTTTGCCACCTCATAAAACTTCGGTGCTCCGGCTACCATCTGGTTGGTGATGCCGGTCATCTGAATAATCCGGTACGGAATCTTCTTTTCCGGATTGATCAGCGTTTCAAAAGTATCAATCACTTCACTGCCATTATGAATAACGATGGCAATTTCCGTAATCTTCTCCCCTGCCGGGCTCAAACCGGTGGTTTCCACATCGAGGATGGCGTACATCGGCTGCTTACTGTTCCCTGAAATTCAACGTCATCTGGATGGCCTGCACCTGCCGTTTCAGCTTTTCCACCTCTTTGGCCAGGTCATCTTTTTCCTTGTTGGCTTCGGGCACTTCGGAGCTGATGTAATTGACGAACTTCCACACTTCCCTGATATCGTCCACTTTCACATCATACGGTTCATACAGCGGATTCAGCGAGTGAAGTGTGAGTATCCCCTCTTTTTCAATCTTGTTTTCCACCACTTTAAACACCACTCCGTCTTCTTTCGTCAGCAGGATGTAGGCATGGTGGTTGCGGATGGTGCTCCAGTCCTGCACAAACTCACCGGTCACATACGAGCCGTCAGGGATGGGCAGCATGGAATCGCCGCTCACCTGAAAGCTGCGGTATTTTTTCTGTTTAGACAGGAAAGGCAGCCGGAAAGTAGGCAAAATGCTGATGTATTCCGGGTCGGCAAAACCGGTGGTGTAGCCGGCTTTGGCTTTCTCGTTCACCAGTTCGATGTTTTCCTCGTTGTCCTCTCCCACCGTGGTGGCCAGCACCCGCAGGTTGCTGCCTTTCACGTAGATGTCGTACCCCCGTTCCAGTTGCGAAAACTGGCTTTCCGAGAGCATACTCAAATCCACTTTGATCAGCGTGTCAATAGCCACGCCGTAGTACTCCGAGAACTTGATCAGCGCATCCATATTCGGTTGTGCCACGCCGTTCTCATAGCCGCTCAACGTTGAGCGCTTCATGTCCAGCGCAAAAGCCACCTCATCCTGAGTGCGGCCGCGCCGTTTGCGTAAGATTTTGATGTTGGTGTTGAATAGCATATCTTTTATTTTATATCCCTACCCTAAAGGGTAGGGCAACTGATTTGTTTCATAGCATAATATTTGCTTCGCTGTCAGTTTCCCCATCCTTCAGGATGGGGCATTTGTTGTCATTTTTCCATCTTTCAGGGTTTAGGAGCCCCAGGAAACAATTCATCAATCTCATCATCCAGCGACTGCCTGGTGTGGTGTGCCTCCTGGTTTCTGATATAATCCCTTACCCTTTCCATATGCAACCTGCTGATGGAGACGGCATAATATTTTCTCTGCCAGACAAACTTCTCCTTTATAAATCCTTTCTGATTGACCCAGTGTGACGATTCACCTTTTACCTGTTCCAGCACATCTGCCACACACTGATTCGCATTCAGCGAAATCAGGCAATACACGTGATCAACATGCCCGTTGATAAAATCAACATAAATTCCTTTTTTGTTTGCCTGATCTTTAATGTGCCTGAATACATCGTTTCTTATCTCCCTGTTTAAAAGGGGTTTTTTGTATTTCGTTGTCCACACAGCGTGTATCCATATTTTTACGTATGACATCGGTTATGTTTTTTAAACCCCAGCCCTGAAGGACTGGGTAACTGATTTATTTCATAGCGTTTTGATTGCCTGGCAATCAGTTTCCCCGTC
>JAOZMX010000115.1:6823-8678 GCA_029934065.1 Bacteroidales bacterium
TTTAGGGCGGGGCAAGTGAAAAAAAACACCTTCTCCTCTTGATAACATCATCCATTTTGATTATATTGTAACCAAAAACATGATTAAATATTAATCAAAAGTAATATATTTTTATTAAATGTCAAGCATCTCGTCAAAAAAATTTTGGGAAATGGATACAGGAGGCAGAACGATTGTGCACCTAGACATGGATTCGTTTTTTGTTTCGGTGGAGCGGCTGGTCAACTCGTCGCTGATTGGCAAGCCGGTGATTATCGGAGGGATGTCCGACCGGGGAGTGGTGGCCGGGTGCAGCTACGAGGCCCGGCGCTTTGGCGTGCGATCGGCCATGCCCATGCGGATGGCACGCCAACTGTGCGGTGACGCCATCGTCATCAGGGGAGATATGGAGCAGTACAGCAAGTATTCGAAGATGGTGACGGAGATCATCGCCGAGCGGGCTCCCCTCTTCGAGAAGGCCTCCATCGACGAACATTACCTTGACATCACCGGCATGGACCGCTTTTTCGGAAGCTTAAAATGGACGCACGAGCTGCGGGAGCACATCATCAAAAACACGGGACTGCCCATCTCTTTCGGGCTGTCGGTCAACAAAACGGTGTCGAAGATTGCCACCACCGAAGCCAAGCCCAATGGAGAGCTGTATGTCCCCGGAGAAAGGGTAAAACCTTTTCTTTTCCCGCTTTCCATCCGGAAAATACCGATGATCGGGCAGAAAAGTTACCGCCTGCTGCGCTCCATGGGGGTGAGTACCATCAAGACGCTGAGCATGATCCCGCCGGAGATGATCACGCAGGTGATGGGGAAAAACGGGCTGGTCATCTGGAAAAAAGCCAACGGCATTGATCCGACCCCTGTCATTCCCTATTCCGAACGCAAATCCATCAGCACCGAGCGGACTTTCGACAAGGACACCACTGACGTGGCACGTCTGAGAAACATCCTGATCAGCATGGTGGAAAAGATCGCTTTTGATTTGCGGAAGAAGCAAAAGCTCACGGGTTGTGTCACCGTGAAGATACGTTACTCCAACTTCGACACCCACACTTTGCAAAAACACATCCCCTACACGGCTTTCGACCATGTGCTGATCGAAACGGCGCTGGACTTGTTCGGGCGGCTTTACAAACGGCGGATGCTCATCCGGCTCATCGGCGTGCGCTTCAGCCACCTCGTGGGCGGCTTCCAGCAACTGGATTTGTTTGAAGATACCCCGGAACTGACCTCCCTCTACCAGGCCATGGACAAAATACGGCTGCGGTATGGCAGGAAGGCGGTGCAACGGGCGGTGGGGATTAGGATGGGGGATTAGTGATTGGTGATTAGTGAATGGATTGAAGATTGAAGATGGATGATTGACGAAAGCGAATGACGAAAAGAGGCGGCCTGACCTGACAGGTTTCCGGAAACCCGCGTGTGGGGAACCTGTCAGGTCTTGGGGAGGAGGGATACGGGGTGCACGGTTCAGGGTGCAAGGATGCGTAACAAGCAATACCCCGCCCTAAAGCCCGCCTGCCGGACGGGCAAGGACGGGGAAACTGACAACCAAGCAAATAAGGTGTTATGAAACAAATCAGTTACCCACGACTTTAGGCGTGGGATTTAAAAAATTGAAAAACAATGGATACTTATCAATTAAATCCGGAATCATTCTTTACCAGTCGGCAGTTGCCTTCTCTTTCCATCCAATCTTCCATCATTCCATCATTCCACCCATACCCCTTTTTTCCACGCAAAGACGCCAAGGCGCAAAGGTTTCCTTTATCCCCTTATACCTTTATTCCCCTCTCTTATCACACGCACTCACACTCTTCCAGGTTCAGTGGACTCTGGAAGGTGTTTCAGCCATTGCACC
>JAOZMX010000115.1:8778-11872 GCA_029934065.1 Bacteroidales bacterium
CCCCAAACCATCCCACCTAACCTGATCCGCCCATGTACCTGAACACCCATTCATATTACAGCTTACGCTACGGAACATTCTCCGTGGAAAAACTGGTGGAAGCCGCCGGGCACCGGAACGTGGAAGCATTGGCGCTGACCGACATCAACAACTCATCGGGGATGATTGACTTTGTAAAAGCATGCAAAACACAGGGCATCAAACCCGTCGGCGGGATGGAATTCAGGGACGGCGACCGGCTGCTGTTCACCGGTATTGCCCGCAATAACGAAGGATTTCGCGAGCTGAACGAATACATGAGCGCCATCAACCTCGGAGAAAAGGAATACACGGAAACGGCGCCGGACTTCAGCAATGTTTTTGTCATTTATCCTTTCGGGAAAAGCATACCACGAAAGTTGAAAGACAACGAGTTCACCGGTATCAAACCATCGCAGGCAGGGAAACTGCTGTCGCTCTCCCGGCAGGATTTATCCCGGATGGTCATCCTGCAGCCCGTAACTTTTGCGGACGAACAAACCTACCGGCTCCATCAAAACCTGCGCGCCATAGATCACAACCTGCTGCTGAGTCACCTGAAACCGGAAATGTTCGCCGGCCCCGATGAGCTGTTCCTTCCCCCGGAAGCCGTTACCCGCTCGTTTGAACAGTACCCTCAAATCATTGAAAACACCAAACAACTGATTGATAGCTGCTCCATTGATTTCGATTACGACGGGCTCAAGAACAAAGAAACCTTCACCGGCAGCCGCTACGATGACAAAGTCCTGTTAGAGAAACTGACCTGCGACGGACTGAAATACCGTTACGGCGAGAACAACAAAACAGCCCTCCGGCGGGTAAAAAGCGAACTGGCCATCATTGACAAGCTGGGATTCTCATCTTACTTCCTCATTGCGTGGGACGTTATCCGTTACAGCATGTCGCGGGGATTTTACCATGTGGGGCGCGGCAGTGGCGCCAACAGTGTGGTGGCCTACTGCCTCAAGATCACCGATGTGGATCCCATTGAGCTAAACCTCTACTTTGAGCGTTTCATTAATCCCAAACGCACCTCCCCTCCCGACTTCGACATTGACTACTCGTGGAAAGACCGTGACGAGGTGATTGATTACATCTTCAAACGCTACGGTCGCAAACATACGGCCCTGCTGGGTACTTCGGTCACTTTCAGGGGTAAATCCATCTACCGTGAGCTGGGCAAAGTGCACGGCCTCCCGAAAGCAGAAATTGACCGGCTGACGGAAAACCCGGCCACCGAAAAAGACCGCAACAGCATCACCCGCCACATCCACTCGCTTGCCGTGATGATGACCGGTTTCCCCAACATCCGCAGCATCCACGCCGGTGGTATCCTCATCTCCGAAAAGCCGATTACCTGTTACACGGCCCTCGACCTGCCTCCAAAAGGTTTCCCCACAACCCAGTGGGATATGTTCGTGGCCGAGTCCATCGGTTTTGAAAAGCTGGACATTCTCAGCCAGCGCGGTATCGGGCACATCAAAGATGCGGTGGACATCATCCGCAAAAACAGAGGCGTTGACGTGGATATCCACAAAGTGGAGAAATTCAAAAACGATCCCAAAGTGAAGGCCCAGCTCCGGTGCGCCGAGACCAACGGTTGTTTTTACATCGAAAGCCCGGCCACACGGGGTCTGCTGAAAAAACTCAAGTGCGACGACTACCTCACACTGGTGGCTGCCAGCTCCATCATCCGGCCGGGGGTGGCCCGCTCGGGGATGATGAAAGAGTATATCTACCGATTCCATAACCCGGACAAGTTCAAATACATCCATCCCGTGATGAAAGAGCAACTGGAGGAAACCTACGGCGTAATGGTCTATCAGGAAGATGTGCTGAAGGTGTGCCACTATTTTGCCGGGCTCGACCTGGCCGACGCCGATGTGCTGCGGCGGGCGATGAGCGGAAAATACCGCGGGAAACAGGAGTTCCGGCGGATTGTGGATAAATTCTTTGCAAACTGCCGGGCGCGCGGCTACCCCGAGCACATCACCAAAGAAGTGTGGCGACAGATCGAAAGTTTTGCGGGATATTCGTTTTCCAAAGCCCATTCTGCATCCTATGCCGTGGAAAGCTTTCAGAGCTTGTACCTGAAGGCATATTTCCCGCTGGAGTTCCAGGTGGCCGTCATCAACAATTTCGGCGGCTTTTACCACAGTTGGGTCTATTTCAACGAAGCCCGGCGACAGGGCGGCAATATCCTCCTCCCTTGTGTGAACAACAGCGAATACAAAACCTGTTTGCGGGGAAAAGACATCTGGATCGGTTTTATCCACATTTCCAAACTGGAAAAAAAGATTGGGAAAAGAATTGTTGAAGAACGAGAAAGGAACGGCGAATATACCGGGCTGGAGGACTTTATCCGCCGTGTGGAACCGGGGATGGAGCAGTTGATCCTGCTGATACGTGCCGGTGCTTTGCGGTTTACGGGGAAGTCCAAACAGCAGTTGCTGTGGGAAGCCCATCTCCTGCAAAAGACGAACAAGCCCCTGCCGAAAGGCCTCCGGCTGTTTGACGGCAACCGCAAACAGTTCAAACTTCCCGAACTTATCCACGACCCGTTGGAAGACGCTTATGACGAAATCGAACTGCTGGATTTCCCGGTCTCGATGACTTATTTCGACATGCTGCAAACCGCTTTCCGTGGCGAAGCGCTGGTCTGCGATTTCAACCGGCTGGTCGGCAAAACCATCAGGGTCGTCGGGCTGCTGGTGACCATCAAATACGTGAAGACCGTCAGAGGCGAAATGATGCACTTTGCCACTTTCCTCGACCCTTCAGGTGAGATGTTCGACACCGTCCACTTCCATCCCGTGCTGAAAAAATATCCTTTCAGGGGACACGGCGTTTATCTTATCCTCGGCAAAGTAGTGGAAGAGTTCGGCTATGCCAGCATCGAAACGGAAAAAATGGCCAAGCTGCCGTTCAGTCCGGATCCGAGGGAGGAATGAAAAATTTTCGATATTTTCAAAATACTATAACCCGGAATTACCCGGTTTTGGAAAAGTATAACCAAAATGAAATACTAGGATTTTTATATCTTTGCAAAACAAACAGAAATATATTTTAGTTA
>JAOZMX010000116.1:0-8706 GCA_029934065.1 Bacteroidales bacterium
GGTAGCGCAGGCCGGGAAATGTATTTTCAATTAGGCATCTTTTTGATATCAGATATCCGATGTATGATGTTTGATATTTGATATTGATTTCAGATTGAAGATTAACGATATGAGATTTTAGATGTGCCCTACCCACATGTCTTTTCTGGTGCAGTGGCGGGTGGATTTCCCCTTTAGGGGATCAAGGGGTAGCGCAGGCCGGAACTTCATCATTCAATATTCATTATTCGATATTCGGTGTTCAAAGAAAAGAATATCGAATACTGATTAACGATTTTAGATGTAACCTGCTAAAAGACACGCTGCAAAGCCGAGACAGATTGCTTCGCCCGATAAACCGGGCTCGCAAAGTCCGTTTTTCAGTTTGGATATCCTCTATTGAAGGTGCAGCGCACCGAAATCTTTAAAGAAAAACAAACCCCACAAAAACATAAGGTGCGTAGCACCGGAACCTTTTTGATATCAGATATCCGATGTATGATGTTTGATATTTGATATTGATTTCAGATTGAAGATTAACGATTGCAGATATTAGATGTAGAGCATTCCCGCAGGTCTTTGCACATTTGCAAATTAAATCCGTATAATCCGCGAAATCCGATGAAAAAAACCTGTTTACGTCATTCCCGTCACCCCACTCGGATGTGAAAACGGCGTAAACGCCGTAATCGTTAACATAAACCGTTAATAAACCCAGACGTAAACGTCTGGGATACGGAACCTGCCCCCCGTATCCGTATCACACGGCTTTAGCCGTGTGCATTGTTTACGTGAACAATCTCCCGGATATGGCGTTTACGCCATTTTCATCAGCACTCCCGGATGTATGAAAACGGTGTAAACGTCCGGGTTACGGAATGAATCCATTGCCAGTTTTACAATGATGAATTATCAATAGCCACCACATTTATGTGGCGGCTAATTTTCCCGGATATCAATTGTTAAACTCTTTTTCGAGGAAATTTTTCAGGTGTGACGGGGTAACGTTTTGCACAAGAATTCCTTTTTTGCTGTAGGATATCTCACCTGTTTCTTCCGACACGATCAGCGCAATGGCATCGGTACGTTCGGTAACGCCCACGGCGGCCCTGTGCCGCAGGCCGAGGCTGACGGACAGTTTTTTGCTTGACACGGGCAGGATACATCGTGCTGATTTTATCCTGTTGTTGAGGATGATCACCGCACCGTCGTGCAAAGGGCTGTTCTTAAAGAAAATGTTCAGCAACAACTCGTCGGATATCCGTGCATCGAGTATTTGTCCCGTTTCAACATACTGGCGCAATTCGTTAAGTTTTGCCACAATGATCAGGGCTCCTGTTTTGGTCATGGACATCTTGCGGCAGGCCGTCACGATGGGGTCCACATCGAGGCTGGGTTGCTTGATGACATTGAACTTGAAAAACGACATCCGCGAGTGGGTCTTGTTGATGAAACGCGGCGTACCGATCAACAGCAAAAATTGCCGTATCTCGGGTTGAAAGACCACGATCAATGCAATGAAACCCACCGAAATGAAGGCTCCGAGGATTTCGCTCAACAGCTCCATCTGAAGTGCCGTCACCAGTTTCCACAACAAAAAGAAAGCAACAAGCCCGAAAAAGATATTCATGGCCGCCGTACCCTTCAGCAATTGATAAAGCTCGTACAGCAAGAAAGCCACCAGCAGAATATCAATGATATCCGTCAGCTTGATCTCGATAAAACCGGTGATGAACAGTTGAAGCATCAATTCAGATTTAATGATGCTGCGAAAATAATGATTTTAATGATTTAACCATTGTTCTCCCGCCCTATTTCTGAAATTTCATACCCATCCAACCCTGCTTTTGATGCTCGCAAGGGTTACATTTTCAGCGCTCCGGTAAGTCTGACGGCCTCCACGGCACATTTCACATCATGAACACGCAGGATTTTCGCTCCCTTCATCAATGCCACCGTATTAAGCACAGTCGTTCCGTTCAGGGCTTCGTCAGGATCAATATTCAAAATTTTGTTGATCATCGACTTGCGGGAAAGCCCTGCCAGCAATGGGAACCCGTGTTGTCGGAACTCATCAAGCCGGCGAAGTATTTCATAATTATGTGCCACACTTTTTCCGAATCCGAAACCGGGATCAAGGATGATATTTCCGGCAACACCCAAAGCAGTTAGTTTGTCGAGTTGGCGACGGAAAAATGCGTTGATCTCCGAAACGACATCCTGATATTCGGGGTTTTGCTGCATGGTGGCAGGCGTTCCGCGGATGTGCATCAATACATAGGGCAATTGCAGACGGGCCACGGTTTCCAACATCTTGTCGTCGAACACTCCGCCGGAAATATCGTTGATCATGTCGGCTCCCTCCCGGGCAGCATTTTTTGCCACCGAGGCCCTGAAAGTATCCACGGAGATGATGATACCGGGAAAAGCTTTTCGCAACGCTTTCAGCACTTTTTTCAGCCTTGCCCACTCTTCCTCCTCCCCTGTTTCTTTGGCAAAAGGACGCGTGGAGACAGCTCCCACATCAATGATTGACGCACCTTCACCAATCATTTTATCAGCCCGGAGAAGAGCACGGTCGGCGTCGTTGTATTTTCCGCCGTCGTAAAACGAATCGGGAGTGAGATTCAATATTCCCATCACTACCGGTTGCGACAGGTCAAGGCGCCCGTTATGCCATTTTAAAACGTTCATAAACAAAAAACTTTGTCGTTCATCGAAAATTTTACATCACATTAACGTGCCACTAAAGTAAACCATTTTATCTTTGGTGCCTGATTTATTATCCATTCATAAAAATTATCGCTATGAAAAAACAATTACTAATTCGAAGCACCGCAATGTTGTTTATGCTCCTATGGGTTGCCACAACAGGCATTGCACAGGAAAATACCACTGAAATGAGCCGCGAGGAAATGGCGTTGCAAAGGGCAAAAGACAAAGTGACGAGGGCCGAAGCATCGGTGGCAAGAGCGCAAACATACATCAATCAGGGCGACAGCCTTGTTTCGATAGGCGAACAGATGATGACCGAAGCAAAAGACGAACTGAAAAAATTAAAAAATGAAAAAAGTGTTATCGACAAAACCTACAGCACGGACAAGAAGGATTTGGAAAAACAGTTGAAAACCGACAACCGTACACAGCGCGATAAAGTGCGGGCCGAAATCAGGGAACTGGATACCAAATACAGGGAGGACAGCCGGGCCGTGGACACGAAGCTGAAAGAAGCGAACCGGAAATACGATAAAGGCAAAAAGAATATCGCCAAGGGCAACGAAAAACTGAAGCTGGGAAAACAAAAACTGAAACCGGCGGAGAAAACGCTTGACGAAGCGCGCGAACAGCTGGAAACGCTTACCGGCACAGAAGACGACATCGAAAAAGAGAACAAAACAAAGAAAAAGGGCTTTTTCGGGAAAAAAGACAAAAAACCAACTGCCGAAGACAACAAAACGGATGAGCCGAAAAAGAGCGAGACGGAGAAAAAATAATCACCAAACCATTTTACCATACGATGAATACCAACCAACAATTTGAAGCGGCCATTGCACAGTGCAGGGATGTTTTTGAAAAGAAAATGAAAGACTATGGTAGTGCATGGCGTATCCTGCGGCCCACTTCGCTGACCGATCAGATTTACATCAAGGCCAACAGGATACGCAGCATCGAAGAAAAAGGCGAACAAAAGGTTGACGAAGACATCCGCGATGCTTTCATCGGCATTGTCAACTATTCGGTGATGGCGCTGATACAATTGGAGTTGGGTTCCGACAGCACTGCGGAGTTGCAACCGGACGAAGCCCTGAACCTTTACAACAAACACATTTATGCCGCCAAGTCGCTGATGGAAAACAAAAACCACGATTACGACGAAGCCTGGCGGAACATGCGCATTTCGTCCTATACCGACATTATCCTGATGAAATTGCTTCGGATAAAACAAATAGAGGACAATAAAGGAAAAACATTGGTATCGGAAGGGCCGGAAGCCAATTACAGCGACATCATCAATTATTCGCTTTTTGCATTGATAAAGATCGCTGAAGAGGAAGAGGGGAAGTAAGATTTAAGATTTAAGATTTGAGGGATATCCACAATCAGCAAAATTCAGTCAGATGAACACGAAAAAATGGCAAAATATAACAGGATGGGCGCTTATTGTCACGGCGGTCATTTCAGCCTATCTTATCATCCATTTCAGGGGAGATAACCTTTATTTCTTGTCATTCTTACTTTTCGAAATGGTTTTGGCCATCCGCTTCAAACGTATTTTTTCACCTGCAATGATCAGAACCGCACAGATTGTGCTCGGGTTGCTGTTTCTGTTTTCAGGTTTTTCAAAAGGTGTTGATCCGCTGGGTACGGCATACCGCATCGAAGATTATTTTATTGCTTACCAAACGGAGTGGATGATGCCGGCGGCGGTTTTCCTCTCCTTTGTGCTCAATGCCGCCGAACTTCTTATGGGAGCACTGTTGCTGTTTAATATCAAACCGAAACAAACCTCCTGGCTTGTATTGCTGATGATGATCTTATTCACTCTGACGACTTTCAACGACGCCCTCAACAATCCGGTGCCCGACTGCGGCTGTTTCGGTGATGCACTGATCATGACCAACTGGCAGACTTTTTACAAAAATCTTGTGATCCTCATTTTTGTGATGATCGTCTTCTTCAACCGGCGAAAAATCAAAAATGTCTATTCACACTCTGCCCAATGGGCGATGATTGCAGGATTTGCGGCCATATTCATCGGATTTCAGTACCTGAACTATTCCAATCTGCCCATGCTGGATTTCAGACCATGGAAGGTGGGCAACAAAATGATCATTGACAAGCAATTGCCGGTGAAATATTATCTGACCTACAAAAACAAAAAGACCGGAGAAGTAAAGGAGTATCTTTCCCCAGATTTTCCGTACGACGATCCCCGGTGGATCGAGGAGTGGGAGTATGTTTCCCAACGTGTGGAAGACCCCAACGTGGTTCCCGGAATGAATCTGGCCATCATCAACGAAAACGGCGAGGACGTCACAAGATCGTACCTCAATATCCCCGATTTTCATTTTTTTGTGGTTTCTTGGGATCTTGCAAAGGCTGATAAAACAGCATTCAGGCAGATAAATTTCCTGCATGAAAAAGCGATCGAATACGATATTTCGATGATCGTTCTCACCGCCTCGTTTCCCGAACAGATCAAAGCTTTCAAAAAACGGTTGGGTATTTCGGAAGATTTGAGGTTTTTCAATGCCGACGATGTCGTGCTCAAGGCAATGATCAGGGCCAATCCCGGACTGATACTGATGAAAGACGGCAAGGTGATCGAAAAATGGCACCACCGGCATCTGCCCGGCTGGGACGAGATCGAGAAAATCATGAAAGCGGAAAATTAAAAAAAATATGGGTGCGTTCGAAAATGAAACAAAACAACATGGCATACCGGGATTATAACATTGAGGAGGGCCCGATTAAGGTTGAAGATATTCGTGTTTATCACGGTGCCAACTATTTCAGCGGAGGCCCCATCGTGCTATTCAGGATCAACCTGGGATCATACGACGAGGTTTTTACCAATGAGATCGAAGGTTTCTTTGAAAAACTCTCCGAATTGTTACCCTCACTTTACGAACATCATTGCTCGGTAGGTCGTGTGGGAGGTTTTTTTATCCGTGTCAAAGAAGGCACTTTGCTGGGGCATGTGATGGAACATGTTGCCATTGAGTTGCAAACCCTGGCGGGAATGGATGTGGGCTACGGCAAAACACGCAGCACCCTTACCCAGGGCGTTTACAATGTTATTTTCCGATATCTCGACGAAGAGGCCGGCATTTATGCCGGAAAAGCGGCACTCAACCTCATTAATGCCATTGTTACCGGAAAGCCGTTCGATGTTTTCAGTGTCATCGAAAAGTTGATCGGAATCAGGGAGAAGAACCTCTTCGGCCCAAGCACACAAGCCATTGTTGACGAATGTGAAAAACGACAGATTCCCTGGATCAGGCTCGACAACTACAATCTTGTTCAGCTCGGTACCGGAAAATACCTGCAAAGTATCCGCGCTACCATGACTTCGCAAACAAGTTACATTGCCGTGGATCTGGCTTCCGACAAATTCCTGACCACCCAAATGCTCCGGGAAGCGGGAGTACCGGTGCCGGAAACGATTGAAACGGACAATGCGGACGAGGCTTACAGGTTTTTCAAAAAGATCGGTGCCCCGCTGGTGATCAAACCCGTGAAAGGGAAGTTGGGCGAATATTCAACAGTGAATATCAGGTTGAAAAAACAAATGAAAGCAGCACTGCAACTGACGGCCGCATCGGGAGAAAAAGCGCTTGTGCAGCGATTTATTTCCGGAAAGGTTTACCGGTTGTTGGTCATCAACAACAAATTTGTTGCTGCAGCCCGTTTGGAGCCGCCTTCAATCACAGGCGACGGAAAGGCTACCGTCGGGCAATTGATCAAACGGCTGAACAATGAAGAAGGAAGGTCGTGGGGCGACAAGGATAAGCTTACCAGAGTGGAAACGGATGAAACGACCCAACGGATTCTGGATGCGGCAGGACTTTCGCTGAATAGCATTTTGCCTGCCGGAAAAATATTGTATCTGAAAAAGTCGGGAAATCCCAAAGTGGGAGGCTATTCCACTGATGTTACTTCGAAAGTGCATTTTATGAACCGGTTTTTTGCCGAATATGCCGCACAGACCATCAACCTGAATATTGCTGGTGTTGACATCATCTGCAACGATATCTCCAAGCCGATCCATCAAAACGGCGGTGCGGTGATCGAGATCAATGCGGCACCCGATTTCAGGATGCATCTGAAACCCGCCCGCGGAGAGGGTCGCAATGTGGTTGCTCCGCTTCTCGACATGCTTTTTCCTCCCGGAGCACCCAACCATATCCCTATCTTTTCGGTTACCGGTTCATCGGGAAAGACACTGACGACACAACTATTGAACTTTTGCTTTCGACAGGCCGGATTCCGTACCGGTCTTGCAAATTCCAAAGGCCTTTATCTCAACGGGAAGAAGATAATTTCCGGCGACGCCACCTTCCCCCGTTTTGTCTCCACCATCCTGAAAAATCCGAACCTCGACTGCGCCGTGGTAGAAACTTCCAAGGAAGGCATTTTAAGGGAAGGGCTCGGATATCAATACGCCGGATTCGGCATTGTACTCAATGTTGACGCATTCGATACGGGAAGCGATGACATCCGCTACATCGAAGACCTGGCTTATGCCATGTCGGTGGTGGCCGAACAGGTGGAAGACGACGGGTTTACCATCCTCAATGCCGATGACGCAAATGTGCTGGAGATGCGCGAAAGAATTTACAGCCAGCTTGCGCTCTTCTCCATGCATTCCGCTCATCCGGAGGTGACGGCACATACACGCCGCGGCGGATTGGCCGTTTACATCGAAAGTCAAAACCTCATCATCCATCATTTTAACAAAAAAAACGTTGTGCTATCCATTGACGATATTCCTGCTGCTCTGCGGAAAACGCCACAGGCACTTCAGGTTGTTATGGCAGCAACAGCAGCACTCCATGCTTTCGGGTTCGAAACCGTTAAAATCAAAACATGGATCAGATCTTTTAAACCGGAAAGAAAATAATTGCTTAAATTAAAAACACTCAAATCATGAAATATCAGATCATGTTGCTCATCCTTTCGTTGTTGCCGACGGCGCTTTTCTCCCAGGGCTTTCCCGTTCCCGTCACACCCGACCGGGATCAGGCTTTCCGTTTCACAAACAAGGCGCTGGAGTGTATCGTTACCGAATATCCGTATCTGCCGGAAGAAGTAATATCCAACAACACCGGGTTATGTTCTCCCAAAGAGATTCATCCTGCCTTTTACGGTTGTTTCAGCCGTTCCAATGCCATACAGGCACACTGGATGCTTGTTAAACTGCTTCGGGAATTTCCCGACCTGCCAAACGCTAAAGCCATCAGGGAAGTTTTGAACCGTAACCTCTCAAAGGATCATCTACAAAAAGAAAAAAACGCACTGGGCGAAACGGTTTATTTCATTCCGGAAACAATTTACACCTACGCATGGATTCTTAAATTGTCGGAAACGCTGGCGGATTGGGACGACCAGGATGCCGTAAAATGGAGGAAAAACCTGCAGCCGCTGACCGATGATGTTGTTAACAGATTCATTGTTCTTTTGCCGAAGACCGAAAATCCCGATCGTTCGGGGAAAAGGACAAACACGGCGTTTGCAATGTCGTTTGCATGGGATTATGCTGTTAACACCGGGCAGTCGTTTCTGAAAGAGGTGATCGAAAACAGAGCCATGGAATTTTATCTGAACAATCCGGCATGTCCTGATAACGTAACTCCCGGCGATAACGACATTTTGTCGCCTTGTCTCACCGAGGCCTGTCTGATGGAGCGTGTTTTGCCGGCGGAACTTTTCGGCGCTTGGATTGATGGATTCATGCCCGGTTTGAAAAGCGGTGAAAGTAAACGCTTCACCAATCTTACGGAAAATAATCATGAAATAAGTGCCGGTCAGAATACGCTTCCGGCCCTGAACCTGATGCGTTCAGCCTGCCTTTTCCGTTTGTCCAAAGTACTCGACAATCCTTCGATTCCCGAAGCAGCACTGAATTATTTAAGTACTCCCCTATTGGATGCATCCTCCCGGAGTTACATCACTCAACAATGGCTGATGCCGTTGGTGATCTATGCCGAATATGCCGCCATCGAA
>JAOZMX010000116.1:8806-11823 GCA_029934065.1 Bacteroidales bacterium
TCCTCCTTCGCTCTGCGAGCTTCGGCGGACAGGCCAAACGCTAAACGCTAAACGCCAAACGCCCTATCGGCAAACAATACGATCAATTACTCCGCGCTTTCTTGAAGATGATGTTTTCCCACGCTTTAAAGAAATATTTGATGTCGGTGAGCAGGGGGTGTTTTTCATAGGCTTCGAGGTATCGCAATTCCGATTTCATGATCTCGTCCAGTGTTTTGGGCATGTCGGCATAATATGGCGGGATGAGCCCGGGTTTGACCTTGATCCGTTTTTCTTTCAGTTCATCGTTGTACAAACTGAAATAATGCTTGCTCAACGGTCTGACTCCTACGATTTTCATATCGCCTTTTACCACGTTGATAAACATGGGTAATTCGTCGAGCCAAATTTTGCGCATGAACCTGCCAAGTGTTGAAATCCTGAAATCGTTTTTAAATTTCCCGCCTTCCTGAAGATTGTATTTTTTGTAAACGTATTCCTGAAGGTATTCGGAATAAGGGTGCATCGTACGCATCTTGTATACACCGAAAACCTTTCCGTTTTTTCCTACCCTGTTGAGCCTGACCAGCGGCCCGTACGTTGGATGCGGCGGATAGAACGGCTCACCGGTTTTGCGCGCCATGAAGAAAAGCTCGTTTTTGACCAATTGTTCATCCAGCACCTCAAAACCGCATGAATACAACCTGCCGAGGGTTTCGGCACGCGAGAGCAAACGGTTCCTTCCTTTGGTGATCCCGAAATAGATCTTGTGCAATCCGGGAACTTTCGGGAAAACCCTTTTAAAAATGAAATCAACCGTATAGATCAGATAATTCAGCGGAAAGAAATATTTGCGTAAAATTCTCACCTTGCGCAACGAATTGGTTTCTACCTTCCCGATGAATATTCCGCCGTCGGGCAGTTTATCATTTACCGCTTCAAAGAATTTGTTGATCCATTGCACATCGTTGATCCGGTGCAGGTTGATCAAACAACTGTAAGTTCCCTGCGGAAGGGCAAGGATATTAAACCGTGAAGAGGTGGAAATGATGTTTTTCATCCCCACATCGGGAGTGGCATGCCGCATGATGTAATCCAGCACCAATTCACCGTATTCCCTGCTTATCAGATCGGCAACCTTTTGCGGTATTTCTATCGCTCCGTTTTCGTATTGATCTTCAAATTCACGGATTACCCTTTCGGGAATGATGCTTTTATCCCGCTTTTTGCCCTGAAACAGCATCCGCTCAAAACGATCCGACGAGTCAATCCGGTTGGCATTCAGAATCGAATTGTAGATCAGTGCCACGATAACCTCGAAAACCGTGGCCATAATAATCGTCCCGAAAACGATCATCCTTGAATAGGCAAACAAACGGAAAAACGTGATAAGTGTGGTTACAATGGCCGTTACCGTGGCATTGCCAATTAGGATGATGACCATTGAATCTTTCAGTTTATACTGGTTCTCAAGCAGGTATTTCCCCGTAAGTATTGAGGTGATCAGCCATACTCCAAGAAAAATCAGGAACGGTTTGAAATAAAAAGGAAGGATGACTGCTTTGGTGGCCGGTTTCATCCACGCCATCAGCAGAAACGCAACGGCAACCAGCAATACATCGATCAATGCGAGTACAAACTTCCTTTTCATAGAAATGACTTACAAATGTTTTGCGAAATTAATACTTAATTTCAAATCCTGATCCACTATTTGTTTTTCAAATTTTCTTCACCAGCGACAACAAATTAAATCCCAACTCGGCTGCGACATAAAACCAGCGGTTGTTCACCCGTACATACCTCCCGAAGTTTACCTGATGACCACCGAATTTACGTTTAAAATCACGTACGCCGTACGGCTTGTCGGGGATGCCAACCCCCATGAAATCAAACTCGGCAAATTTGTTTTTCGCTGCAAATTCAATGGCTGCCCAGGTCGCCAGTACGCTGGGATAAATACCTTTCTCTTTGTAGTGACGATCGAGCCCGCACACATACCATTCATACACCGCTTTGCCTTTGAGATAAGGGGCAAGGATTCCTCCGATGATCTGATTTTCGTATTCAATCAAAAAAAATTTGACGGAAACACCGGAACCGGATGAACGGGCAGCAAGCTGATACGTTGACCGGAAAAAAGTCCAGTGAGGTAATGGTTTTTTAACTTTGTACTTATACAAGTTATGGAGAATGTTGTAAAACGCCCTGATCTGGTCTTCGTTTTCCGGTTCGATGATTTTGGCGCCGTTGGAAAGGGATTTTTTAATTTGCCTTTTTCTCCCGGATGAAACGCCTTTCCACACCGCTTTTTCGTCTTTGGTATCAATCAGGAGGTTCAAACGAGGTTGCCAGTGAAAACCCAGCTTCCTGAAAATATGCTGATAATCCGACAACTCGTATAAAGCCCTGAACTGAATAAAAATCGATTTTTTTTTCACCTTTTCGATCAGCTCCCCAAGCAGCAATTCTACGATTTGCTCTTTTCGTTTGTGCAGTTCATTGACCAGCGGACCGCCATACACCACCGTTCGTGACGAAAAACGGCCTTTCAGTCCCCCGGCCTCACGGATGATCACCGCCAGCAGAATTCCCTGCAACACCTCATCCGGGTCAAAACAACCGATGACCACGGGAGTCATGTTACGGCTCTGCTCAAAAACGTGGTGTATGAACGACGATTGCAGCACCGACCCGTAAGGATGCGAATTAACAAATGAATCCCATGTTTCCGCGGGGATTTTAGCTATTTCCGATGTAACATTTAACTTCAAATCAGACCGTTTTTTTGCGGCACCAAATGTACATCATTTTTTTTCAAATCCGCTTTTCATTAAAACAGGAAAGAGCGGAGTACTTATCGGTCAACGCTATTCAGGAACTGATAGGAAGGGCAATCTGCCTTCAATAAAGCTATGGCGAATGGTCTGCCGAAGCCTTGGCGAAGGCGGACGGAGAAATCTTCAATCCAAAATCAATATCCTCTCCCTCCGGTTTCCATAAAATTTATACTTTTATCCCATGATTAAATTTGACATAAA
>JAOZMX010000281.1 GCA_029934065.1 Bacteroidales bacterium
TCGTTGTCAACAATTATGACCTCATTCATGTTTTCGTGTGTATTTTCCGGTTTTTATCCGCCGAATAAGCCCTCTCTTTCTCCGGAATTTTCATAGGGTGACAAAGCTACTACGTTTTTTTAGTATAAACTTGAAAAAAAAAGCCACTTTGTGGGAAGGCATTGATGTGTGAATTATCTTTTTTTTAATTCAATTTTCCGAATAAGGATTTTTTGCTTACTTTTTTGTCCCTTCAAAAAAGTAAGAGAATGAGGAAAATCTTAAGCTATCCTCCCGCAAAGCCATCCCACGCCCGCCCTGTCTGATTGACGTTTGGGCAGGCAAGATTTTCGGGCCACCGCACAAATAAATGCTGACGCATTTACAATAATTAGCCGGTTGTGCTATGATTTTTAACGGTTTAGGAAAAAATCTGTTAGTACAATGTTTGTATTCGATGGTTTTGCTTACAACGAAGTTCGTATTTAAAGACAAACTGCTACTTTTGCAGCACGTTTTCAGGAAAAATCCGAAAAATTGATTCTCAACGAAATTCTAAAATTATATGATGAGCATGCCGCCCTCCGGCAGATTTCCGGCTTTTTAGCGTCGGGTAATGCGGGACGCCTGCACCTGAAAGGGTTGACCGGTTCGCAACGGGCGTTTGTCGCTGCATCGCTTTACCGGCTCAACAAAGGTTTGCATGTTTTTGTCCTTCCCGACAAGGAAAACGCCGCCTATTTTCACAACGATCTGGAGAGTCTTTTTCAGGAAAGGGAAAAGGAGTACGGCAAACGGCGCGTATTGTTTTTCCCCACTTCCTATAAGCGGCCCTATGAAATTGAAAAACCCGATCCGTCCAATGTTTTGCTCCGTTCCGAAGTGTTGAACAAGGTCAGCCGTCCGGCAAGAAATGTCTTGATAGTAACTTATCCCGAGGCTCTGGCCGAGAAAGTGCCGGATAAAGTTACGGTCAATAAGCATACGATGGGGATTCGCAAAGGCGACCGGATCAATCAGGATTTTATGATCGATGCACTGACGGAGTTTCATTTCGAGCGGGTTGATTTTGTTGTTGAACCGGGACAGTTTGCCGTTCGCGGCGGTATTGTGGATGTGTTTTCGTTCTCAAACGATTTCCCTTACAGGATTGAATTTTTCGGCGATGAAATAGAGTCGGTCAGGACTTTTGATCCGGCCAATCAGCTTTCGTTAACCGTGTTGCCGGCAGTAACGATCATGCCTGATCTGCAACAGAGAGAGGGTGCCGAACGAAAAATTGCCTTCACGGATTTTGTTCCTGTGCAAACCGTTTTTTGGTTTGAAGACTTACAATTTACCGTTGACCGGATGAACAGCGAAAAGGAAAAGGCAAAAGCAGCTTTTGCCTCGTTCGACGACGATGCCCACATGATCGATCCCGAAGAGCTTTTTGTTTCGGGCAGTACTTTTTTTCAGTCGGCATTAAATTTCAACACCATAGAGTTCGGCCGGCAGTTTACCACGGAGGCCGGTCAAACGGTAGCGTTTAATTCCGTACCGCAACCGTCTTTCAATAAGAATTTCGATTTGCTCATCACCAACCTGAACGAAAATACGCGCTCCGGAATTAAAAATTTCATCTTTGCGGGGACCTCCCGGCAGTTGGAACGGCTCACCGTTCTGTTTGAAGATTTCAGGGAAGCCGGTGAAGACAAGGAACCGATGGATTATCACCTGATCAACCTCCCTGTTCACGAGGGTTTTGTTGATCACGACCTGAAACTGGCCTGTTATACCGATCATCAGATATTCGACCGTTATCAGCGGTTCCATCTCCGCGAGAGCACCAAAGGAAAGGAGGCGCTCACGCTGAAGGAGATCTACGGTTTGCAGCCCGGCGATTACATCACGCACATTGATCACGGTGTGGGGCGGTTCGACGGACTGGAGATCATCGAAAACAACGGCCGTAAACAGGAAGCCATCCGGCTGGTTTACGAAAACGGCGATCTGCTTTACATCAGCATCCATTCGCTGCACCGCATCTCCAAATTCATCGGCAAAGAGGGAGTTCCGCCGAAATTGAACCGGCTCGGTACCAACAACTGGAACCGGTTGAAGGAGCGCACCAAGAAAAAAGTAAAGGATATTGCCAAAGACCTGATCAAGCTTTACGCACAGCGACGGAATACCAAAGGCTTTGCTTATCCTCCTGATACTTACCTGCAACACGAGCTGGAGGCATCGTTCATTTACGAAGATACGCCCGATCAGAATAAAGCGACGGTGGATGTTAAGGCAGACCTGGAAAAGGATTATCCGATGGATCGTCTGATATGCGGTGATGTGGGGTTCGGGAAAACTGAAATCGCCATTCGTGCGGCCTTTAAAGTCGTTGCCGAAAGCAAGCAGGTGGCCATTCTGGTGCCGACCACCATCCTTGCAATGCAGCATTATTACACCTTTACCGAACGGTTTAAAGATTTTCCGGTGAATATCGAATACATCAACCGGTTTAAATCCTCGAAGGAACAAAGGCAGATCGTCGAAAAAGTGACGAGCGGAGAGATAGATATTTTGATCGGCACCCATCGTATCGTCAGCAAAGACATCAAATTCAAAGACCTGGGGTTGCTTATCCTGGATGAAGAACAAAAATTCGGTGTGGCCATCAAAGAGAAGCTCCGGCAGATGAAGGTGAATGTGGACACGCTGACACTTACGGCTACACCCATACCGCGCACGCTTCAGTTTTCGCTGATGGGTGCACGCGACCTTTCGGTGATCAACACGCCGCCGCCCAACCGCATGCCCATCCAAACGCAGATCAGGGGATTCGGCAAGGAGGTGATCGCCGATGCCATAAACTATGAATTGTCGCGCAACGGACAGGTGTTTTTTATCCACAACCGGGTGAAGAATATCCAGGAAGTGGCGGCAATGATCCAAAAATTTTGTCCCCATGTAAAGATCGGTGTCGGTCACGGGCAGATGGAAGGACATCACCTGGAAAAGGTCATGATGGATTTTATCCGGGGCGAATTTGATGTTCTGGTCTCCACGACCATTGTCGAAAACGGACTGGATATTCCCAATGCCAATACGAT
>JAOZMX010000117.1 GCA_029934065.1 Bacteroidales bacterium
CAAGTCCGGATTCTCCGGCGGCCATCTTCGCCAGCTCCACACGCGCATTAAAACCGGCCTCGTAAACTTTTCCGACAATATGGTCGGTTTGCTCCTGATCATATTGATTGAACATTGCCCCTGCAAGAACTGCCTTATCCAGCAATTCACCGGCAATTTTTTTGAATTCCGCCATGACTTTTTTGTTTTCGTAAAGAATCAATATTATAAAAAGACCGGAAAAAAGGTAAAAATAGTACTGTTAGAATCGGCTGGGATTGCAACAAACATTTTTTCTTCCTGCAAAGGTATAAAATGTTTCACCTCCACCTGTTAAACCACCAGGATATTTTCATCTTTGATCAGCGGTTTTCCCATATACCGCATCAGCAGTTGAGCTACCGCAAGCGTATCTTTCTGGCAATAGGTTACGATCCGTTCCAGGTCGTTTTGTTCCCAGTACACCTGCCACACCATGCTGCCGTCAATGTCGTCCTTGGGGCTGGGAATGTTAAAGATGGTCGTCAGCAGGTTGAGGGAGGTGTAATGTTTGTAATCGCCAAAACGCCACAATTCCATGGTATCGAGGTGCTGCACTTCCCAGGGCTTTTTCCCCTGCAGATCCAGGATTTGCGGCAACGGCAACCCGTTGACCAACAGCCGCCGGGCAATGAACGGAAAATCGAATTCCCTGCCGTTGTGGGCACACAGCAAATGTTGCGGCATGGTATAATAGCGGTTCAGCATCTCCGAAAATTCTTCCAGCAAAATCTTTTCGTCGTCGCCGTAAAATGATTTAAGCCGGAATTCCTTCCCGTGGAGAAAACCTACGGAGATACAAATGATCTTTCCGAATTCCGCATAAATACCCGCACGCGAATAAAGCTCATCAGATGTTTTCGGCTCTTGTGGCGATGCGAGCCGCTCGGCTTTCTTGTCCCACAGTTTCATGAGATTTTCAGGCATGTCGTGGTACGATTTGTACATCGGAACCGTTTCGATATCGAGAAACAGAACATGTTCAAGATTTAAATTTTCCAGCATTTTTATTATTTTTAGCGATTGAAAAGTAAATGTAGGACAATTTATCATTCAAAGATAAAAATTGTGGAAAAAACATTCAAAATATTTGTTTTATCCCTGTCATTTTTCGTGATTTTTTTTGTGCAATGCAAAAAAGAGGATGAGCCGTTGCAAATTGAAATCAATATCACCGGGCCAGCCCCCAATTCGTCCTATGCCGTCAACGACACGGTAAAACTCACACTGACGGTGGTATCGCCGCGGCCAACGGTCACACTTTACGTGACATTGGTGGGCAACGAACTTGAACCTGTCTCTTTCACCAATACGGTGATGATCCCGGATTTTGAAACGGGAAAAGAATCCGGAGTCCTTTATGTGCTCGACAACGAGGATTTGGCAACGGGAAACTACAACCTGCGGGTGAAAGCTTCGGCTGAAGACAATACCGTGTATGCCTACCGGAGGATTTACATCACAGGCCTGCCGCGTGAATTCAAGGGCTTTTTTATCGTCAGCAGCGAAAATTCCGGTCAGGTAGGGATTGAGAGATTTGATGCCGGTTTCAGTTCCGTGCTGAAACGGTTCTTACAGGGGAATTATGCGGGATCGGATATCAACGACGCAGACCAGCTCGTGTATGTTGCGGGAAAAAATCTGGGAAACCTGTCGGCCATGACCGCCGACAGTCTGAAAACTTTGTGGGAGGTGCCGCTTGTTCCCAATACCGGCCAGCCCTATTTTACTTTCATCCGTGAAATCGACCGCATACTTTACACGGGCTTTTTCGACGGAAGGGTGGAAGGATATGATGATGGCGGAGACTTGTCATTTTCCGCTGCAACCAACGGATTGACCATTCCTGTGGGAGCGGGTCGCGCCGGAGACATTCTCGTGGTTTTGTCAGTTTCCACCAACAACGTCATGGAACATTGGCTCGAAACCTATTTTATCCCGTCGGGAGCAGCCAACAGCAAAACCACCTTTTTGGGGACACCGCTGTATTTAAAAACACAGGATCAGGCAAATGTGTTGTTGTTCGGAAACGACACGGAAGGAAATTTTAAAACCCGTCTTTTCAACCCGCTTACCGGTTTGCTCACCGACCCCTATCAACCCTTTGAACTTCCCGAAAAGGAGATGCTGTGTGCTGCCGGTATGGATTCCGGGCGTACGCTGATCGGTCTTGCCGACGGCATTTACATCTACACCGATCAGGAGAGCATTGTGCGGATCACCGATGCCGTGGCGCCGCAATTGCTGCGGTGGGAGCCCCTTGGCCGGACGATCCGGGCCGCTGCCTCACAAGAAATTTATCTCTTCTCGGAAGAGGGAACAATCATCTCGCAGACAACCTATCCGAAACCCGTTTTAAACCTGCTTTTATATTACAACAAATGATGAAAACCGAGATTCGTACCACCGGCGACGGTTCCAAAACTTTGTATGTTCCGGCATTGAACGAACATTACCATTCCACGTTCGGTGCCCTCACCGAATCAATGCACGTTTTTATCCGTTCGGGATTGCGCAATGCTTTGTTGCAGTTTGATGAAATTCACCTGTTGGAGATAGGGTTCGGAACCGGGCTCAACGCCTTGCTTACCCTGCTCGAAGCCAAAGACAAAAACGTGTTCTATACGGCACTGGAGCCCTTCCCCGTTGACCGAAAAACCATTACAAGCCTGAATTACGGAGAATTTTTCACTGGGCAGGAAATCATCCTGTACGAACAAATTCATGATGCTGCTTTCGGCGAAAAATGCCGCATCACTTCCCGGTTCGAATTGCTGAAGTTGGAGAGCCCCGTACAAAAAGCAATTTTGCCGGGCAAGTACAACCTTGTTTATTTCGATGCCTTCGGCCCGGATGTTCAACCTGAATTATGGACAGCCTCTGTTTTTGAAAAAATTGCCGGATGGACGGCAAAAGGCGGAATATTGACAACCTATTCGGCCAAAGGGGAAGTAAGACGAAACCTGCAAAAAGCCGGTTTTACCGTAGAGCGGATAGCCGGCCCCCCGGGCAAAAGACATATCACCCGTGCCGTGAAATTACCGGTTCGAAAGTGAAAGGTTTTCCGATGGCCGGCAGGATGCTTTTTCATTTCCGGCCTGCCGGGAGGCCTTTTCGTTTGTCCCGTCCTTTTCATTATGATGATTCATTCCTGTTGGCAGGAAGCCCAATTTGTATTGTTTTATGGATTACTTTTGCCGGAAAATTTCCATCGAGCGGGAATGATAAAACTGTAATTTAGGAAAATGGATGTACCGTCCGGAGAATACGGAAAAGAGACGAAAAGTAACATGACTCCAGGCCCCGACGGGCCGGAGTTTCTGGAGGTGTTCGGTGCCAGGGTGCACAACCTGAAGAACATTGACGTCAGGATTCCGCGCAACAAGCTGGTGGTGATCACCGGCCTGAGCGGCAGCGGCAAGTCGTCACTGGCATTCGACACCATCTATGCCGAAGGACAGCGACGGTACATGGAGACCTTTTCGGCCTATGCCCGCCAGTTTATCGGCGGACTTGAGCGTCCCGATGTGGACAAGATCGACGGGTTGAGCCCCGTGATCTCCATCGAACAAAAGAGCGTCAACAAAAACCCGCGCTCCACCGTGGGCACCATCACCGAGATCTACGATTTCTTAAGATTGCTGTATGCCCGTATTGCCGATGCCTATTCCTGGAAAACCGGCGAAAAGATGGTTCGCTATTCCGAACAACAGATCATTGATCTGATCTCCGAAAAGTATCGCGGGCAGATGATCACCATCCTTGCTCCCGTGGTCAAAGCACGTAAGGGCCATTACCGTGAACTGTTCGAGCAGATCGGCAAACAAGGTTTTCTGAAAGTCAGAATTGACGGCAAAATAAAAGATATTACCTTCGGGATGAAGATCGACCGGTACAAAACACACGACATCGAAATTGTGGTGGACCGGGTGGCGGTGAATGACGAATTCGCCGAACGGCTGAAAAAATCGGTGGAAACGGCACTGAAACACGGCAAGGGCATCCTGATGATCATGGATCAAGAGACGGAAGCGATCCGGCATTACAGTCGTTTGCTGATGTGTCCCACAACAGGTATTTCGTACGACGAGCCCGAGCCCAACACTTTTTCGTTCAACTCGCCCTACGGAGCCTGCCCGCGCTGTAACGGCCTGGGTGAAATATCGGAAATAGATTTTAAGAAGGTGATCCCCGACGAAAGCAAATCCATCAAAAAAGGAGGGCTGGCACCGCTGGGCGAATACAAGAACAACTGGATTTTTAAGCAAATTGAAGCCATCGGAGCAAAATACGGCTTCGGCCTGGATACTCCGGTCCGTGATATTCCGCCGGAAGGAATGAACACCATTCTTTACGGCAGCAACGAAGTGATCCACGTAAAAAACGAATACCTCGGCGTTTCGTCCACCTATTCGCTCAACTTCGAAGGAGTTATCAATTTTATTTTAAACCAAAGCAGTGATTCCACCTCTGCCTCCATCCGCAAATGGGCATCGAATTTCATGAACAAAGTAACCTGTCCGGTGTGTCACGGACATCGCCTGAAAACGGAGTCATTGCATTTCAAAATCGCCGGAAAGAACATTTCGGAGCTTGCCGGCATGGAGCTCATCGAGTTGAAAAACCACATCGACAACCTGAAGGAGAAGCTGGAGGAACGAAAGAAAAGAATTGCCACTGAAATATTGCGCGAGATCAGCATACGGATACGGTTTTTGCTTGAGGTAGGACTTAATTACATCACGCTCAACCGGCCGGCGAGGAGCTTGTCGGGTGGCGAATCGCAACGCATCAGGCTGGCCACGCAAATCGGATCACAGCTTACCGGGGTGCTTTACATCCTCGACGAGCCCAGCATCGGCCTGCATCAGCGCGACAACGAACGGCTGATCAAAGCACTGCAGGAGCTCCGTGATGTGGGCAACTCGGTGATCGTGGTCGAACACGACAAAGAGATGATCCTGTCGGCCGACCATGTGGTGGACATCGGCCCGGGTGCCGGCCGCAAAGGAGGGCATATCGTGGCGGAAGGATCGCCGCAAGAGATGTTACGCTGCAAAACCATCACAGGCGATTATTTGTCGGGACGCAAAAAAATCGAAGTTCCCGCAGCCAGACGGGCGGGAAACGGAAAAGTGCTGGAGCTTCTGGGCGCCTCGGGAAACAACCTGAAACAAGTTGACCTTCGGCTCCCGCTGGGTAAGTTCATTTGCATCACCGGCGTTTCGGGCAGCGGTAAATCAAGCCTGATCAACGAAACACTGTATCCTATTTTAAGCGCCCGTTTTTACCGTTCACAAAAAAAACCATTGCCTTACCGTCAGGTGAAAGGTCTTGAAAACATTGACAAAGTCATCGAGATAGACCAGTCGCCCATCGGGCGGACACCACGTTCCAACCCTGCAACCTACACGAAAGTGTTTGACGAGATCAGGAAACTATTCGGCGAGATGCCCGAGTCGAAAATCAGGGGTTATAAACCCGGACGGTTTTCGTTTAACGTAAAGGGCGGACGTTGCGAAACATGCAAGGGCGCCGGGGTGCGCATCATCGAGATGAATTTCCTGCCCGACGTGCAGGTACCCTGCGAGGATTGCGGCGGCAAAAGGTACAACCGCGAAACCCTTGAAGTACGCTACAAAGGAAAATCCATTAACGATGTGCTGAACATGACCATCAACCAGGCGGTGGAGTTTTTCGAAAACATCCCGTCAATCATCCAAAAGATCAAAACACTGAAAGATGTGGGTCTGGGATATATCACGCTGGGGCAACAATCAACCACCCTGTCGGGCGGCGAAGCCCAACGGGTGAAACTGGCTGCCGAGCTGTCAAAACGCGACACGGGAAAAACCCTTTATATCCTTGACGAGCCGACAACGGGATTGCATTTCGAAGATATCAAAGTGCTGCTGGAAGTGTTGAACAGATTGGCAGACAAAGGAAATACGGTGCTGGTGATCGAGCACAACATGGACGTTATCAAAATGGCCGATCACATTATTGACCTGGGCCCCGAGGGCGGTTCGGGAGGCGGGAAGATCATTGCAGAGGGTGAACCCGAAACAATTGTGAACAATAAAAACAGTTTTACGGCAACATTTTTAAAGAAAGAGTTGTTAATAACAAACAATCCATAAAAAAATGAGCATAGATAAAATGAAACCTTCGGCCGGAAAAGAGAATGAAACGGTAAAAAGCGTTTTTGAGCCGAAAAGCTGGAACGAAATAAAAACCCATGATTCATGGTCGGTATTCAAGGTGATGTCGGAGATGGTGGACGGGTTTGAAAAACTGGCACGCATCGGCCCTTGTGTTTCGATATTCGGTTCGGCCCGCGTTAAGGATCAGCATCAGAATTACCGTCTGGCCGAAGAGATCGCCTACCTGCTGACAAAAAAAGGTTTTGGCATTATTACCGGCGGCGGACCGGGTATTATGGAAGCGGCCAACAAAGGAGCCCATTTTGCCGGTGGCAAATCGGTGGGGCTCAATATCGAATTGCCGCATGAGCAAAAGCCCAACCCCTTCATTGATAACGATAAGTTGTTGAGCTTCGACTATTTCTTTGTACGCAAGGTGATGTTTATGAAATATTCGCAGGGCTACATTGTATTGCCCGGCGGGTTCGGCACGCTGGATGAGATGTTTGAAGCCATCACGCTGATACAAACTCATAAAATGGTACGTTTTCCGGTGGTGCTGGTGGGTAAGTCGTACTGGGCGGGGCTGATAGACTGGCTGGAGAAAAACCTTAAAGCCGAGGGAATGATCGCACCGGAAGACATGAGGCTGTTCAGGGTTGTGGATACTGCCGAAGAAGCTGTGGGACACATCGAAAGATTTTATGCCAAATACAATATCAAGCCCAATTTTTAACGGGATAAAAATTTTCCGAAAAAAGTTTTGGTAATCCAAAATATGATTCTATTTTTGCAACCCCAAAATCGAATGCGAAAGTAGCTCAGCTGGTAGAGCACGACCTTGCCAAGGTCGGGGTCGCGGGTTCGAATCCCGTCTTTCGCTCCAAATCCCGATCCCGGGCACGCTGTCGGGTCGGGATTTTAAATTTGAGGTCGTTCTTAAATTTTGTTGCCCGGATGGTGGAATTGGTAGACACGTTGGACTTAAAATCCAATGAGCATCGCGCTCGTGCGGGTTCAAGTCCCGCTCCGGGTACATTTGACGCAAAAAGCCCGGGGAAGTTTCCCCCGGGCTTTTCTGTTTTTTCCCTTGTGCGAATTATTTGTTGAAAGAATCCAAAAAAGCCGTCAATGCTTTTACAGAATAATACTCCACGGGAGCAAAGTTGTCGGTCAGCACGGGAATGTCTTCACCGATCGTAAAATCCACCCGGTGCGAGAGAAAAACATTCATCAGCGAATCGGCACTGGTCATGGACGGTTGTTGCGTACTCTTCAAAGCCACGATCATGATATTCTGAAAGCGGTTTTTGTCTTGCGGGTCTTTCACGGCAAAATAGTAAACCTGCGGAAAGACATCCCGGTAGGTCTTCGACTGCGCCTGCAAAAACAAATTGCTTTTACCGTCGAGGGAGGAGATGATGTTGGCCACCACAACCCCACCGTCATTCAGCAAGTCGTACTGTTCCTGCACACATTCTTTTGTCGTGAGTTGGTAGGGCACCGTAAACTGTGAGCGGAAAGCATCCATAAAGATCACATCGTATTTATCCTTCCAACGGTTCAAAAATGTGCGTCCGTCTTCGTGAATGATATTCAGCCGGGGCTGATCCTGCAGGCCGAAATACTTTTTTGCCAGTTGCGTCAACTCCGGATCAATCTCCACCACATCAATGGATGCACCGGGATATTTCCTCAAAAAATCACGCGGATAAGTATATGCCGACCCTCCGATCATCAGTGCTTTTTTCATGTCCGGTTTGAAATGTGCCGCAAGATGGTAGTATTTCAGATAATCAAATACCAGTTCATCGCTGTCGAGGAAGATGGCCGCACTGCGCTCGTCGTTTATCTTCAGTATCTTGATCTCTTTCCCGGTTTGATCATCCGTGGTATTGTAGATCAAAACCCTGTTGTACAATGTATCAACATCAACGTAAGACGGAGTTGTTTTTCCCGCGGCATTGGCTATAACGATGATGTATCCCAGGATGGCTGCCGATATCACCGCATTGAAATATTTTTTGTTTAAAAAGAACATCAAAAATGCGATGACCAGCAGGATGCCGGCAATGACGAGGACGATCATATTGGTGCCGATGGCGGGGATCAGATAGAAACCTGCGCCAAAGGTCCCGGCAATGCTTCCAATGGTGGAGACGGCATAGAGATTGCCGACGGTACGCCCCGATTGCTGCAACGATTGCAGTTTCAGCTTGACGGCATAAGGCGAAACCATTCCGAGGAAAATGCTTCCCGGAGCAAATAAAAACAACGAGGAAACAATGGCAATGATGCGTATGTCGGCAATGTGACGCGAAAGAATACGCAGAAACGGGTCTTTGATCAGCCAGGTGAACAGGATGCTCAACCCCGCCAGCAGAATGATATATCCGAAAACGTTGTAATCAGGCTTTTTGTCGGCCAGCTTACCGCCCAGCCAATAGCCAACGCTGAGGCTGCCGAGGATGATCCCGATAAGGCTTGTCCAGATAAAAAGCGAAGTGCCGACCCACGGGCCGAGAATACGGGCACCCACCATTTCGAACACCATGACCAAAGCCCCGCAGATGAAGACAACAATTTCGAGCAACAGCTTTTTCATGGTGGCAATTGATGGGAAAAACCCTATTTAACGATACTGATTTTAACTGTCTTGACCCCTGTCCCGTCCGTTACTTTCAAAAAGTAAAGTCCGTTGCCGATGCCTTTTGTATTGAGCACAACATGGGTTGCATCAAAGGTTTGTTGTATGAGTTGCATACCCGAAAGATTGTAAAGTGCCACACTCCGGATTTTGGATGCCGACTGAATGTTGATCAGGTCATCCTTGACCGGATTGGGGAAAATCGTCATGCCGTTGCCGGAAAGCTCGTCAATACCGATGGTGCTGTCCACCGTGATGTAATCTTCGATGGTCTTGGTGTCGGAGCCGTACTGGTTTTCCACGGTAAGAGTCACATCGTAAATGCCGGATTCTTCATAGGTAACAAGCGGATTTTGTTCGCTGGAAGTGGCCGGTGTGCCTCCCTCGAAAGTCCATGTCCATGAGGTCGGATTGTTGGAGGAGAGATCGGAAAACTGAACGGAATGCCCCATGATGATGTGTGTGTTGTCGGCAGAGAAATCGGCAACCGGCAGCAACGGCGGAGCAGAACAAGAAACAATCGCTTTCCAGCCGCTTTCGGTTACCGAATAATCGGAATGAAATTCAAAGGTCAGTGCGCCGTCGTCATTGGTAGCTTCAATGGTACCGGGGGAATCGGTGCCGCAGTATGTCCCGATCAGCGAGGCGCCGGTACTGCTTCCGTCATAAATTTTCAGCCAGTCGTAATTACAGGTGGATTCGTATTCAACATTGAAAGACTGAAACTCCACGATCATTTTGGCTCCTGATGTTCCGGGCAGGAAGGTCATGGTATAATCTTCGTCGTTTGAATAGCCTGAATTTTCTCCACCCGAATCGTAAAAGATACCAGTACAGGTGGTTACCGTCTGGTCACCCATGAGAAATTCGGCGTTCACCGAAATATAATTTTCTTTGGTGATGGTTTGCGTATCGCCCTGCGTATTGGTTACCGTCAAGGTCACATCGTAAGTTCCGGTTTCCTGATAAACAATTCCTTCGGGATCCTTATCCGAGGAAGTGGCGGGAGTACCGCCTTCAAACTCCCATGCCCAGCTTACCGGGGCACCAAAGGATTCATCATAAAAATCCACCGACCCACCCATGGGGATTGCAGTGGTGGAAGCCGAAAAATCTGCGATCAGGTCTCCGGCATCAAGCTGGACGTTTACCGTGGTGACGGCATACTTCGAAACGCTTACATTTTCTATGGTAACGGGGTAATGCCCGGGAGCGGAATAGGTGATATCATAAGTTCCCTCATCAAGCAACCGCTGGTAATATCCTGTTTCTTCCCTCGCATAAACATAGGAGTTGTCCACATCGTGTCCGTCAATATAAACTTTGGCTTCAACCGGTTCTCCGGTCGTCATGTCGGTCACTGTCCCGTTCACGCCAAAGGCTGCTTGTTGCATATAATTGATCATCGAACGCCAGTTCCAGTCCCAGAAATCCGGCATCTGCGAAGGCGGAGGTGTTTTGTCGGACGAAAGTTCGATGGTGACCTCGCGGCACTGCTGGAAGTAATTCATGTAATCCTGCCTTCCGCCGTTAATGGAGTACCAGGCATAGCCGTTGGTAACGCCGTTGTCCAGATCGGTCATGTAACCCGACGGGGCATACAAATGTACCGTGTCGGCCCATTCGCGGCAAACAAATTCCCACCAGTCCACATCCGCCGGCATTTGCGACCATGTATCCCACGGATAATTCAACACTTCTGCACCGCCGTGGGTGTTGGCCGACATGGTAATGCGATTGGCATCGGCAAAATCCATGAATGCAACAGTTTCCGGTTGCCATTCATTGCCGTCGGGATGAGGACCGTCTTGCGGATCGGGATAGTTTCGGTTCAAATCCACCGAGTTGCCGTTATACCGCGTGGCACCGTAAACCGTATTGTTGCCTCCGGCAAACGTTCCGTCGGGATTGGCCAGCGGATTGATGAAAATCACCATGTTGTTGACCAACTCCGTCACCTCTGCATTGGAATTGTAATTGGAAAGCA
Source organism: Bacteroidales bacterium (assembly GCA_029934065.1). Lineage (GTDB taxonomy): Bacteria > Bacteroidota > Bacteroidia > Bacteroidales > 4484-276 > 4484-276. The sequence goes on from JAOZMX010000117.1 coordinate 10,796, forward strand.
AATAATCAATCAACCGGAGCAACAAAACATATCCGGTAACCTCGTCCCCGTGCATGGTACCCGTGTACAAAAATTCGGGTTCCGCCTCAACGGTATTTACGTTATCGGAAATTTTCGCCATTAAAAGCTCCCTGCCGTTCACCGTTGTCCCGATGCTGTAAACCTGGCAGATATCGGGATAATCGTCGGCAAACTGATACATCATATCAACATAAGCCTCGTACGTAGGATAAAAATCCCAGTCGGTAATTCCCTTTACATTGACTTTGTCGAGCATTTTCGGATTTTTGATCAACTCGCCGGGCTTCGGCAGGAGCTCAAAAGGATAATCCAGTTTCAGGAATGAAGTAAATTCTTTTTGGTTGGCGTAAGCATAGATGATGTTGCCTTCGATCTTGTCGATTGAAATGATATGCGACAATACATCAATGGCTGTTCCCTGATTGTTAAAGCTGAAGTAGATTTCGCCGCGATTGCCGAAATAGTGTGCGGCATTTTGGCCTCCGTTGGTTTGTTGAGCCGTTGTAGTTGTAGTAGTAGTTGCCGCTAAAATCAGCAACAGAACAAAGAGTTTAAGAGTTTTCATTTTTTAAAAGTATTGGTTTGATATTCCGTTATTAAATTTGTTAATTGTAAATAAACCGATTTGTTGACCTTAACGACGGGGAGCCTTAAATTATTCTCACAAAGTCCGAGAATTTGAAGGGCTGCTTTGATCCCTCCCGGGCTGCCGTCTTCAAACAGTGCGCGGATAATGTCCGTCAGCCTGAAATGCAGTTGACGGGCGTCGCTGAATTTTCCGTCAAGACAAAGATTGACCATATTGGAAAAGACGTCGGGAAAAGCATTGGCCACTACGGATATTACCCCTTCAACACCCAGTGACATCAGAGGCAGCGTCAGGGCATCATCGCCCGAGATGACTATAAAATCGTCGGGTTTGTTTTTGAGGATTTCT
>JAOZMX010000118.1:0-2648 GCA_029934065.1 Bacteroidales bacterium
CATGAAAGGGTTGGCCCGTCACCATCGGGTGCCGTAGGCCATGGTGAGCTGTCGTCATAGGCTACGTTGTCTATCAATTGTCCCGAAGAGTGGAACAATCTGATATTATCGCCGCCGTTGCCAAGTGCCCAGTCCGCATTGCCTTCATAATCCGGGGTGAACCATAACGGAGGATTCAGCAATTGCAACGAAACCGTAAAGTATTGCCCCGGAGCAATGGAATATCCTGCCGGAAAGACCACAGGTGTATGACCGTCATCATTGTCCAAAAGGTAATAACCCTCCAGATCAACGCTTTCCGATTCGGCATTATAAATTTCTATCCATTCATTGTCGTCACCCGGTGAATTGTACATGATCTCGTTGATGACCAGATTGGGCAAAGCTGCCGGTGCAACAATGGAGAACGGCGCATCGCTTTCGTCTGATGGTGTTCCTGTGGTTACTTCCGAGATAACAATTTTGTAATTGTTTCCCGTCGGGAAACCCGAAGGAATATCCCAAATGTAAAATCCGTTTGTTACCGGAAGTGTCGGCTCAATAACGGTGGTTGTCGAACCGTCGGTGATCTCAATTTTGATATCGCCCGTAAAATTTTCGTAATCCCAGTCAATCGGTTTTGTTGTTCCCTGTGTCCATTCTTCTCCGCCATTGGGTGATACCACTGTAACCAGCGGGATGATCTCCGAGACAATAGAAAACGGCGCATCACTCTCGTCCGAAGGTTCACCGTCATCCATGTCGGAGATGGAGATCAGGTAATTATCGCCAACGGTTTGGTCTTCGGGAATTTCCCAATCCCACATGCCGTCGGTAACGGGAACATTTTCGGCCAGCACTTCACGTCCGCGTGTTGCCGTGATCAATTCGATTTTTAGCAATCCGTTGAAGCCGAGGTATGTCCACTCTATTGTTTGAGAGCTTCCCTGTAAAAATACTTCGCCGCCGTTGGGATTGGTAACGGTAACCACTTCGGCACCAACTACCGAGTTGACAGCTCCGGGAGTACCGTCGTTCACCAAACTGGCGGCCCAACTTTCGGGGAGTGCATTATCAAGGTCGGGGTCCAGCAATTCCAGTGAAGGACCTGTGCCGTCGGGTGCTGTAGGCCAGAGTCCGCCGTCATCATATGTGACGATATCCATTTGTGTGTCATCGGAAGCATTCAGCTCAACCGTTTCGCCACTGTTGCCGAGGTTGTCGGGGTAAGGTCCAACCACATTGGTAATCCCGTAATGAGCCATAATGGTATCGGGATTTTTGGCTACCACAAGGTAAGCTCCGTCTTCCATAGTTGTGCCGGCAGGGAATGTGAAAGTAATTCCCTGACCAAAGTACCAGTCGGAAAGATCTACGGCAAAGCCGCTGTTGTTGTACAATTCAAGGTATTCATAATAATCGTCCGGTCCGAGATCAGTTGACGGATTGTACATGATTTCGTTGATGACGATATCCGGGATTTGTTGCGCCGGAACAATTGCAAACTCATCGTTGCTTTCGTCCCACGGATCACCGGGATTAACACCTGCAATCTTGATCTTGTAATCGGACCCTACGGTTTGATCTTCGGGGATGTTCCATTCCCATGATCCGGCGTTGGCGGCAATATTGCCTGCAAGAAGCACATTCGTAAAAGGCGGTTTAAGTAGCCTGATGTCCACATTACCGGTAAAATCTAATGATGTCCATGTAATGTTGTGTGTGCTGCCCTGCTGCCATTGTTCATAACCATTTGGCGAAGTAACAATGATTGTCGGTACAACTACGGTAGGTTCAAGGTCTGTTGAAAAGCGTGCCGTGATATACTCTCCGTTGTAATTGGAATTGCAAATTCCCGTGATATCCGTTGGTACGGTTGGGATGGTTTCGTCCAGATAATCCGCATCATAAAATGAGGTCCTGAAAATCCCGTCGGCATCCGAAGCATCGGAGATGGGATAATTTGCTCCCGCGGTAAACTCACCGCCGCCATCGGCAAAGGTGGCGCTCTCGATCTTCACCAGTTCCGATTCGTAGTCTTCGAAATTGGTATTCAGTTGGGCAATGGTAATCACTTCTGGTGTAATGACATTTCCTGTGGAAGTGGCAGGCCCCGGGTCTTCGTAAGGGACAAACTGGAGCATGTTGTTGTGCGTTCCAAGCGTGCCGAGAATGCCCGTAATGCCGTCGCCGTTGTTATAATCGGTAGTGATGATTCCGTAAAAATCGTCAATCATAATGGCTGCCGTGGCATCCTGAATGAATCGCTGATTTCGCCAGGCTTGTTTGTATGTCTGGATCACTTCGCCGGTAAGGGTGTACATGTTCCCGACGGTGCCTGCCCGAAGTTCTGCAATGGTGGATACATCGGCAGGAAAAACATAATCGCCCGAAGCAATGCTGCTCGGAATATAATCGTCTTTGTAGGCGCGGGCTTTCAGTGTAGTTGTGGCCGAAATGGTGATCGGTCCGGTATATTCTTCACTGTCTTCATCGGGATCGGTGCCGTCGGTGGTATAGTAAATGTCGGCATCTTCCGTTTCACACGTTATTTCCACGTCAACGGGAGCAACAAAGTTTCCGGGCAGCGGGTCAAATTCCGGTGTGGCAACAATCTCCGCTCCACCTTCTCCGGTGATGATGATGTCGTCAATCTCCCATGTTTCCGA
>JAOZMX010000118.1:2748-11715 GCA_029934065.1 Bacteroidales bacterium
GTGAAAAGTTCATTTTCATAAAGGTCAAGATTCAAAGCCGGTGAGATCAGCCAGTCTTCATTGGCGAAATCCCCTCCGGCATATCCGCTCATCTTGGCACACGGTGTTCCTCCAATACCGTAACTATTGTTTCGATCCCAAACCTGATCACCGTTTACATTAACCGTTGTCCATTCACCCCATCCCGCATCAAAATTTTCCTGATTAAGTACAACAACATTATCAGGTGTAGTTGCATTGGCCGAAGGAACCGTACCATCGGTTTTGTAGTCTATTTCCGTGCCGGCATTGGCATAAGCAAAGATCTTAAAATAATAGGTTGTGGCTTCAGCCAGATTGGTGAAAGTGTAATTTTCTACGCCATAGCCCACATTTACCACGCCCGATCCGTCGCTCAGATCCGTATCATCCGGCTCAAACACGCCGTCAACCGGGTCGGTGATATTGTTTTCATCGCTGGCTTTGATCAGGTAACCGTCGGGCAAATCATCTCCCGTGGCATCCGTCCAGGTGAGTGCTATGTTCAATCCGTTGGCCGTAGCAGTAAAATCGGTGGGATGATTCGAAGGCTCGGGATTGGTCCCCGGCCAGCTTTCGAAATCTCCATTGGTTACCACCAACGGCTCACCGATCGGTGATTCAAATTCCATATCGTCAACATACTGTGTTTCAGGTGCGACAAATCCTGTGGCATCATAAAAACGAAGCCGGATATTTACTGCCGTTGCTCCGTCGGGAACAATATCGTCAAATGTCAGTTGTTCCCAGCCTCCTGTTGCCGGACCGACATACGTATTTGAATATTGGGATGAGGCTCCAACCCAGTCGAGTACTACTGTTATTCTGACATGGTCGCTGGTATAGGCCCAAAAGGAAACCTGAAAATCGTCTCCTTCGGCAACCTCTATGGCAACATCATTCTGAAAATCACAATTGCCCTGAACGCCGGTATTAACGATCACGCCGCAACTGTTGGAGCCGCCATGAACTGTTGTTGATTCCTTAAATGTGTCGATGCCCGAATCGCCGGTCCAGTTATCGGGCAGTTGGGCTTGTAATGCCCCGAATATGAAACTTAATGCAATTATTAATGTAAATTTTTTCATCGTATGATAGGTTTTAAATGAATGTCAATACCAAAAACGGCATTCCGGAACGATGCCGGAATGCCGTAAATATTTTTATTGAACAATTATCCTTTGGCTGATATTTGTGCCGGTTTTTTTGTCTGATAGTTTGACAAAATACATACCCGGTTGCATGCCGGAAAGGTCGATCTGAAAATCCATTTCCTGATTATTACGGGTGTAGATAACCTGACCTGTAATATTGTACACTTCAACCAGATCAAAAGTTTTGTTGAGCGTAACCGTGAATATCCCGTTTGACGGATTGGGGAAGATAGTTGCATAATGTTGTTCCACATCTTCGATTCCGGAATTTTCGATTCCGGTAAGTTTGATATTGTCCACCTCCCATGTGGCTGCATCGCTGTCGTTGGAATTGTAAACAAATGCAACGTATAAGCTATCGATGAGGTAAAGGTCGAGATCAATATCAGCCGACCAGGTCCATTCGAAATAGGGATCGCCTGCCGGCCAGATGGCTTCGCCCGAAAGGTCAATCCATGTGAAATCGTTGGGGTTTCCTTCACCGTCATAATCCTGCGAAAGTTTAACCTGCAACTGCTGTCCGTTGTATCCTACGGCTGACCAGAACGAAAATCTTACATTGTGATAGTTGGTCAGCATATCTAATTTGGGTGAGATCAGCCAGTCTTCGTTGGCATACGCACCACCTGCATAACCACTCATTTTGGCACAGGGAGTGTCTTCGATGCCGTATGTGTTGTCGCGATCCCACACCTGATCGCCGGTAACGCTGTATGACGTCCATCCTTCCCAGCTTTCATCAAATGTGGTGAACAACAAAGTTTCGGCCGGATTCTCCTGTGTGGTAGCATTGGCCGAAGGAGCATTTTCGTCGTTTTTGTAATCAATGTATGCTCCTGCATTGGTGTAAGGGAAGATTTTGAAATAATAAGTTGTGTTTTCGGCAAGGTACTCAAAATCGTAGGCTTCCTCACCCGGCAGTACATTGATGGTTCCCGTTCCGTCGCTGAAATCCGTATCGTCGGCTTCGGGTGTGCCGTCCACCGGTGCTGTGATGTTATCCTGATCACTCATTTTAAGCAAATATCCTGTGGGAACGGTTTCGCCTGTAGCATCTACCCAGCTTACATTGATGTTTTGTCCTTCGGCTGTTGCGGCAAATTCCGTAGGATAATTGGTGGGTTCGGGCAAAGGTGTAAAGCTCTCTTCGCCGGTGATCAAAATATTTTCTATTTCCCATGTTTCGGAATCGGTTCCGTCGGATAGATAAACAAAAGCAACGTAAGCCGTTTGAGCCTCGTATCCCGAAATGTCCAGCTCTCCGGAGTAGGTCCATTGCCAGTAGGGATCCCCCGTCGGTAATTCGGGATTAAGATCGGTCCATGTGGCTGATGCCGGGTCGCCACCGCCGTCATAATCCGTTGAGATTTTTACCGTTAGCTGTTGCGCTTCAACAGGGTAGCCCAGTGCGGAATAAAAAGTAAATATTTCATTTTCGTATTGATTCAGATTCAAAGCCGGCGAGATCAGCCAGTCTTCGTTGGCAAAATCACCACTTTCGTATCCGCTCATTTTTGCACAAGCCGTTCCACCGATTCCATAAGTGTTGTCACGATCCCAAACCTGATCGCCAAGTACATTCACCGTTGTCCAGTCGCCCCAGCTAAAATCAAAGTTTTCTTCGTTCAGTACGACGATGTTGGCTGTCAAAACATTTGCCGTTGGAGCCGTGCCGTCTGTCTTGTAGTCTGCATTGGCTCCCGAATTGGTATAGGGATAAATGACGAAATAATAGTTTGTTTGTGCTGTAAGCGTTGTAAATGTGTAAGTTTCCACACCATAAGCCACATTTACCGCACCGGATCCGTCCGACAAGTCCAGATCGTCAATCACATATTCGCCGTCAACAGGAGGATCAATGGTTTCGGAAGTACTTGCAAGGATCAGGTAACTGTCCGGTAACTGGTCTCCTGTGGCGTCGGTCCAGTTGAGCTTGGCATTCAACCCCGTTGCTTCAGCGGTGAAATCCGTCGGATAATTTGTGGGCTCGGGATTGATGCCCGGCCAGCTTTCAAAATCACCATTGGTAACCTCCAGCGGCTCGCCAACAGGAGATTCAAATTCAACATCGTCCACATACTGGGTTTCGGGAGGATTAAATCCGCTGACATCGTAAAACCGAAGCCTGATGGTTACTTCGGTGGCGCCGTCGGGAACAAGGTCTTCATAAACCAGTTGTGCCCACCCGCCGGTGTTGGGGCCAACATATTCGTTGGTGTAAAGACTTGGGGCTCCTACCCAGTCCAGCACTACAGTGACCCTGACAAATTCGCTGGTAAACGCCCAGAAAGAGACCTTGAAGTCGTCGCCTTCACTTACCGGAATTGCCACTTCGTTTGAAAAATCGCATTGCGCCTGGGTTCCTGTGTTGACAATCACCCCGCAACTGTAATCACCACCATGTACGGTGGTCATTTCCTGAAATGTCTCGATACCCGAATCATCGGTCCAATTATCGGGCAACTGTGCTTTGATGGCTGTAATCGCCATGAACATCATAAAAAACAGTGTAAATCTTTTCATAAAACTTTTGTAATTTATTAGTGATTATTTTTAAATATCCTTTGATCCATAAATTGAAAATACCGGGCTCTTTTATTCAAGAACCCGGCATTTTGTTTATTTTACAATTAATTTTTGTGTTAATATCCGGTTTGACTGCATGGTTGTAGCTTTGACGAAATAAATCCCTTCGTGCCACATATCTGCATTGATCATAAGTAGTTTCTCGTGTGTTTCGGCTTTAAAGATCAGATTTCCCGTCAGGTTATAAACTTCAACCTGCCATGTGCCGGTTTCCGGCAATTCAAGTGTAAATCTGTCGAATACCGGGTTGGGATAGATACCCATTTGGTCATCAGCTTGCTCTTCGTTTATTCCCACAAATTCGCAAACGGCTCCCGGCGTGCCGTAAAGGTTGTCACCCTGGGGGTTCTGTCCGGCGAGGTTGATGGAGGCAAACCAGTTTTCGCCTGCATTATTATTGCCCAAAGGATCGCAGAAAGTGAGTGACGGGCCGTTGCCGTCCGGCTCTGTGGGCCAGGGCGCCTGATCGTCGTAAGTGACGATGTCAACCGTATTTCCCGAAACATCTTTGATCTCCAGTGTTTCACCACTGTTGCTTAATGCGCCGTCGGTCCATTGCGTTGCTGTCACACCGAAAGCGGTTTCAAAAGCTGCCGCATCCTTGGCAATCATATAATATGCCCCCGGGTCGAGTGTTTCGGCAGGGAATTCAAATTCGATGCCTTGTGCAAAATAAAGTCCTGCGAGATTTGCCGCTTGGCCCGAATTGTTGTAAATTTCGATGTATTCCAAAATGTCATCACCCGATTCGGGCGGGTTGTACATGATCTCGGTAATTACCAAATCAAAATTCGATGTGCCCGTAACGGTGATGTAATCGTTTTTTGTCTCGGTTGTGGAGCCGTTGGCATTGGAAACCGTAAGCGAAACATCAAACATGCCGGGCGTGTTGTAAGTAATTGCCGGAGGGTTTTGCCCGCTGAAGTTCGGCGGATCACCTCCTTCAAAGCTCCATTCCCATGCTGTGGGATCTCCGGTGGATTCGTCTGTAAACATCACACTTCCGCCTGCAACAATATTTGTGGCATCGGCAGAGAAAGCTGCCTGCGGCGGCGGGATTACCTGTACGGTAATGTAATCTTGTTTCAGCTCGGTATCGGAACCGTACTGATTGGTGGCCGTTAATGTTACATCAAAAGTCCCGGCCGTATTGTAAATTATGTTGGCTGGATTCTGTGCGGTGGAAGTTGCCGGGGTGCCGCCTTCGAAAGTCCATTCCCATGAGGTGGGATCGTTGGTTGACAAATCGGTGAAATCAATGCTTTCGCCAACATAAATTGTGGTTACATTGGCCGTAAAATCGGCAGCAGGAGGCGGTGGGTTATCAAACACCTCGATATAATCCGTTTTTACCTCGGTATCTGTTCCGGCATTGTTGGTAACCGTAAGGGTCACATCAAAAGTGCCGGCTGTGTTGTATGTGATGGACGGTGGATTCTGCCCGTTGTAAGTTGCGGGATTTCCTCCCTCGAAAGTCCATTCCCAGGAAATGGGATTCCCGGTGGAAAGATCGGTAAAATTGACCGACTGGCCAACCTGGATGGAAGTATTGTCGGCAGAAAAATCTGCATTAGGCAGCAGCAGGCAGCCTGCCCCCGGTGTGGCAAAGATGGAGTCGCCGGCGGCATTGACGGCCGCAAATTCCGTGGAGGCCGTCCAGTAATCAGGGATGCTGTTGTTAAGGTTAGGGTCGCAAAATGTAAGCGACGGGCCTTGTCCGTCGGCCAGCGTATCCCATGGTGGTGAATCGGAATATTCCACGGCATTCACAATACTGCCGAAATTATCTTTCAGTTCGATCAGTTCACCACCGTTATTCAGCCCGCCTGAAGTCCATTGTATGGCATCCACACCGAAAGTGTTGTTCATGGCCTCCGAGTTAACGGCTACCAAAAGGTAATCACCAGGGTCAACGGTAACTTGCGGGAAAATCAAAGTGATTCCACTGCTAAAGTAAAAACCGTCCATATCAACCGTTTCATTGTCGTTGTTGTATATCTCGATAAACTCCAGCGAGTCGGTTCCCGATTCGGGCGGATTGTACATGATCTCTGTGATCACCAGGTCGGGCACTTCCACCGGCTCGATGATTGAAAATACGGCATCGCTTTCGTCCCATGGATCGCCGGTATTCACATCCGATATTTTGATCTTGAATTGGTCTCCCGTGGTTTGCCCTGCGGGCACATCCCATTGCCATGTTCCCAAAGTTACATCCACCGAGGATGCCAAAGTTTCGTTGGAACCTGCCAGATTGATCAGCTCAATCTTTACGTTGCCCGTATAGTTCATGTAACTCCATGTGATGTCATAGGTTGAACCCTGTTGGATGTATTCGCCGCCGTTGGGAAAATTGATGGTGATAACAGGATCGGCGGGAAAGTTGACAACACCCGGTGTCCCGAAATTTTCAAGACTTGGCAGCCAGCTTTCGGGTAATGTATTGTCGAGGTCGGGATTGATCAGCGAAAGAGAAGGGCCGTCGCCATCCGGTTCGGTAGGCCACGGGTCGTTGTCGTCGTAAGGTACCATGTCGATCTCGGTTCCGAACTGGTCAACCAACTGGATCGTTTCACCGCCGTTGTTCAGTGCGCCTCCGTAAGGCCCGACAAGATTGGTGATCCCGTAAAACTGCGCAATCGTGTCCGGATCGCGTGCAACCACAAGGTATTCGCCGGGCTGCAACACCGTTCCGGATTCAAAAGTATATTGAATGCCCTGATTGAAATGCCAGTCGGAGATGTCAACGGCTTCGGTGTCGTTGTTGTAAAGTTCCAGATATTCCCAATAATCGTCGTCGCCAAGTTCCGGCGGTGGGTTGTACATGAGCTCGTTGATCACAATATCGTAGGCCACCGGCGGGTCAACAACGGAGAATATCCCCGAATAGCCGGAAACATCAGCAGTTACCTCGCTGATCCTGATCTGGTAATCAGAGCCAAGTGCCTGTGTTGCCGGGATGTTCCAAGTCCAGCTACCGCTGTTGGCCGATACCGTGGCAAGTGTGCTCCATGACGGCGTTCCCGAGGAAGCATCGGCCGTCACTTCGATCACTAAATTATCCTGCGTGTTGAAAGCGCTCCATGTGATATCGTAAGACTGTCCGCGAATCCAGAAGTCGCCGGCAATAGGCGTAAATACATTGATGGTTGGTGTTGTTCCGGTGTTTCCGGTAATGACGATGTCGTCCACTTCCCATGTGGCCGATTGCGTGGCGTCGCACGTGAACTTGAAAGCAACGTGCACCGTACCGTTGTAATCCGAAATGTTGATGTCTCCCGAAGAGGTCCATTGCCAGCTTCCCGATGAAAACTGGGCGTCGAGTACCGTCCAGTCGGCCTGATTGGGATCGCCGCTTTCGTAATTTTCAGAAATCAGTACCTGCAAAGGGTTTCCCGTATAGTTCATGGCCGTATAAAAACTCAATACTTCGCTGTTGTACTGGTCAAAATCCATGGCGGGAGAGATCAGCCAGTCTTCGTTTTCGTATGTCGTTCCGTTGTTGTAGCCGCTCATCTTGGCGCAGGGGGTGCCGCCGATACCATAGTTATTATCACGATCCCATACCTCGTCGCCGAGAACACTAAAAGTTGTCCATTCGCCCCAGCTTTCGTCGAAATTTTCCTGATTGATGACGGTTGTGCTTGCAGTTGCGGCACTTGCTGTTGGAGCTGTTCCGTCGGTTTTATAATTCACATTGGGGCCGGAATTGGTATATGGATAAATGACAAAATAATAGGTTGTCAGGGCGTTGAGTTGCGTAAAAGTGTAGCTTTCTGTTCCGTAGCTCACATTCATGGCGCCTTCACCATCGGAAAAGTCCAGATCGTCAATCACGAAATTACCGTCGGTGGGAGGATCCATGCCCGGGTCTTCACCGGCCAGTATCAGGTAGGCGTCCGGAAGTTGGCTTCCAGTGGCATCTGTCCAGCTCACGCTGATGTTCAGGTTGTTGGCAGTAGCAGCAAATCCTGTGGGATAATTCGAAGGTTCCGGATTGATGGAAGGCCACTCTTCGAATCCACCGTTGGACACTTCCAGAAAGGTTCCCGTGGGGCTTTCGAAAGTTACCTGATCGAGGTATTGTGTTTCGTTGGGTGTAAAGCCCGACATGTCGTAAAAACGCAGCCTTAAATTAACCCCCACAACATTGTCGGGCACTGTGCCTTCAAATGAAAACTGTTCCCAGTCTCCCGTCGTGGTGGGGCCGGCATAACTTGAAGAATAGGATGTGCTGGCACCGTTCCAGTCCATGGCGGCACGAATGCGCACGTGCTCGCTGGTAAAATACCAAAATGAAATTTTATAGGTGTCCCCGGCCGTTACCGGTATTTCTACATTGTTTGAGAGATCACATTCGGCTTGATTCCCGGTGGTTACATCCACCCCACAACTGTAAGTGCCGTCATAAACGACACCATCCTCCTGAAAGGTCAGGATACCGGTATCATCGGACCAATTGACAGGAACCTGCGCTTTGGTTTGAAAAGAGAGACCTAAAATGACCAACATCACCGGGATCCCAAAGAAAAAATTTTTCATAATAAATAAATTAAATTTGAATTGATTTTCTGTTTGATAAAACCATAATTATTTAAGCCATTGGCAAATGCCTTTCAACTAAAAAGTTAATGAGCGAAAAAGTGTGTAAAGGTAAGCAAATTAATGTTTCCAGCGGTACTAATCTTAATAAAAAAGGGCTAAAATTATTAACAACGTAAAATAACCGTTAATAAGTCCGGCTCTTCCGCAGAGAAGAATTCTTGCCGGTCTTTTTGTTGCGGATGAAATTTAAAATGTATTTTTGCTCTCGGATGATCAACGATAAAACAGATAACACCGCTCCGGTTTATGAGAAATCTTCAAAGTCAGGACAAATCAGGGTAAGAAACATGCTGTTGCATTTTCACCCTTACCGTATTCCGGAGGCCAATCTGAATTTCACACATACCTGGGGTTTGGGGGGGATGGCCGTTACGCTGATCTTCCTGCAGTTGTTCACCGGTTTATTACTGGGGTTTCATTACGAGGCAACGCCATTGCAAGCATACGATTCGATTGTCAACATCCGGCAAGGACTCATTTTCGGGCGGCTCATCAGAAATATTCACCACTGGAGTGGCATGTTTCTCATTATCATCGCCTTTTTACATCTGGTTCGGGTGTTTTTATCCGGGGCGTTTTTGCCTCCGCGGCAATGGAACTGGGT
>JAOZMX010000119.1 GCA_029934065.1 Bacteroidales bacterium
ATCCATTTGATATCAGATGCCTGTCCTCGACTTGTCGGGATCCGATGTAAGATGTTTGATTTGTGATATTGATTTCAGATTGAAGATTAACGATTGCAGATTTTAGATTTCCCCTGTCCGCCGTAGCTTTAGCGAAGGCGGACCGTTTGCCGTAGCTTTAGCGAAGGCGGGTAGATTTATCCTGCCCACAAGCCTTTGCTGTCGCCTTGGCGGGCGGGACGCCGGGGGAGCAGCGCAGGGGCGCTCCGGCCGGGACAGGCTTTATTTAACCGCTATCCCGGTCGTTTCCATGATGTCGGCGGAACTTTTCCCAACCTCAATGATGTATTCTCCCGGTTTGGTGATGTAATCATGCTTTTGGGAATCCCACCGTGCAAACCGTTTTACAGGTATTTTAAAATTGACCTTTCCCTGTTGCCCTTTTTTCAGGAAAAGTCTTTCAAATCCCGCAAGCACCTTTATGGGGTCATCTTTTTCGGGATATTTGTTTCTTACAAATATTTCAACGACCTCCTCACCATCCATTGTTCCCTGGTTTTCAAGTTCAACCGTTATGTTAATGGTGTCGTTGTTCACATAATCATATTTCTGAACGGAGAGTTTTTCAGTTTTAAAATCCGAATAACTTAATCCGTACCCAAAGGGATAGAGCGTTTTTTCGCGGAAATATTTATAGGTTCGTCCTTCCATGTTGTAATCCCCGAAAGGAGGCAGATCGTCGGTGGAACGATAAAAAGTAACGGGTAATTTTCCCGATGGGCTCACATTTCCGAAGATCACATCGGCCACGGCATTTCCGCCCTCTTCACCGGGATACCATGCAAACAATATGGCGTCGGCCAGCTCGGCCACATCCCCCAATGCGATGGCACTGCCTCCGGTAACCACCACGATCAACGGCTTTTGTTTGATTCTCCGGCGCATTTTTTTTACGTAGTTGATTTGATTTTCGGGCAGTTCGATCTTTGATCTGTCGCCGCCGTTCGGGTTCAACATGGCATCTCCTTCTTCGCCCTCATACAGCGAGTTGATGCCGATGCAAACCACCACCACATCAGCCATACCCGCTTCCCACAATCCGCGCATTAATGTGTCGTTATGAAACATCAATCCCTGCGAATAATCCACTGTCGTTCCCAGCCCCGCTTTGTTGATGATGCCTTCCAGAATGGTCACCATCTTTTTGGAATGTCCGTTATAATTGCCCAATAGACAAGTGATGTCGGCAGCCGTGGGGCCCACCACAAGCATTTTTTTCAAGGTGTCGGGATCGACGGGAAGGATGTTGTTCTTATTTTTAAGGAGCACAATTGATTTTCTTGCCGTTTCGAGTGCCAGAGCCCTGTGGGATTCCCCGTCAACTACACTTGCAGGGATTTCGGAATAGGGGCACAAAGCATCGGGGTCGAACAATCCGAGCCGGAAACGTGTTTTCAGCAACGGGCGTAAATCCTTATCCACAAGATTTTCGTTGATGTATCCCGAATCAACGGCTTCCGGAAGGTATTTGTAAAGATAACCGCAGTTGAGGTTGACGCCTGCTTCGGCGGCCATCGTTGCTGCTTCCACTCTTGTTGCGACCGTTTTATGGCGTGCCCAGATGTCGTCGAGTGCCCAGCAATCGGAAACCACATGGCCTTTGAAACCCCACTCTTTCCGCAGGATGGTGTCGAGCAGATAACGGCTGCCGCAGCATGGCTTGCCGTAGGTGCGGTTGTATGCACACATCACCGATTCCACACCTGTTTTAACAAGCGCTTCAAAAGCGGGCAGGTAGGTTTCTCTGAAATCACGTTCCGGAGGCAGTGCATCAAAACGATGTCTGATCTTTTCGGGGCCGCTGTGCACCACAAAGTGTTTCGCACATGCCGAAGCTTTCAGGTATTTGGGGTCATTGCCCTGTAAACCTTTGACAAAAGCCACTCCGATGCGGGATGTAAGGTAAGGATCCTCGCCGTAGGTTTCCTGTCCGCGTCCCCACCGTGGATCACGAAAAATGTTGATGTTGGGTGTCCAGAACGAAAGACCCGAATACTGTGACCTGTTTCCTTTTTTGACAGCAAGATGATGTTTGGCGCGGGCTTCGTCGGAGATGGCACCGGCAACACGGAAAATAAGGTCGTCGTCGAAGGTGGCGGCCAGACCGATGGCCTGCGGGAAAACCGTGGCTTCGCCCGATCTGGCTACGCCGTGCAGACACTCGTTCCACCAGTTGTACGCCGGGATGCCGAGCCTTGGAATGGCCGGACTGTTGTACAGCATCAGCGACGCCTTTTCCTTCAGCGTCAGCCTGCCCAGCAAATCGTCAATGCGTTGTTCTGTTGAAAAAGAAGGATTTTGAAAAGGAAAGTCATATTCTTCGGTGGTTTGATTGCTGTTGCACGATAGAAAAAATACCGACATCAACAACGAAACTGAAAACAAAAGGAAGTAACCGGTGGTTTTAAAATATCTGTTCATTTTTGTTAACGATTGATTTCTGTTTATAATAATGGTGACATTAGCCATAAAGATGATGTTTTTATGAGCGGGTATTTGATCGTATTTTTTCCACTGCCAGGTAATGTCATGTAAATTTTCCGGCACCCTTTTCAGTGATCAATGCTTTGATTAAATTTCCCGGAACGGGCTCAAAGTAATAATTTACAGGATGAATGTTCCGGTAAGGGGAATCAAGAATTTCAGATTTCGGTTGTTGAGGCTCTTTTGATAACGCAAATTGAACGGGGTTCAGAACCGTTTTACGGCTGTCGGCCAGCACGTAACAGGGTACGTTGAAATCCCCGGCAAGAAGTGCCATGGCATAGGTACCGATCTTGTTCACAAAAAATCCGGGATAAAGCCGGTCGGCTCCGAAGATGACCAGGTCCGTTTGCGGCATCATCAAGGCCATAGCCGAATCCACGATCAAAGTAGTTTCAAAACCCATACCGGCAATCCGGCGAGCCTGCAACACTCCTTCGTTGCCCGGCCGGGATTCGGTTTGGATCACAGTAGCGGATATTTCTTCTTCCTTCAGCAGGCTGAAAAACGCCACGACGGCGGAGCTGTTGCTGTGCACCATGATGCGTTTGCCGTTGGGGTGTAAGTGATCTATTGCTGCCCGGGCGATATCTTTGTTCACATTTTCCCATTTCTCTAGATAGTTGTTGATAAAATCAGCCAAAACGGAATTGCCGTTCGTTTGATGGGAGAGGGTTAAGAGGCTTTCTTCCAAAACGGTTAAAAAATGACTGATGACGGCAAAATGCCCGAGTTTGGAACGAATTTCAGGCAACAACTTTTTGAGCCGGATATGAAACGGGTTGCTCTTTTGTGCTTCTTTCAGCAAAAGGTTCGATAATTCATTCAAGATGGTTACCGAGCCCGATTGTTTATCGTTAAGAATTTCATTCAGCCGACTTTCAAAAGTGCTCATGTTAAGAAAATATTGAATGAGGCGGGACACCCACGCTCCGCATCATCTTTTAACGGAGGAAATCATTATTATTTAAAGAGGTCATTCACCAGGTCGTCATCGGCCAGGTTAGGCAGTGTGACAATGAGATCCGGATTGTCTTTCATGGCCCGTTTGGCGGCAAATATCGCTCCGCTGTTCCGTGCCCAGCTACGGCGTGATATTCCGTTGTTAACGTCCCAGTGGAGCATCATTTTCAAGCGGCGACCGGCATCTTCCGAACCGTCGAGTACCATTCCGAACCCGCCGTTGATCACTTCGCCCCAGCCTACGCCACCGCCATTGTGAATGGATACCCAGGTGGCGCCGCGGAAAGCATCGCCGATGACATTCTGAATGGCCATATCGGCCGTAAAACTTGAACCGTCGTAAATGTTGGAGGTCTCCCGAAAGGGTGAGTCGGTACCGGATACATCGTGATGATCGCGTCCGAGCACCACGGGTGCGGATATTTTCCCGCTTTTCACCGCTTCGTTGAAAGCGGAAGCGATCTTTATCCGTCCTTCGGCATCAGCATAAAGGATGCGTGCCTGAGAACCGACGACCAGTTTGTTGGTTTTTGCTTCCCTGATCCAGCGGATATTGTCGTGCATCTGCTGGCTGATCTCATCCGGAGCGGTTTCGGCAATCTCCGTCATCACCTCCATGGCAATGCGGTCGGTAAGATCAAGGTCTTCGGGTTTGCCCGAGGTGCATACCCAGCGGAACGGACCAAAACCGTAATCGAAACACATGGGCCCCATGATGTCCTGCACGTACGACGGGTATCTGAATGTTCCGTCTTGTTTTAAGATATCGGCTCCGGCACGGCTTGCTTCCAGCAAAAAGGCATTGCCATAGTCGAAAAAGTACATTCCTTTGGCGGTTAATTTGTTGATGGCATCCACCTGCCTGCGCAGCGATGCCCTTACATGTTCCCTGAATTTTTCAGGCTCCCGGGCCATCATCTCATTGGATTCCTCAAATGTGAGCCCGACAGGATAATATCCTCCGGCCCAAGGGTTGTGCAAAGAGGTTTGATCGGAGCCGAGATCCACATATATGTCTTCATCAACCAGTTTTTCCCAAAGGTCCACCACATTGCCCACATAAGCAAGCGAAACGGTTTCTTTGGTTTCCTGTGCTTTTCTGATGCGGGTGATGATCTCGTCCAAATCGTAATAAAGTTCATCTACCCATCCCTGCTCATGGCGTTTTTTGGCAGCTTTTTCGTTGATCTCGGCAATGATCCCCACGGCCCCTGCAATGACGGCTGCTTTGGCCTGTGCGCCCGACATACCACCAAGCCCGGAAGTGACAAACAATTTCCCGCCAAGGCCGTCCTCCGCTTTTCCTTCGAGCATTCTGCCTGCATTGAGCACGGTGATCGTAGTGCCGTGCACAATGCCCTGCGGGCCGATGTACATGTACGATCCGGCCGTCATCTGCCCGTATTGCGAAACGCCCAGTGCATTCATTCTTTCCCAGTCGTCCGGTTTCGAATAATTTGGAATGACCATGCCGTTGGATACCACTACCCGCGGTGCATCTTTATGTGAGGGAAACAATCCCATGGGATGCCCCGAATACATCACCAAGGTTTGTTCTTCGGTCATCTCGGCAAGATAACGCATGGTGAGCAGGTACTGCGCCCAGTTTTGAAAAACAGCCCCGTTGCCGCCGTACGTGATCAGTTCGTGCGGATGTTGTGCCACCGCCGGATTCAGGTTGTTTTGGATCATCAGCATGATGGCTGCAGCCTGTTTTGAGCGGAATGGGTATTCATCAATACTCCGGGCATACATTTTATATTCCGGACGAAAACGATACATGTAAATCCGTCCGTATTGCTCCAGCTCGTCGGCAAATTCAGGCGCCAGGACAGCATGGTGCTTTTTGTCGAAATAACGCAGCGCATTCTTCAGCGCCAGTTTTTTTTCAGCTTTGGTCAGAATGTCTTTTCTTTTGGGAGCATGCGATACCTTGGTGTCGCGTGCTTTTGGAGAGGGCAATACATCCGGTATTCCCTGCAAAATCTCTTTTTGAAAATCGGTTAATGCCATTTTTTTCGGTTTGTTTGCAGCAAAATTAATACAAAAAGGGAAATACGGTGACAATAATTTCCGTGAGGAATGATTGAAATTTTTTTAAAATAATGTCGGACGGATGAAATGCTGAATGTTTGGAATAACTTGCTGAAAGAAAATTTTTTGTTGCTGCCGGGTTTGCCTCAAAGAAACTTCCGGATGACCATCAACAAAAAAGGCCTCCGGATTTTTGATATTTATCCGCAGGCCGTTAGTATTGTTTTTCGGATAACTTATTCCTCTAACGGGTTCATTACTTTACCGATAAATAACAATGTGTTGGTGGTTCTTTCGCGAATGGCAAAAACAAAAGGTTTGTCCACTGTGAAAAAGTTTCCCTGGGCAGTGAGTTCGTTCACTCCGACGGTTGTTACGGCAGCAGCTTCGGTACCCTCTTCGTTGACTTTGATATAGGTGTTCTGTTTTACAAAATCAACATAGAGCTGATTGTCGGAGATGCCGGAAAGATCGGCATTGAGTTTATCAAAAGCGTCGGGCATACCCATGGCCTTCAGCTCTTCGGTCAGCATTTTTTCATATTTAAACGAAAATTTCGGAAGTGAAACGGTAACCTCATAGGTTTGTGACTGATCATCAAGCATGGATGTGATCGTATTCCATGTTTCGGCGTCGAAGGATTGCAAAAATTCGCTCATCGTAGCACTGGACAGGACGATGATCATCGAAAAGTTTGTTCTCCCGTAACACAGTTCAACTGCAAAATAACCGTTTTCACCCATTGTTTTCGCCTTTATGTCGCCCTGCATCATGGGAACGGATATCGTTG
The DNA here is from genome assembly GCA_029934065.1 of Bacteroidales bacterium. GTDB lineage: Bacteria > Bacteroidota > Bacteroidia > Bacteroidales > 4484-276 > 4484-276. Next base: position 6,311 of record JAOZMX010000119.1, read on the forward strand.
TTCCGTCGTCAAGGTAAAAAGGTGCCGGGGAAGTGGCGCCGGCATCAAACCGGTTGCTCCATTCTCCTTTGAAATAAAGGGCGTTCATCAGAAACATCACGGCATCGGGATCGATTTCCTCCAGCACTTTATCAATCTTGCCGTTGGTGTTGTCCGAAGCCCAATCGTTGATGGTTTCTATTGCTTGCGGATTGCTGAAATCAAGGTTTTGCACCTGCGCATCAAAATTGTTTTTCATGCTTTCCTTGTAAGCGGATTTGATGGGATAATCCTGCCTGCACCAAACCGCATTGGCAAGTGCCAGGTTCACTTTCGGGTCAACGGTGAGCAGTTGCCCCACAAGGGAATGGTAAGCCTGATTGATTTCGTCTTCGGTCATGCCGTTGTATCCCAGCGTTTCTTTGATCTGGTCGTAGGTTTCGTTCCTGCAACCGTCGAGAAGCATCGTGAGGGCTACGCTTGCCGACAGGGGAGAAAGCAAAACATTGGACGCTTCGTCTTCCTGGGCTACGGCTGCAAAGAGGTCAACGCCAAAGGCATTGCTGTGGTTAATGACCTCGGAAGCTTTTTGGGTAAGATGCAACTCGGCAGGTTCCTGAATGTTGTTTGAGGGTTCTTTGTTGCAGGCAATGGCAAACGGGATGAACAGAAGTGCAACTAACAGATGGTGAGCTTTCATAGTTAAAAATTTTAGTGAATAATAAATAAGCTCCGAAAGTCACAAATTCTGTGCCGCATATCTGATCATCCTGAATTATCTGCCCAATTATTTTTAGCGGATCAAGACTTTTTGCCTGTGGATGTTCTTGTCGTCGTTGGCCTGCAAATAATAAACCCCTGCCGGTTGACCGGTAAGGTCAATCACAAAGGTTGAATTTCGGCCGAAGCGATTGTGATATACCAACCTGCCCAGGGAATTATAAACGGAACAATCGAGGAAAGGTACTTCGTGTGACATCGTAATCGTAAATAATCCGTTGTTGGGGTTCGGCCAAATGCCCAATGCGGTTGAAGATGTCTCAGGAATACCGGAACATACGGATGCCTCAATGGTCAGGCTTTCCGAAAAATCGCTTTCACCGCAGTTGTTGGCCGATTTAACATGTATTTGTACCGTCCCTTCAAAATCGGGAGTCCAGGTTACGGCTACATTTCTGCCGTTACCGTCAATGGTTCCCGCCTCCGCCGGAACAAGCTCCCAGATATAAGTTTCCGCATTGGGACATGTGTTGATATGGTAATAATAGGTTTCGCCATAGTTGGTGCACACTTCCGTATCGCCCGTCGGTGTTGTGGGTACCGAAGGCACATCGGTAAAGGTGATCTGCAGATCATCGCTTAAAGTATTGTTGTTCAAGCCGGCGGCTGTGACCGTTAAAGTAACCGAACCGTTATTGATGTCCTCCTCGCTGGGGGTGTAGTCGGTGTTCAGTTGCGTGGGGTCGGCAAACGTTCCGCTGCCGGAGGTCTCCCATAAAATATCATCAATGTAATTGCCCGTTGCAGTAGTGGAGAAAATATCACCCGCACAAAGAACCACATCCGAACCGGCAAAAAGCAGACTTACAACCACCGGCGGAAACTGTACAAAATCTATCCAGGCACAATCCTCACCGGTCGAAACGCCGGGATCTTTATGGTATGACCATTTAAAAGTATGCTCTCCGGCAGAGATCGGAAAACTGACTTTTGCCCACGCCTCATCACCTGACCAGTTGCCTTTGATTTCGTTGTCGATATAAAAGGTCAGAAAATCGTATCCCGGCTCGGAAGAAATCTTCCGGTAAAATGATATGGTATCTTCCGTCTCCACGGTAACCTGAAGTTTGATGCCGCTGGACTGATTGTGTGAAATAGTTCCCGATTTGATGCTGTACACTCCCTGCTGAACAACGGAGGAGGTGATCTCCCAGGGTTGTGTGCCGAAAAACTCCCAGTTGAACCGGCTGAAGTCTCCGGTTTCAAAATCTTCCGTTATCACCCCGATCTTGCATGTGAAATTTTCGGAATACTCATAAGCACCGTATTCCACAGATGTTTCAAGAACGGCAATGCTTCCGTAAGGTGCCGACAGGTTTACCGATCCGACGAAATTCATGGTGCAGGACTGTCCCTCCATCAACGGACCGAAAGATGCGCTGGTGTTGGCTAATGTCAGATCGGAATTTGCTGTGTTGCACGACATGGCAATGCCGGGGGAGATGGCGTGTCCTTCATTGACAAGCTGGAATTTGAAAGTTACGGTCTCGCCCGGATCCGGTAAACCGTTGCCGTTACCCGTAGCATCGTCAATGGTGAAAGATGCGATCTTGATTTGGGGAGCATTTACCGTCAGGTTGAAATCCGATGTCCATGTCTGGCCTGATACAGCTTCAACTCCAATACTAATTTCATGTTGATCGGGAATGTTATCGGCTATGGAAGCGGCGAAAGCATTTTCCAGAAAAACGGTTTCACCGGCATTGAAGTTTCCAAAATCAACACCAGAACCCGGAAGGGTAATGTATGGGTCTCCCGATGAGAGGGTTACAACAACATTCTCTGTGGCCACATTACCGAGATTGGTCATTCCAAGCCCGATGCCGATCTCTTCGCCGTATTCGGGAATCCCGTTGTTGTTTCCGTTTTCATCATTGATGGTGTAGCTGTCGAATACCACGTAAGGCTGATCGGTAATAACAGTGATCACATCGTTGAAAGGAAGTTTGTTGTGTGCCGTCACAGCGATGGCAATGTTGTCATCTGACGATACCGGCTGAAAAAGCTCAACCGTTGCATTCCCGTTTTCATCGGCCACAGCCCGTCCTATCAATGCATTGTCCTGCATCAGGCCTATTCTGGCGTAAGGAGCATCCGTTTCAACGTCAATGGAGTTCATCCCCATGGGGATGGCTTGAGGAAATGTTACCGTTAATTCACCGGGTTGTGCCGTCCAGATATCCATCGAAGGATCGCCGAACAGGTTTGTTTCGTAAGCACACCAACGCATCACCGGACCGGAAGTGATAAATGAAGCATTGTCTTCTTTTGAATCGCTGTTGACGGCGCCGATTTGCGTAATGTTTTCGCTGAAGATCGCATCAAAGAACTGACGGTCGAAATATTGCGATGCCCCGTTGGTGGAATTCTGTTGATACCAGCCGTAACGGGAGTTGCCTATGGTAGCCACTTCGGCTGTCTCTACGGTGGTGATCTTTTCGGCAAAACAGTCGGAGCCGTATCCCGTTTGTGTATCGCGATTGTCAAAAGCACCGTTGTAACATCCTTGAGAGTATCCGATGACCAAACCGTGGTTGGTTCCGTTGTTTTGAAAATGTCCGGTCGTAACGTCGCTGTTGTACATCTTCATGTTGTAATTGTTGGCAGAGTGTCCGAGGTGATTCAACAAATGGCATCCGAAATTGCTGAACTGACTGAAGACATCGTTTTTGCTCCAGCTGCCGCTCATTTCATAAAGCCGGTTAATGTTGAAATAGTCGGGAATACCTACTGTTGTAAACCCGTAATTGGAACAGCCGTCGGCGATCTCTTCCTTATAATTGCCGCCCCAGGTGCTTCCGTCAAGTTGCTCGCCGATCATCAGTGCTTTTTCAATGTCATTAACTACAGGTGTTTCACTGTATTTGATCATTTTACTGATCATGTGGTTCAATTCGCTGTAATTGTCAATGCAAAATCTGCCGACGTAAACTTCTGCAAAGAGGTCTTCTTCGCCGGGTTCTCCGTAATGGTTGTTTCCGTTCGAGTTCCAGTTTCCGTCGAGACATCCGTAATAAAGATCGGAAGGAATATCCGCATCAATGGTACCGAATCCCGTATTTACATAAAATCCCCGGTGAGGAACGATATTGTCGTTGTTGTTTGCCGCATCGGCATCACCACCGAGGATCACGTATTGAATGCCTTTGTTTTGGTAGTAATCAATGATACAGTTCCTGATCTTCTCCTGATTGTCCGCTCCGGGGTAATTTGAATAAATGGTCTCGGTGGTGGCGGTTTCAACCATAAATCCTTTTGAAGTTTTGTACTGGATGTATTGATCAAAAGTAGCAACAAACATTTGCCGGGTGATGATCAGAATATCGGCCATATCATCCCTCGTTTCGGAAAAGGAATAGTTTTCAACCATTTCCGGATTGTCAACGATTTTTTCAAGTCGTTTGATGGTGAGGGGTGATTGCCGGGCAGGTATCACGATATTTTCTTTTGATTCGCCGATGTTTATCTCGATTTCTATGGAGGTAATGTATCGAAAAGCATTCCCGGACGGATGATATTCAACAGGGCAAATATTAAAGATTGCGATGGAATAGCCGGCCAGAAATTGTGTTGAAAGGTTGGAGATAACATTTTCCGGATAGGGGCCGTCAGCGCCGTACACTTTCATGTCGGGGAGCGGTTTGTAATCCGGTGGCGCAGGTCTGGAAATGGGAAATTGCCTTGCAGCCGGTACAATTTTTACATTATCCTTTGTGCCGGAATAATGAATGTCCACAATTTTAACCGAAACGGCTTCCGTTCCCTGCGGCAAAAGAATTTCACAACCGAGATAGGGCAGGAGCGGTGTCCCTTCTTCACCCATGTTGAAACATTCCGGAAATTTCAGTTCAACAAAGCCGTCGTCATGCGAAACAATTTCCGGGCTTTGAAATTTGTATGTTTGATGAATGGTTTTTGCAGAGGAGACGTTGAAGGTGATAACAAGAAATGCGATGAGCAGGAACAAGTTTTTCATTGGTGGAAAATTTAAAATTGTTAGTAATGATTAAATCGTATCGCGCAAAAGTACTTTAAAACTTTTAGATATGAATTTTAGGCCATAAGTTCGTTGCAGAAAAATATTATTCCGGAACAAAAGTGGCCTTTCCAAAATTTCTCAACAGGATGGTGTTTTTATCCGGATTGTCGGATTGGCCGTCGAGGTTAATATCGGAGGGAAGATACCCGGCTTTGCCGGCATTTTGGTTCCACAGGGTTGTTTTGTCGTTGATGTTGACGATCCCGTCGGCATTGGCATCTCCGCCGTACATTCCGAACGATCCGTTCCCCAGCTCCTGTTGAGCATTGGTGCCGTAGGCTTGTGTGGCCGAAACGGTGAAATCGTAGCTGTAAACATGATTTGCAAATTCCGGAGGGTCTGCCGTCATCACGGCAAGGTGATTGCGATGCCGAATCACGATGAAGAGATTTTGTGTAACGGGAGCATTGAATGCCGGATTGGATACTCCGTCGAGTTCTGTAACCGTGCCGTCCGGCATTAAAAACGCTGCCCTTCGTCCAATGACCGTTTCACCGGTGGCAGAGGCAGCATCGGGTGCATCCCTCAATTCTATCAACACCCAATCCACAGCACCTTCGG
>JAOZMX010000282.1 GCA_029934065.1 Bacteroidales bacterium
GTTTTACTTTTATTTAATGAACGATAATGTGAATGGCTTCTTTAATTTTTTGCAAAATTAGTTATTAATTTAGCAAGTTGTTGTAAGTATTTAAAATAATTTAAAAAGTTTTTTTTGTGAAATTAATAAATAACTAATGTATAATGCTTTACATTTTTTGTGTAAAAATGATTTTCCCTGAATAATCAATGAACCTTTGGGTTAAAGGACTGAAATTTTCCGAATAGTTGCTTCGTCACCTATTTTAACCCTTAAAAAGTAGATGCCTGCCTCCAGACCGTTGACATCAAACCTTATTGAATGATATCCGGGGTTCAGTTGCGGATAATCGAAATGGCCTGTTTCACGGCCAAGTTGATCAAAAATCGTAATCTCGGCATCGGCGGTTTCAAAGAGTGTAAACGCAGCAAATCCGTTTTGGGCAACGGGATTGGGATAGATCAATATCTCGTGTTTCTGTTCCGGAAAAGTTATTCCGGTGGGATCGGCTACACTAAATTGTGCCGAAGCGATAGTGCCGAAATTGGTTCCTGCCAGAATCTCATTGTTTCCATTGAAGAACAAGGCAAAAAATCCGGGCACCTGCAATCCGTCTCCGCCCGCATCGTAAATGTTGAACTGATAACAATCCGGCTCTTCAAAGTTCAGTGTTTCCTGAACAAAGGCACCTTGCGTTGTGTAGGGGCCCCCCGAAAAAATGATGTCACCGGCTTCATTTACCACATCCCAGGTTATCTCTTCCGGGTGGTCATCCAGTTTGATCATCAGTTTCACCTCCTGAGGTGTTAATACGGCGGCATCAAATACCCTCGTGATGGTATCGTTTTTTTGGTATTCGTCCGTTGTGCCGTTGGGGCTGACGAGGTATATTTTCAATTCGTTTTCATCCAGAACCGTAAACTCGATTTCCGGAAGTTCAATTTCTGTATTTTCCAGAAAAGCCAGATTCCCGTTCCAGTTGTAAGACTGGATATTTTCATTGTTCACATGATATTGAATCTCCACCGAAGTAAGGTTGTCCGACCCGAAGTTGGACAAGGTGATCACGGGACTCATTTTGCCCATGCAATTGGTTTCGGTAAGATTAGAAAGTGACGAAAGCGCAGCGTCAGTGGTATAATAAGGTGCAAAGGGTTCCGTGTCGCTGTTGCCGGCCTGTTTTACACTTTTCGACATGTCACGCTGGATAAACCCAACTACTCCCACTTCATCCATATCGTAAATGTTCTGCAACTTCCACGATTCTTTCAGGATCAGATAATCGCCTTCCTGCCAATGGCTCGGAATGGCTGTGCCTTCCTGATCGGGCAACATTTTCTTCATCACATCCAGAAAATCCTTTTCACCGTTGCTCCCCGGCGCGGAGTTAAAATGAATGTGTTTTTCCACTACGGCCATGCGGGCTTTCAGGCTGCTGGAACTGACATCTTCGGCGGCTCTGATCCGCATCCAGACATAAATGGAATCCTGACCGGGTGTTATTTGATGAAACATATCAATCTCAAATGATGAAGGAATGGCGTAATAATCGTTGATGATCTGCTGGTTATAACCTGCCGGACTTCCGGGGTAGCCGAATGAAGGGCCGTTTTCTATCACTCCGTCAACCATGGCCGTCGGAACGCCGTTGATCCCGTAATAGGATACGCGGGCGTCGTTTTCCGTAGGATTTTGATTGTGCATGGGATCGTATCCCGGAAAATACCAGTGGTACTTGATGGCAGTGAGTTTATCCCTGTTGCTGTTGAGTAATGCGTCAAAACCGGGGTTCTGACCGGCACAAGGTCCGCAGGAGGCATTGGTGGCTTCCTCCATGAGTACAAGCCGTTGCGTTTGTCCGAACAGTGGGAAAACCATCCAGATTGCAAAGGCATAAAGTAAAACAAATTTTTTCATGTTCCTGTGTTCATTAAAATGTTAAAAAATAATGATGAATTAAAGCGGGCAAATATATAAATTTTATCATGTTTGACCATTGGGTTGTTAATGTTTTAACACATTTGCCGTCAGGGCCGTTTTGTCGTTTCGGCCGATTGCTGTGATTAGCCCGTTTTGAAGTATCTCGGGCATTATCATTCGACATGATAAAGAATCATTTTTTAACAATCCTTATGGCATTGCTACGGCTTTTCCGGGTGTCCGAAGTGTATGCAATTTCGTTACAATGCATATTGACAATCGAAAAGAAAGAAAATTTTCAGGTCATCCGATCATTTTCATTGAACGAAATGAAACTTTGTTGTACCGGCAATGGTTATTGAGCCCCTTTATCCAGTTCCACGGCAAAGGCGGCATAAAAGGCAGCGGCGGCGATCAGATCAGCCACGGGGATCTTTTCGTTGGGGGCGTGGGCCATCACCTCGTTGCCAGGGCCGAACCCGATGAGCGGGATGCCGTAAATGCCGTTGATGGTAACGCCGTTGGTGGAGAAGGTCCATTTGTCAACAACGGGGTCTTTCCCGAAAAGCCCTTGAAAAGCACCCACGCCGGTTTTTACAATGGGGTGGTCCGGCGCGATTTTCCATGTGGGATAATATTTTTCCATGCCATATTCCAGTCCCGTCCAGGCGGTTTCTTTGTATTGCGACACTTCAACGCGCGCATTTTTTTTGCTGATGATCTTTTCGATTTCACCCACAGCCAGTTCTTTGGTCTCGCCCCATGTCAATCTGCGGTCGATGTGTATCTTGGCGAAGTCGGCTACGGCACACAGCGAAGGTGAGTCCGACACGATTTGCGAAACGGTGATGCTGCCTTTGCCGAGAAATTCATCTTCCTTCAGTTTGTTGTTTAGTTTTTCGATTTCAAGGCATGCTCTCGAAGCCATGTAAATGGCGTTTTTGCCGCGTTCGGGTGCCGAGCCGTGGGCTGATACACCCCGGAACAGCACATCCATTTCCATTCTTCCGCGGTGTCCGCGGTAGATGTTCAGGTTGGTCGGCTCGGTGCTGATGGCGAAATCCGGCTTGAGGCCCTCTTCTTCAATGATGTATTTCCAGCAAAGGCCGTCGCAGTCCTCTTCCATCACACTGCCT
>JAOZMX010000283.1 GCA_029934065.1 Bacteroidales bacterium
GAACGCATTACGTGTGACCTGTTTTTTAACACATCTGTGATGATATTAAATATCTGACTATATTTGCAGTCCTATCACATGATCAAAGAAATAATCTCAGTATGAATAAAAATGAAAATCAAATGAATGTAATGAAAAAATCAGCGTTTCTGTTTTTTATGGTGTTGCTGGCTGCTGCGTATGCCATGCCTGTTGCAGCACAGATCAAGGGTGATGATATTGTCGGCGTTTGGCTCAATGAGGATAAAGACGCCCACGTTAAAATTGAAAATCGTGACGGAAAGTATTACGGAAATATCATTTGGCTGAAGGAGCCCATTGACGAAGAGACGGGAAAACCCAAGCTGGATGATGAAAATCCGGATCCCGAATTACAAAAAAGGCCGGTAATGGGCCTGGAGTTGCTGACCGGATTTGTGTTTGACGGCGATGATGAATGGGAAGACGGCGATATTTACGATCCGAAAAGCGGAAAAACCTATAGCTGCTATATGAAATTTACCGATGATACCAAGGACCGGCTTAAAGTCCGAGGTTACATCGGCATATCATTGATTGGCAGAACCACCTACTGGACGCGGGTCAAATAAAGTATTGCCGTACGGGTCAGGATGCCTTGAGTCCTGATCTGACAATGTTTTCCACGGTTTGGTGAAGCTGTTTCTTCTCCTCTTCGGATAAGGTGCTGATCTCAATGGCCGGATGGATGGTCAGCGAGACCTCCCCGGGGGTGATGGCACCGGTTTCCTCAAAAATCTTGTAAGTGCCGTTGATGGTGACGGGAACGGCAAAGGTGTTGGCTCCGAGGGCCAGTTTGAAACTGCCGGGTTTGAATTTCCCCATCCTGCTGCTGCGGCTTCGTGTTCCTTCGGGGAAAATGACCATGGCATATCCCTTCTGAATCTGTTTCAGTGCTTTTTGTATCGTGCTCATGGTTTTTCGCGGATCCTTCCGGTCGATCAATACACAACCCATGGCTTTGAGCCAGATGTTCATTACGGGGATTCTTGCAAGCTCTTTTTTAGCCACAAATCCAACGGTTTTGGGAATGTATCCCGTGATGAGCAAAATATCCATTATTCCCTGATGATTGCTGACGAGACAAATGTTATTGGTCTCCGGCAGATTTTCAATACCCTGTACATTGACCCTGGCACCAAAAACAAAAAGCAGATTCCGGGAATAAAGTTTACCGAGCCGGTTGAGGTAGCGGTATCCCGCTTTGCGCAAACCAAACGGGATCAGAAGAAATGCAGGGAGCATGAACAATACGGAGATCAGCACCGAAATAAAAAAATAAAGCAAGCTGATCGTTCCGCGAAAGGTGAATTTTATCTTCATGGTCATATTTTTTGTTCCGTATTACGGGTATTGTCCAAATAGGTGAGCATCAGCCGTGCGGCCCTGTCGGATGCACCGCTGTTGCCGAGTTTTCCGGCAAGTCCCCTGTAATTTGCCATCATTTCCGACCGGACATCCTCATCCAGAATCTTTTCCAGTTCCTCTGCCAGTCGTTTTTCGTTCATCTCACCCTGAATAAGTTCTTCCACGATTTTACGTCCCATGATCAAATTGACCAAAGAGATGAATTTTACTTTTACGACCCGTTTTGCAATTTGATACGAAAAGTTACTCCCTTTGTAGCAAACCACTTCAGGTACCTTCATCAGGGCCGTTTCCAGTGTGGCGGTTCCCGATGTAACAAGCGCTGCAAAAGCCTTGTCCAGGACGTCATGGGTATTGCCTTCAACAAGCTTTACTCCGACATCTCCGGTGATCTTGCGGTACAGCTCCACCGGAAGGGAGGGCGCTTTGACGATCAAAAACTGATATTGCGGATACCGCGGTATCAGCTTGATCATTACCGGCAGCATTTTGTTGACTTCCTGTTTACGGCTTCCCGGCAAAAGTGCGATCACGGGTCGTTCGTCGAGGTGGTATTGCATCCTGAAGGTCTCCGGCGACAATAACTTTTCCCTTTCGCCGGCAAGGGCATCCAGCAGCGGGTGGCCTACAAAATCCACCCTGACACCGTATTTTTGATAAAAGTCCTTTTCGAAAGGAAGGATGACGAACATCCTGTCCACAAATCTGCGGATGGTTTTTACCCTGCCCTTTTTCCATGCCCACAACTGCGGCGAGATATAGTAAAAAACAGGAAAATGTTGCCGGTGTGCAAATTTTGCGATGCGAAGGTTAAAGCCGGGATAATCCACCAGAATCACCACATCGGGGTTGTAGTCTGAAATGTCTTTTTTACACAGCGCAATATTCCTGAAAATGGTGCGCAGGTTGGCCAGCACTTCGCCGAAACCCATGAATGCCAGTTCGCTGATGTGCCTTACCAGTGTAGCTCCCTGTTCTTTCATCAGGTCGCCGCCCCATGCCCTGAACTCTGCGGCGGGATCATGCTTTTTCAGCGCAGCCATCAGGTTGGAGGCATGAAGGTCGCCCGAAGCTTCACCGGCTATGATATAATATTTCATCGGATGGGCGAATCAATGAATAAAAAATAGAGCAGGGTGTAAATAAAGGTAACCACCAGTACACTTTTACCTGTTTTCACCATTTTCATATTTACAAAATAAATGCGCATGAACAGCAGGTTGATCACAAGGGCGAGCAGGTAAAGTTGTTTTAGCGGGAAGGGCCGGAAATTCAGCAGCCATCCCGAAAAAACAAAAGAATAGTAAATCAGGTACAAAAATAACCAAGGGGATACTACACCGAGAAAAGCCCCGAAAGCGTAAGAATCCGTTTTGAAAAATCTGACAATAAAATTCATTGGCCTGAACTTGTGATGTTAAGTTTGCTGCAAATTTAAAGATAAAAGTTGAAGATGTGTTTCCGGACAGCTGGTTTTCGCTGAAAGTTGACGGAATACCCTTTTAATGAGCCGGGTTAAATTTTTGAAAAAATATGACCCGGCAAATAAATTTGTTTTAATTTTGCGGCTGCAAATTTGGTCCAGTAGCTCAGTTGGATAGAGCAGCAGCCTTCTAAGCTGCGGGTCGTGGGTTCGAATCCCGCCTGGA
>JAOZMX010000120.1 GCA_029934065.1 Bacteroidales bacterium
GTTTTTGTTCGGTTGATTTTGTTCCATTTTCGTTGATTTTTATGATCGTTAATAATTGATGATCCTTCTCTAAACGCGAAAACCAAAAGAAATATTCTTTTGGTTTTCGGTTTTAATTCCTTTGAATATTGATTAAAAATCGTGTTTGATCTCGCGTGAGCCCATCAAACTTTCGTATTCTTCCTTCGAGCCGACGATCAGGTCTTCGTATTCCCGCAGCCCTGTTCCCGCAGGGATCTTATGCCCGACGATCACATTTTCTTTCAGACCGAGCAGGCGGTCAGATTTGGCGTTGATGGCTGCATTGGTCAGCACTTTCGTCGTTTCCTGGAATGAGGCGGCTGAAATAAAACTGTTGGTTTGCAGCGATGCTTTTGTGATCCCCTGCAATACCTGACGTGCCGTAGCGGGCTGTGCATCCCTGGCATCGACCAGCTTTTTGTCCTTTCGTCTCAACTGGGAGTTCTCGTCCCTTAATTTTCTGGCCGAAACAATTTGACCGGCTTTGAAAATTGCCGAATCACCCGGATCGATAATTACTTTCTTTCCGAAGATCCAGTCGTTCTCATCCTGAAAGTCAATTTTGTTGACCAGTTCGCTTTCGAGGAATTTCGTGTCGCCCGGGTCTTCAACTTCCACCTTGCGCATCATCTGTCTTACAATGACCTCAAAGTGTTTGTCGTTGATCTTTACACCCTGCAAACGATATACTTCCTGAATTTCATTCACAATGTATTCCTGAACTTTCATGGGGCCTTTGATGGCCAGAATGTCGGCAGGTGTAAGCGCTCCTTCCGAAAGACGTGTTCCCGCTTTCACAAAGTCGTTCTCCTGTGCCAGGATTTGTTTCGACGTGGGAACGAGATAACGTTTTTCTTCTCCCGTTTTGGAGGTGATGATGATCTCTTTGTTGCCACGTTTGAGTTTTTTTCCGAACGAAACGACACCGTCGATTTCTGCGACTTTGGCCGGATCGGAAGGATTACGGGCTTCGAAAAGCTCGGTAACACGCGGAAGACCTCCCGTGATATCGCCCGATTTACCGATGGTACGCGGGATTTTCACCAGGATGTCACCGGCTTTGATCTTATCGCCCTCTTTAACGGCGATGTGAGCACCAACAGGCAGGTCGTATGTTTTAAGAATATTCCCTTCGGCATCTACAACCGAGATGGACGGGTTTTTAACTTTTTTGTGTGATTCGATCACCACTTTTTCCTGATATCCGGTTTGCTCGTCCGATTCAATGTGGTAGGTTTTGCCTTCAATAATGTTGTTGAAGACCAGCTTACCGGAAATTTCGGAAATGATCACGGCATTGTACGGGTCCCAAACGCATATCAGCTCGCCTTTTTTAACGGGGTCACCATCTTTGTAATAAAGATTGGAGCCATACGGAATGTTGCTTGAAGTAAGCGTGATTCCCGTATGTTTGTCAACGATCCTCATTTCGGCCGAACGACCGATGACCACACTAAAGGTTTTTCCCTCTTCATTTTTGGTCTCCACCGAACGCAGTTCTTCAATTCTGATGACGCCGTCATATTTTGCTTCGATTTTCGATTGCGAAGAAATGTTACCGCCGGCAACACCACCCACGTGGAAGGTTCGCAGTGTAAGCTGCGTGCCCGGCTCACCGATGGATTGTGCCGCAATAACGCCCACGGCTTCACCCTTTTGAACCATTCGTCCCGTGGCAAGGTTACGTCCGTAACATTTGGCACAAACACCGTGTTTTGATTCACAGGTAAGTACCGAACGGATTTCCAGCGACTCGATGGGCGATTCTTCGATTTTGGAGGCGATTTCTTCGGTAAGCTCTTCACCGGCTGCAATGATCAGTTCGCCTGTTTGCGGATGATAAACATCGTGCAGGGTCGTACGGCCGAGAATCCTGTCGTAGAGCGATTCCACCACTTCTTCGTTTTTCTTCAGTGCCGTTGTGGTAAGACCACGCAAAGTACCGCAGTCGCGCTCCGAAATGATCACATCCTGGGCAACGTCCACAAGACGACGGGTAAGGTAACCGGCATCGGCTGTTTTCAGCGCCGTATCGGCAAGACCTTTTCTGGCGCCGTGTGTTGAAATAAAATATTCCAATACCGACAGTCCTTCTTTAAAGTTCGATAAGATCGGGTTTTCGATGATCTCCCCTCCGGTGGCTCCCGACTTTTGCGGTTTGGCCATCAGTCCACGCATGCCCGAAAGCTGCCTGATCTGTTCCTTGCTACCACGGGCACCGGAATCCAGCATCATGTACACTGCATTGAACCCTTGCTTGTCTTTCGAGAGCTGTTCCATGAGCGCATGTGTAAGATGCGAATTGGTATGTGTCCAGATGTCAATGATCTGGTTGTATCTTTCGTTGTTGGTAATAAAGCCCATGTTGTAGTTGGCCATTACCTCTTCAACTTCCTCGTTGGCCTGACGGATGAGCGTTTCTTTGATCTTCGGAATGATCACATCTCCAAGGTTGAACGACAATCCGCCCTTGAAGGCCATCCGGAACCCGAGGTTCTTGATGTCGTCGAGGAATTGCGATGTTGTCGCCGTATCGGTACGTTTCAAAACATCACCGATGATGTCGCGTAATGCTTTTTTGGTGATCAACTGGTTGATGTATCCCATCTCTTTGGGCACCACCTGGTTGAAGATGATTCTTCCTACCGTGGTTTCCACAAGTTCTTTGGTTTCTTTTCCGTCTTTAACGGTGGGAAGCATCACATAAATGATGGCATGAAGGTCAACTTTGCCTTCATTGTAGGCAATGATTACCTCCTCGGAGCCGTAAAATTTGAACCCTTCACCCTTGATCGGATGCTCGGGCAGGTTTTTCCTTGCTTTGGTAATGTAATACAATCCCAGAACCATGTCCTGCGACGGTACTGCAATCGGTGCGCCGTTGGCCGGATTAAGGATGTTGTGTGATGCAAGCATCAGTATCTGCGCTTCCAAAATGGCTGCATTTCCGAGGGGGACATGCACGGCCATCTGGTCACCGTCGAAGTCGGCGTTGAATGCCGTACATACCAACGGGTGCAACTGAATGGCTTTCCCTTCGATAAGTTTTGGCTGGAATGCCTGAATACCCAGACGGTGAAGTGTAGGAGCACGGTTGAGCATGATGGGATGTCCTTTGAGGATATTTTCAAGAATGTCCCAAACAACCGGGTCTTTCCTGTCAACGATCTTCTTGGCGGACTTTACGGTTTTTACAATACCTCTTTCCAGCATCTTGCGGATGATGAAAGGTTTGAAAAGTTCCGAAGCCATCTCTTTCGGGATACCGCATTCGTTCAGTTTAAGCTCGGGGCCGACCACAATTACCGAACGTCCGGAATAATCAACACGTTTTCCAAGCAGGTTCTGACGGAACCTTCCCTGTTTCCCTTTCAGGCTGTCGCTTAACGATTTCAGGGCTCTGTTGGATTCGGTTTTTACGGCATTGGCTTTTCTTGAGTTGTCGAACAGCGAGTCCACACCTTCCTGCAACATCCGTTTTTCGTTACGCATGATCACATCGGGAGCTTTGATCTCGATGAGTCTTTTCAGTCTGTTGTTTCTGATGATCACCCTGCGGTACAGGTCGTTCAGGTCGGAAGTGGCAAAACGTCCGCCGTCGAGCGGAACCAGGGGCCTCAATTCCGGCGGAATGACGGGCACCACTTTGACGATCATCCATTCGGGGCGGTTTTCGATCCGGTTGCGGGCATCCCTGAAAGCTTCAACCACCTGCAGACGTTTCAACGCATCGGCTTTTCTCTGTTGTGAGGTCTCCGTATGGGCTTTGTGACGCAAATCGTAGGAAAGCTGATCCAGATCAAGTCGGGCCAGCAGATCATGAAGTGCTTCGGCACCCATTTTTGCAATGAATTTATTGGGGTCCGAATCGTCGAGGTACTGGTTCTCTGCAGGAATGGTCTCGATGATATCGAAATATTCCTCTTCCGTCAGGAAATCGAGGTACTTGATGCCGTCGGCTTCCTTGATGCCGGGATTGATCACCACGTAACGCTCGTAATAAATAATGGAGTCGAGTTTTTTGGATTGAAGGCCGAGCAGTGCGCCGATCTTATTGGGCAACGACCTGAAAAACCAGATGTGTGCCACCGGAACCACAAGCTGAATATGTCCCGTGCGTTCGCGACGTACCTTTTTTTCGGTAACTTCAACACCACAACGGTCGCAAACGATACCTTTGTACCTGATGCGCTTGTATTTTCCGCAATGACATTCCCAGTCTTTAACAGGGCCGAAAATCCGTTCACAAAACAATCCGTCCCGTTCGGGTTTATAAGTCCTGTAATTGATGGTCTCGGGTTTGAGTACCTCGCCGTAAGAACGTTCAAGGATCGTCTCGGGCGAAGCCAGACTAATGGTGATCTGATTGAATTCGTTTTTTACAATATTACTTTCTTTTCGAAAAGCCATTGTGGGATTGTATTAGATTTTATAAAGATTTTTTAATAAACTGAACACCTGAAAAAGATTTAATTCTTTAATCAAATGAGACGTTCAACCCCAGTCCGCGCAATTCGTGAACCAGGACATTGAAAGATTCGGGAATACCCGGTATGGGCATATTTTCTCCCTTGACAATTGCTTCGTAGGCTTTTGCACGGCCGGTAACATCATCCGATTTAACGGTGAGGATCTCCTGCAAAATGTTGGAAGCTCCGAATGCTTCGAGTGCCCAGACTTCCATCTCCCCGAATCGCTGACCCCCGAACTGGGCTTTACCGCCAAGCGGCTGTTGTGTGATGAGTGAATAGGGCCCGATCGAACGGGCGTGCATCTTATCATCAACCATGTGGTGCAACTTCAGCATATAGATGTAACCCACCGTTGCCGGCTGGTCGAATTTTTCACCGGTTCCGCCGTCGTACAGATACACTTTTCCGTTTTCGGGCAGATCGGCTTTTTTCATGTAGTCGTTGATTTGTTCGATGGTAGCACCGTCGAAAATCGGTGTGGCAAACTTCAGGTTGAGCTTTTTGCCTGCCCAGCCCAGGACAGTTTCGTAAATCTGTCCGAGGTTCATCCGGGAAGGTACACCCAACGGGTTGAGAACGATATCCACCGGAGTTCCGTCTTCAAGGAACGGCATGTCCTCTTCACGCACGATCTTGGCTACAATACCTTTGTTACCGTGGCGCCCGGCCATTTTATCGCCCACCTTGAGCTTTCGTTTTTTGGCAACAAAAACTTTTGCCATCTTAACAATGCCGTTGGGCAGATCATCACCCACCGTAGCAACAAACGACTTACGGTTGAAAATCCCGAGATACTCTTTGTATTTAATAATGTAGTTGTTAACCAACTGGGAGATCAGTTTGTTCTTTTCCTTGTCGGTGGTCCATTTATTGGGGTTCACCGTCATGTAGTCAATACCGTTCAGCATTTTTTGGTTAAACTTCACCTTCTTGGGAATGACCTCTTCTTTGAAGTTGTTGTAAACTCCCTGGGAAGATTTTCCGCTGACCAGAACCATCAGTTTGTCAACAAGTTTGGTTTTGAGCTCCGCAATCTGTTTGTTGTATTCTTTTTCGAGGTTGGCAATGATGTCTTTGTCGCCTGCTTTGTTTTTGCGGTCTTTTACGATCCTTGAAAAAAGTTTTTTGTCGATGACCACGCCGCGCATCGAAGGAGGTGCTTTCAACGAAGCATCTTTCACGTCGCCGGCTTTATCACCGAAGATGGCACGCAGAAGTTTCTCTTCCGGTGTGGGGTCCGATTCACCTTTCGGTGTGATCTTTCCGATAAGAATATCACCCTCGGTTACTTCGGCGCCGATTCGGATCAGGCCGTTTTCGTCCAGGTCTTTCGTGGCTTCGGCACTTACATTGGGAATGTCGTTGGTCAATTCCTCAACACCTCTTTTGGTGTCGCGAACTTCAAGAACAAATTCCTCAATGTGTACCGAAGTAAAAATATCTTCTTTTACAACTTTTTCGGAGATCACAATGGCATCCTCAAAGTTGTAGCCTTTCCACGGCATGAATGCCACCATCAGGTTTCTTCCCAGAGCAAGTTCGCCTTTTTCTGTTCCGTAACCTTCGCAAAGCACCTGTCCTTTGGTTACCTTTTGTCCTTTGGTTACGATAGGTCTCAAGTTGATGGAAGTATTCTGGTTGGTACGGGCAAATTTTGTGAGTTTATAAGTTCTTACATCATCCTCAAAACTTACCAGCTTTTCGGTTTCCATTCTGGTGTACCGAATGACGATTTCGTTAGCGTCAACATATTCAACCATTCCGTCGCCTTCGGCCATAATGAGCACACGCGAATCGCGGGCAACTACCTTTTCGATACCTGTTCCAACGATGGGCATTTCGGGATTGAGCAACGGCACCGCCTGACGCATCATGTTCGAACCCATCAGGGCACGGTTGGCATCGTCGTGCTCAAGAAACGGGATCAACGATGCTGCTATGGAAGCGATCTGGTTGGGCGCCATGTCTATGTAATCCACTTTTTCCCTTGCTTCGATGGGATAATCAGCCTGATAACGTACTTTTACCTTTTCGTTGATGAAAGTACCGTCGTCGGCCAGTAAGGTATTGGCTTGTGCAATAATCTTGTTTTCTTCTTCTTCGGCGCTCAAAAATTCGGGTTCTTCGTCAAGGGCAGCTTTGCCCAGGTCTACGCGTTTGTACGGCGTTTCGATAAATCCGAGTTTGTTGATCTTGGCAAAAACGCAAAGCGAAGAGATCAGACCGATATTCGGTCCTTCCGGTGTTTCGATGGTACACAGTCGTCCGTAGTGGGTGTAGTGTACATCTCGCACTTCAAATCCGGCACGCTCACGCGACAGCCCTCCGGGGCCCAGTGCCGATACCCTTCTTTTGTGGGTAAGCTCCGACAGCGGGTTGGTTTGATCCATGAACTGCGAGAGCTGGTTGGTGCCGAAAAACGAGTTGATCACCGACGAAAGGGTTTTGGCATTGATCAGGTCGGTGGGAGTGAAGACCTCATTGTCGCGGACATTCATTCTTTCGCGAATGGTACGCGACATACGTGCCAGTCCCACACCAAACTGTGCATACAATTGTTCTCCGACAGTACGTACACGACGGTTGCTCAAGTGGTCAATGTCGTCAACCTCACGTTTCGAGTTCACCATCTCGATGAGGTATTTGATGATCGAAATGATGTCTTCCCTGGTAAGTACTTTCGTTTCCATGGGAACGGTCAGGTCCAGCTTTTTGTTGATCCTGTGTCTTCCCACGTCACCGAGGTCGTAACGCTTGTCTGAAAAGAAAAGCTTTTCGATGATGCTTCGTGCCGTTTCTTCATCGGGAGGCTCGGCATTTCTCAATTGCCTGTAAATGTACTCGATGGCCTCTTTTTCCGTGTTGGTCGTATCTTTTTGAAGGGTGTTGAAGATGATTGAATAATCAACACCGTCGGAATCTTCTTTGTGAAGCAGGATGGTTTCGACACCCGAATCGATGATCTGGTCAATGTGTTCGGCTTCGAGCACCGTCTCACGGTCAATAATTACTTCGGTACGTTCAATCGAAACAACTTCTCCGGTGTCTTCGTCAACAAAATCTTCGATCCACGATCTGACAACCCTTGCTGCAAGTCTGCGCCCGAGATGTTTTTTCAGATTTGTCTTTGTGGTTTTGATCTCCTGTGCCAGGTCGAAAATTTCAAGGATGTCTTTGTCGGTTTCGAAACCGATGGCCCGCAGTAGTGTGGTGACGGGCAATTTTTTCTTCCGGTCGATGTAAGCATACATCACGCTGTTGATATCCGTGGTAAATTCCATCCACGACCCTTTGAAGGGGATGATCCTTGCCGAGAACAATTGCTGACCGTTGGCATGGAAGCTGGTACCGAAAAATACGCCCGGTGAACGGTGAAGCTGGGAAACGACAACCCGCTCGGCCCCGTTGATCACAAAAGTGCCTTTGGGGGTCATGTAGGGGATCTGTCCCAGATAAACATCCTGGATAATGGTTTCAAAATCCTCGTGTTCCGGATCGGTACAATAAAGTTTCAGCTTCGCCTTCAACGGCACACTGTATGTCAGCCCGCGTTCGATGCACTCTTCGATGGAGTAGCGCGGCGGATCGATAAAATAATCCAGAAATTCCAAAACAAAGTTATTCCTTGCGTCGGTGATTGGAAAGTTTTCACTGAAAACCTTGTAAAGTCCTTCGTTTACACGGTTTTCAGGGTTGGTCTCCAACTGGAAGAAATCCTGGAAAGATTTTAACTGGATGTCGAGAAAATCAGGATATCTCGATTTAATTTTTGTTCTTGAGAAATTTATTCTTTCGATTTTATCCGTAGCCAATGTTGTAAGATTTTGAATGTGAAGTAATTATGGTTATTAGAAAACTTAAGTCTATAATACAAAGAAATATAGACTCTGCGCGGCAAAGCCGGCAGCAGCCTATATTTCTTATTTGCGAAGGTTATAGTCTCTATTTCACCTCTACTTCGGCACCGGCTTCTTCAAGTTGCGATTTAAGTGCTTCAGCTTCGTCTTTGGTTACACCTTCTTTTACTGCTTTAGGTGCAGAATCAACTAATTCTTTAGCTTCTTTAAGGCCGAGGCTGGTCAATTCTTTTACAAGTTTAACGACTGCCAGCTTTGAAGGGCCGGCTGCTTTGATGATCACATCAAATTCGGTTTGTTCTTCGGCTGCGGCTTCGTCGCCACCTGCGGCCGGGCCTGCAACTACTGCTGCGGCTGCTGCCGGTTCGATACCGTATTCGTCTTTTAAGATCTGTGCAAGTTCGTTAACTTCTTTTACTGTCAGTCCGACTAACTGCTCTGCAAATGCTTTTAAATCTGCCATTTTAATATTTGTTTTAAATTATAAATTCGAAATGAAAATAAACTAATCCGATGAAAATAATTGAAATTATGCTTCTCTCTCCGACAAAGTTTCCAGAATACCCGAAAGCTTGTGTCCTCCCGATTGCAAGGCCGAAATAACATTTTTGGCCGGTGATTGCAACAGGGCGATGATGTCGGCAATAACTTCATTTTTAGATTTAATGTTTTCCAAAACATCCAGTTGATTCTCGCCAATGTACGCCGACTCTTCGACGTAAGCTCCTTTAAGAACAGGTTTTTCAATTTTGTACTTTTTCCTGAACTCCTTGATCAATTTGGCGGGAACATTTCCGGTTTCGGTAAACATGATAGAGTTAGGCCCTTTCAACGTTTCGTACAATGCGTCGAGGTCCTTTTCCGATTTCTCCATTGCTATGCGAAGCAATGTGTTCTTGACAACTTTAAGTTTTACATCTCTTTTGAAACACAGACGTCTCAGTTCCCCCGTCCTTTCTACCGTCAGTCCACCGATGTCGGTGAGGTAAAAATTGGAGTTCTCATTGAGGTCTTTTGTCAGTATTTCAATGATTTGATTTTTTTCCGCTTTAGTCATTTGTATAATCTCCTCTTTTACCGGAACCTTATAAAGTAACTGATTTTGGATCAATCAATACACCATAACTCATGGTGCTTGATACATAGATACTTTTAATGTAAGTACCTTTGGCTGCAGTAGGTTTAAGCTTGATGACCGTCTGGATCAACTCTCTGGCGTTATCCACGATTTTGTTGTTGTCAAAAGATACTTTTGCAACTGATGCGTGAATAATACCGGTTTTGTCCACCTTGAAATCAATCTTACCTGCTTTTACGTCGTTGACGGCTTTGCCGACATCCATTGTTACGGTGCCGGTTTTGGGATTGGGCATCAAACCTCTCGGTCCGAGTATCCTTCCCAACGGGCCGACCTTGGCCATGACATTGGGTGTGGTGATGACCACGTCAATGTCTGTCCATCCGCCTTTGATCTTGGTGATGTACTCATCAAGACCAACGTAATCGGCTCCGGCCGCTTTAGCTTCATCTTCCTTTTCCGGCGAGCAAAGTACAAGTACTTTTACCGTTTTGCCTGTTCCGTGTGGCAATGTTACCGATCCTCTCACCATTTGATTGGCTTTACGGGGATCAACGCCTAAACGGATATCCACATCTACGGAAGCATCAAAATTGGTGTAAGTAATGTTTTTTACAACCTCAATTGCGTCCGCCAGTGGATAGGTAGCATTTTTGTCAAATTTCGCTAAAGCCTCTTTACGTTTTTTCGTCAGTTTTCCCATTTGTGAATACTGTTTTTTAAATGCTAGTTTGATACTGTTAGTTATTCGTGAAAGGACTTGGCCCTTTTACCGTGATACCCATACTTCTTGCGGTACCGGCTACCATTCTCATGGCTGATTCAACCGTGAAACAGTTCAGGTCGGTCATCTTGCCTTCGGCAATCGTTCTGACCTGATCCCATGTAACCGCTGCAACTTTAATACGGTTGGGCTCGGCTGATCCTTTCTTTTGCTTTGATGCCTCTAACAGTTGAACTGCAACTGGCGGAGACTTTATAATGAAATCAAAGGATTTGTCTTTGTAAACAGTGATGATCACCGGAAGAAGCTTTCCAGCCTGATCCTGTGTACGACCATTGAACTGCTTGCAAAACTCCATAATGTTCACCCCTTTGGCACCCAATGCAGGGCCTACGGGAGGTGACGGATTTGCAGCTCCTCCTTTGATTTGCAGTTTGATTAATCCGCTTACTTCTTTTGCCATTTTAAGTTTAACTTAGATTTTAATTCTGGAATCGACCAACATGTTCTTCCCTTCGTTAAGGGAAAATTTGATTTACTCTTTTTCAACCTGCATAAATCCCAACTCAAGCGGTGTCTTTCTTCCGAAGATCTTCACCATCACCTTCAACTTTTTCTTCTCCTCGTTGATCTCCTCGATCACTCCGCTAAAACTGTTAAAAGGTCCATCGGTCACCGTGACGACCTCACCGACAATGAAAGGCACATTAACCTCTTCACCCTGTTCGGCCAGTTCGTCCACTTTACCGAGAATCCTTTTTACTTCCGAGGGACGAATTGCATCGGGCTCGCCCCGCGTGCCCAAAAAACCGATCACATTGGGAACATTTTTAATGATATGCGGTATTTCCCCGACAAGTGCAGCTTCGATAAGAACATAACCCGGAAAGTAATTCCTTTCCTTGTTGATTTTTTTGCCTTTTCTTACCTGAAAAACTTTTTCTGTCGGGATGAGTATCTGCGAAATGTAGTCCTGAAGATGAAGCCGATCGATCTCACTTTCGATGTACTCCTTCACCTTTTTTTCCTTCCCGCTGATCGCTCTAACAACATACCATTTCTTTTCATGTTCTCCCATACCGGTTTGTCTTTCGTTTGGTTGATTAAAAATAAATCAATGTGACAGACATAATCCTAAAACCAGGTATAAAAACCCCTGAGCAGACTGCTAAATGAAATATCCATCAGGTAAACCACTAATGCGATCACCAGGGAAGCAACGGATACTACTATTGCACTGCTTTGAAGCTCACTCCATGTTGGCCAGGAAACTTTATGTAACAGCTCGTCATAGCTTTCCTTGGCGTACTCTATTATTTTGAATTTTGCCATTGGTTTATGTCTAGAATTTTGCACGGGTGGTAGGACTCGAACCCACGACTCCTGGTTTTGGAGACCAGAGCT
>JAOZMX010000284.1 GCA_029934065.1 Bacteroidales bacterium
ATCATTTCAATCAGTTCATCACGCGCTTCAAATTTTACTTCCGCAATATCCTTGATCTTTTCCACTTCGGCGATGACCTCTTTGTCGTGCGGGCTGATCAGTTGTCCGCCGTCTTCCCAGTAAGCTTTATAGCCGTTGTATTCTTTTGGGTTATGCGAAGCCGTGATCACGATTCCTCCCTGGCATCCCAGTTCACGGATGGCAAACGATAACTCCGGTGTCGGCCTTAAGCTGTCAAACAGGTAAACTTTAAAACCGTTGGCGGAGAATACATTGGCAGTGATCCGGGCAAAATAGTCGCTATTGTTCCTCGAGTCGTGGGCAATGGCGACTTTGATCGGTTCCTTTTCCGGGAAATTTTTTTTCAGGTAGTTGGCAAAGCCCTGGGTTGCAGCGCCAACCGTGTATTTGTTCATACGGTTTGACCCCACGCCCATGATCCCGCGCAGGCCGCCGGTGCCGAATTCAAGATCACGATAAAACGACTCCACCAGCTCCTGGGGATCGTTCTCCATCATGTCGCGGATGGCTTGTTTGGTTTCTTCGTCGTAGTTGCCTTTCAGCCACTGGTTGGCTTTTTCAAGTACATTCGGGTCTATCTGATTGTTCATTTCTGGTATTTTTTTGCAAACTTATAATCGAATAATATATCGTTCTCTTAAATATTCATAATTTTCAGTTTGTCAAGGACAACTTTCATGCTGTCACGCCAGTAGGGTATTTCAATCTGAAAATCGTGTTTTATTTTTCTTTTGTTCAATACACTAAAAAAGGGTCGTGTGGCTTTGGTCGGAAAATCTTTGGTTTCGATGGGAATTATTTTACAATTGAGTCTGCTTTCATCCACGATGGCCCGGGCAAAATCAAACCAGCTTGTTACTCCCTCGTTGCTGTAATGATAAATCTCTTTTCCGGGTTTTAAATTCTCCGAAGCGATCATTTGCAAGATAGTATTGGCCAGATCGCCTGCATAGGTAGGGGTTCCCACCTGGTCGGCGACAACAGTGAGCCGTTCACGCGCTCTCGCCAGGCGGAGAATGGTTTTTACGAAATTATGACCGTAAGCGGAATACAGCCATGATGTCCTGATAATGACCGCATCAACAGTGCTTTTCAGTATGGCTTCTTCCCCCTTCAGCTTCGACAGACCGTAAACCGATTGCGGGGAGGTAGGATCAGTTTCCGTGTATGGTTTGTGATTTTTCCCGTCAAAGACATAATCCGTCGAAATGTGTACTAAGTAAGTATTTGCTGTAGCGAGGATGCTTGCCAGGTTTTGCACTGCCGTGAAATTAACGGCCAATGCCATTTCCGCTTCATCTTCGGCTTTATCCACCGCCGTATAAGCGGAGCAGTTGATGCAAAAGTCAAAATTATTTTCGCTGAAAAAGCGATTTACCGCTTCCCCGTTGGTCAGGTCCAAATCGTCAATATCAATGAATGTAAACCGGAACCCGGGATATGCAGAGGCGAGGGCCCTTATCTCCGAACCCAGTTGACCTTTGCTTCCGGTTACCAGCACCTTTTTCATGATTCACTCAGCAATTGGTCAAAATAATTGATGGTTTTGACAAGCCCTTTTTCCAGAGGAATCTTCGGTTCCCAGTTCAGCTCTTTTTTGGCCAGCGTGATGTCGGGTTGCCGTTGCAGCGGATCGTCTTCCGGCAGCGGTTTAAAAACCAGCTTGGATTTACTTCCCGTGAGTTCAATCACTTTTTCAGCCAGTTCAAGGATAGTAAACTCTCCAGGGTTTCCCAGATTCACGGGTCCGATAAAATCTTCGCGCGTATCCATCAGCCGGATAAATCCCTCTATCAGGTCGTCCACATACTGGAAGCTGCGGGTTTGTTTTCCGTCACCGTAAATTGTAATGTCTTCACCTTTCAACGCCTGTACGATGAAGTTGGAGACCACCCTGCCATCGTGGGGGTGCATATTGGGTCCATAAGTGTTAAAAATACGGGCTATTTTGATGCGCACATCATTTTGCTCGTGATAGCTGATAAACAGGGTTTCGGCCACGCGCTTCCCTTCGTCGTAGCATGAACGTTTGCCGATGGGGTTCACGTGCCCCCAGTAGTCTTCCTTTTGCGGATGTACCAGCGGATCGCCGTAGACTTCACTGGTGGAGGCCTGGAGAATTTTGGCTTTGATGCGTTTGGCCAACCCGAGCATATTTACGGCGCCCATCACGGAAGTTTTTACTGTTTTAATGGGATTGTACTGGTAATGGATGGGAGAAGCAGGGCAGGCCAGGTTGTAAATTTCATCCACTTCGATGAAAAAAGGCATGGTCACATCGTGGCGTACGACCTCAAAATACGGGTTGTCCATCAAATGAACGATATTGCGTTTTGAGCCCGTGAAATAATTGTCGAGAGAGATCACCTCGTGCCCATCATCCAGCAATCGCTTACAAAGATGTGAGCCGAGAAAGCCTGCTCCACCGGTGATTAATATTCGTTTCATTAAAACTTTTTTAAATTTACTAATTAATAACTTTTCCAAAGTTTTAAACTTTGGAAAAGTTTATTTACTCCGAATACCAATCCCGGAGTAATGGAAACCCAGGTTTTCCATTTCCGATTTATCATACACATTCCTTCCGTCAAAGATGACCGGCTGGCGCATGATCTTTTTCATGATCTTGAAACTCGGGAATTTGAACTCGGGCCATTCGGTAATTAAAAACAAAGCATCTGTGTCGATCAGCGCTTCATACTGGTCTTTGACCAGCTCTATTTTATCCCCGAATATCCGTTTGGCTTCATCAAGGGCTACCGGGTCATAAGCCTTGACAGTTGCACCTGCTTCCATCAATTTGTTGATAACCACCCTTGAAGGAGCCTCGCGCATGTCATCTGTCTGTGGTTTGAACGACAACCCCCATACGCCGAAAGTCTTGCCTTTCAGGTCGCCGTCAAAATAGCTCATGGCTTTCCCGAAAAGTATAGACTTCTGCCGTTCATTTACATCTTCCACGGCTTTCAGCACTTCCATGTTGTAGC
>JAOZMX010000121.1 GCA_029934065.1 Bacteroidales bacterium
GTAGTAAGATTTTTTATTGAGAAAACTAAAACGAAAGAGGCCAATAAAATCGCTGTAAAATTCGGGACGGAATACAACATGACGTTGCAGGCATCGGCAAGTCAGATGATCTTCAGCGGCGAATACATTGTGGCGTTGCAGGCGTCCAAAACCTTCATCCAGTCGTCGGAGCGGGAACACGAAAAAATGCTCATCGAATTGCAGCAAAAGGTGGCCGAATCGTATTATCTCGTACTTATTGCCGAGCGCAACAAAACCATTGTGGATTCGATACTGTCCACACTGAAAAACATCCGCAACGCAAACGTTGCATTGTTCGAAAACGGCTTTATCGAAGAAACGGATATTGATCAGGTGGATTTGCTCATCTCCAACCTTGAAGCCACCCAAATGGACATTGTCAACAACCTTCAGGTATCGAAAAACCTGCTCAAATTCCAGATGGGATTGCAACTGGACAATAAAATCGTACTGACCGACAACCTGGACCTACTGATGAACAAACTGGACAAAGACCTGCTGTTTGCCGCAACGTTCGACTACAGAAAAAATATTGATTACCGGATTTTGCAGAACAAACATGAACTCGCCACACTGGGGCTGAAGCGCGAAAAAAGTAAGATACTACCCATTCTTAGTACCAATTTTCATTAATTCTTAATTAAAAATTTATTCATTATTTGATAATGTAAAATGGTGTTAATTAACCGGAAATAACTCGCAGAGTTATTCTGGTTATTAACACTTTTTCTTTTTTGGTAACTTTTTTCTTTTGTTGATAAATCCATTTTTTGTTGATAATTATGCAGCCGTCTTATAAAGCTCTGCCGGAACCCTTCGACCAATTCCCTGATGATGTAATTCATAATTGTAGTAATGCATGTACTGTTTTATCCCCTGGTATAATTCAATACCATCGTTGGCTGGGTTCAGGTAAACATAATCATACTTTAATGATCTCCAAAACCTTTCGATAAAGATATTATCAATTGCTCTGCCTTTACCATCCATACTGATCTTTATGCCTTCTGATTTCAGGTATTCAATCCACGCTTCACTGGTAAATTGGCTTCCTTGATCCGAATTGATTATCTCCGGTTTACCGTGATCTTTAATTGCCTGATCTAAAACAGAAAGAACAGCTTCTGTTTGTAGTGTGTTGGAGATACCCCAGCCTACAACATAGCGACTGTAGATGTCTATTATGGCCGTTAAATATAGAAATCCTTTCTTCATGGGCACATACGTAATGTCTATGGCCCATACTTGATTAGGGTGAATTACATTCAACCTTTTCAATAAATAGGGCTGAATGTATTTCTTTAAACCCAATTTACTGAGATTCTTTTTCGGATAAATTGCCATCAATCCCATTAACCGAAGCAAACGCCGTACCCGCTTGTGATTGACAACAAAACCCAGCGCCAGTAAAAAATCCTGCATGCGAAGTACACCCTCTGTCGGGTGTTTCAAATAATGCTCATCCATCAATCGCATGATTTCGAGGTTCTCTTGTTTTTCTCCCTTGGGAACATAATACAATCCGCTGCGATGAATGTTTAATACTTCGCATTGTTGCCGGATACTTAACCTATGATTCGGCTCAACAAATTCCCTGCGCTGTTTCATAGTCCGATCTTCCTTAAGTTTTTTTTTAGAAAATCATTCTCAATCTCTAATTTCCCGATCTTTGAATAGAGCTTATCCACATCCATCTCAGGTTCCGTATCTTTTTTCTTCTTCTCAAAAACTTCAGCGGAATGCTCTATAAATTCCTGCTTCCATTTTCTGATCACGTTGGGATGAACTTCAAACCTTTTGGATAATTCTGCAAGTGTTTCTCGCTCCTTGAGCGCTTCAATTGCTACTTTGGCCTTAAATGCCGACGAAAACTTTCTTCTTGTTTTTTTCATAATTCTTTCCTCAAAATTAATCTTTTTTTTCACTTAACCAGTGGTGCTAATTTTGGGGAGTATTATCCTGATCGACTACACCGACATTTTAATCCAGCGGGGTTACGGTTTTAAAGATGCCGTGGTTACCGGCGGGGCCACCCGGCTCACACCGGTGCTGCTCACCGCCGCCTCAACGGTTTTCGGCCTTTTGCCCCTCGCCATCGGAATGAACATCAATTTCTACACTCTTTTCACCCGGTTCAACCCGCAAATATACTTTGGCGTCGACAGTGCCGCTTTCTGGAATCCGCTGGCATGGACCATCATCTTCGGGCTGGCTTTTGCCACCTTCCTCACCCTTATCGTCATTCCTTCGATGTACTACGTGCTTTACAAAAAAAGAAACAGCAACACGGCGCAAAATCCACAGTAACCGGAAAACGCAACAAAACGGAAACGCAAAATTTCGTTTATTTGCAGTTTTTCCGGCATAAGCCGATAAAATCAAAAAGCGATGAAATTGTTAAATGTTTGGAAAACCGTTTTGGTTACAATGGTTTTTCCCGGGTTGATTTTAAACTCCTGCAAAACCGGCATTGACGAACCGGACAAGGTTTTTCCGCAAAACAAAATGGATTCCGTGAGCTACATCATCGGATGGGATTACGGGATCGGCATCCGTGAACAGGAGATCAGCCCCAATGCCGTAATGATCTACAGGGGGCTTGTTGATGCGCTGAACGAGAGAGAGGGTATTTTCTCCGATTCAGTACGACAGCAACTGGTCAACGATTTTCAGAAAGTGATCGATAAAAAAGAAGCCGAGCGGTTCCGGAAAATGCTTCAGGCCAACAAGGCCGAAGGGAAGCAATTCATGGAAGAAAACAGAAAAAAACAAGGTGTGTTTGAGCTGCCCGACGGATTGCAATACAAAGTATTGAAAATCGGCTCCGGTGATTTTCCCAAACCAACCGATAGTGTTACCATCCACTACCGGGCGATGTACATCGACCGTACTACTTTTGACATGTCGTACGACAAAGGCCCGACGGGAATCAGGCTCAACCACATGGTGAAAGGCTTATCGGAAGGCATTCAACTGATGCGAAAAGGAGCCATCTACGAGTTTTACATTCCGCCCGGGCTGGCCTACGGCGACAAAAATTACATGGACAAGATTCCCGGCGGATCAACCGTGATCTACACCGTGGAGCTGATTGATATCCATTAACCTTTTTTTTTGCAGACAACTCAAATCGCCGTTACCGGTACAGTACTTTCCGTTTTCCGGGCCTTGTTTTCAGTTGTACTTTTTGTTCCTTCTCTCTTTTCTTCACTTCCAGCATGTGGTACTCAAGGTCGGTAAGCGTGGCATTGATCAGGTCGGATTTCAGTTTCTCGGATTTGCTGCTTCCGGGTGCGGCATTCGGAATGATGCGGTTAACACTTAAAACACCTTCGGTTTCGTTCAGGGCATTTACCATTTCTTTCAGTTCATTGTTTTGGAAAAAACCCTGAAGGATGAGGAAATAACTCTTCATCAACGTGTTTTGGTCGGCAAGCGAATGGATGAGGAAAAGATTGCGGTCGCGATCGCTTTCACAAAAATAAAAAGAAAAGGGCTTGGGGCTTTTCGAAGAGGGTTGAAAAACCTGAAGGTCAGCTTCTTTTTGCAAATGTATTTCAAGTTGCTTGTTCAGCCTGAAAGCAAGGGTATAATCGGGCAGGTCGGACGAAAGTGCAAAAATCGTGAAATCGTCCGATTGTCCCGAAGGCGGTACGAATTTTTTCTTTTTCATGATCAATAGCCTAATGTTTTCAGCATGGATTTGTAACTTTGTTCTTTTGCAAACAGTTTTGTGGTGTAATTGCCGTTGTCGTCCCGGTCGATAATAATGTGTTTGGGTGCGGGAATGAGGCAGTGTTGTATACCACCGTACCCGCTTAACGATTCCTGATATGCTCCGGTATGGAAGAATCCGATGTACAAGGGCGTTTCGGTGTCGAAATTGGGAAGAAAGACGGCATTGGTATGGGCTTCGTCATTGTAATAATCCTGACTGTCGCAGGTAAGGCCGCCGAGGCAAACCCGCTGGTATCCGTAATTCCATTTGTTGACGGGCAGCAAAATGAAACGTTGGTTGATGGCCCACGAATCGGGCAGTGTGGTCATGAACGAACTGTCGATCATGTTCCACAGCTCACGGTCGTTCTGGCGTTTCTGGTCAAGAACGGAATAGAGTATGGCACCGCTTTCGCCCACGGTGAACGAACCGAACTCAGTGAAAATATCCGGCTCGGGAACTCCCTGTTCACGGCAGATGTTCTTCACCTGTGCAACGATCTCTTCGGCCATGTATTCGTAATCGTACGAAAAGCCAAGCGAACGTTTGATGGGAAATCCGCCTCCGATATTGAGCGAATCCAGCTCGGGACAAATCTTCTTCAACTCACAGTAAACATTCAGACTCTTGGAGAGCTCATTCCAATAATAGGCCGTATCGCGAATGCCCGTATTGATGAAAAAGTGCAGCATCTTCAGCTCCACATCGGGGTTGTTTTTGATCTTTTCTTTGTAAAACGGAATGATGTCGTTGTACCGTATACCCAGTCTTGAAGTGTAAAACGAAAACATGGGTTCTTCTTCGGAAGCGATGCGGATGCCGATCTTGAACTTTCCCATAACGTGTTGGGTGTAATAGTTCAGTTCGTCCATATTGTCCAGCACCGGGATGGTGTTGTAAAATCCGTCGTTGATCAGGTCGCGGATGTTCTCAAGGTATTGTTTGCGTTTAAAGCCGTTGGAAATGATGTAAATGTCTTTATCGATTTTGCCTTCCCCGTACAATTCATTAATGATGTTGATATCAAAAGCCGAAGATGTTTCGATGTTCACGTTGTTTTTCAGGGCCTCGGCTATGACGAAGGAAAAATGGGAGCTTTTGGTACAGTAGCAATATTTGTAATCGCCCTGATAATCCACCTTGGCCATGGCTACGTTGAAGTAGCGGCGTGCCCGTTGAATTTGTTCGCTGATCTTGGGCAGGTAGCTTATCCGGAGCGGCGTACCATACTGTTTGATCAGTTCCATCAACGGGATATCGTGGAAATAGAGCTCATTATCGATCACCTTGAATTCTTCTTGTGGGAAGTCGAAAGTTTGCTCGATCAGGTCAATGTATTTTACTTTCATCGTATAATGTTTGATTGGAAAGATAAATTTTTACCGGTGGTTATCCCACTCCAGGGTTGCCATCAGATGATCGATGTCGTCAATGATAAAGTCAATGACCGGCTGCAGGGAGTCGTTGTTGGGGCGCAAATAAAAATAAAGGGCGCCGCGCAAAAAATTACGGGTGCTGTCGGTAAGATAAAACTGGAACGGCGAAGCCACATCATTCCCTTCAATATCATACGCCATACCGTACACGTGTTTTGCAGGGATTTCCACTGTTGATTCTTTGATACCTGTGGCTTTGGGAATATGTTTATAAACCATTGCGTGTGCATCCTCGATCAGCCGGGCGAGAGATGTTTTTTTCACATCTTTGTAGCTTAAACGGATTTTCCCTTTCCACGCAGGATATTCAATGTTCAGCCAGTAGCGGCCTTCCTTTGTATAGTCGTCAAACGAAATCCTGGCATTGGCGGCATACTCGAAACGAAACGGAAAAGTGCTGTCGAAGAGCCGGTATTCGTGTTGCGGCAGGTCGATCCTTAAATACCCGCGGGGCCTGGGCATGTTGGGTTCGTTGTGGCAGGATTGCATCAGCATAAACAAAACAACAAAAGCTGCTCCGGCCAAAACATTTTTGAAATAAACTGCGGCATTCCGATGTTTCATAATCAATGAAAATAACGCATTAAGGGATTTTAACCAGAATTTCCTCAATGCGGCGTGTTGTGGTTTTTTTTGCTTTGAACTCGTAATCACCGATCCGGGTGACTTCATTGTTTTTCGGGATTTTCCCCTCCACCTCAAGGATCAGTCCCGCCAGGGTTTCGGAATCTCCCTTCACCTCTTCGAAAATCCTGCTGTCGATGTCAAGGATCTTGCAAAAGTCGTTGAGCAATGTTTTGCCGTCGAACAAATAGGTTTTTTCGTCGATTTTTGTATAACTCACCTCGTCCTCCTGCGAATCGAATTCATCGCTGATATCCCCGATGATCTCTTCGATCACATCTTCCAGGGTGACGATGCCTGATGTTCCGCCATACTCGTCAACCACGATGGAAAGGTGGATTTTTTTCTGGCGGAACTCCTGCAACAAGTCGTTGATCTTTTTGTTTTCGGGGATAAACATTGCCGGGCGCAACAGTTTTTGCCACCGGAAATCGTCACCTTTGTCCAGATGCGGCAAAAGGTCTTTCACGTAAAGGATTCCCAAAACATTGTCGAAACTTTCTTTGTAAACAGGTATTCTTGAATAGTTGCTTTCGAGGATGATCTTCAGCAATTCGCTGAATGGTGTGGACTCATCCACGGCAACCACGTCAACCCTCGATTTCATGATCTCTTTCACATCAATGTCGCTGAACTTGACGATACCTTTGAGGATTTTTCTTTCGCTTTCGGAGGTATCCTTATCGGAAGTCAAATCAATGGCCTCCGAAAGTTCGCTCATGGAAAGCTGTGAAGTTTTGTTGCTGATCCTTTTGTCGATGATTCCCGAACTTCTTACCAGTATCGAGCTCAACGGATAAAACACTTTGATAAGCACCGACACGGGCCGCGCCATGAATTTTGCAAAGGTAACGGGGTTGACCGTTGAATAGATTTTCGGAATGATCTCCCCGAAGATCAGCAACAACGACGTAACGACCACTACCTCCACAAGAAAACCCAGCAGCGGGTTGATGGCAAAATCAAACAGTGCATCAATGATATAGGTTGAAAGAATGACAATGGCAACATTGACAAAATTATTGGCGATGAGGATTGTGGCAAGCAAACGTTTGGGACGTTCCAGCAGCGAAAGTATCAGTTTGTTGACCCTGCTTTTTTCTGTCTTCAGGGTGTTGATCTGTGCCGGGTTCAGCGAGAAGAATGCCGTTTCGGAACCCGATACCAGTGCCGAACAGACGATGAGCAACAGCAAAACCACAATGCTGACTATTACGGAAAATGAAAGAGGCTTTAAAAGCTCCTGGGCAAGGACGAATAAAACCTCCCGGTAAGAATCGATATCTGTATCTTCCAAAATATTCAAAATTTAGTGAGCACTATTTTTTTCCGGTGCAAAATTATCAATAAATCAGAAAGGCAGATCGTCGTCGGGGGCATTTTCTTTGGGTAAATCCGGTTCGGAGGATTCCGTTGCCGGAGTTTCCGGTTGTTTTACGGTTGCTTCCGGCGGGGGATTACCCTGCGGCGGTTCGGCTCCTGTACCGGAGGAGGTTGTGCGGGTGAGTTTAAGCAACTTATCGGCAAATACTTCGGTGATGTAATGTTTTTTCCCTTCGGCATCTTCCCACGAACGGGTACGCAATTTTCCCTCAATGTAAACCTGATCGCCCTTGATGAGGTTCTTCTCGGCAAGCCAGCGCCATAACACAATGTTGTGCCACTCGGTCTGGTCAATCCAATTTCCGTCCTTATCCCGGTAACTTTCAGTGGTTGCCAGCGTGAAAGATGCTTTTTTCACTCCGTTGTCAAATGTAATAACATCGGGGTCTTTCCCCAGATTTCCAATTAAAATAACTTTATTGATTCCAGCCATTGTTCGATTGTTTTTTAAAAAATGAAATATCCAACAAATTTACAAAAAAACATCAATTTGCAATTAATCAACGAATGATTTGTAAATTTGTTTATTTTGCAAAAATATTTATAACCGGTATAATTCTGTCAATGAGAATAAAGCTATCCATAATGTTTGCTTTACTGCTAACGGTACCTGCCGTGAGCATGCCTGCCACCGACAGTTTGAAAAACCTGTTACGATCGGGTTCACTGTTGCCGGAGCAGCAATTTGATGTGATGATGACCATTAGCCACAAGTATTTCAGGGTTTCACTCGATTCGGCATTGAAATACGGGAACGATGCGCTGGCTTTTGCCAAAAAAAACAATGACTTACCCGACATGGCCAAGGCGGCAAAACTCGTCGGGACGATTTATTACCTGCAAAACAACTATGTGAAGGCGCTCGATTACTTTCAGCAGGCGCTTAAGATCAACAAAGAGCTGAACAACGTTGAGATGCTTCCGGCCTGTTACAACAATCTGGGACTGGTTTACAACAACCTGGGCTATTACGAGGAAGCGCTGAAAAACCACCTGAAACAACTTTCGTACAACGAATCGCTGGGCAACCTGCACGGCGTTGCCATCTCCAACCGGCACATCGGCAATGTTTACAACAGCATGGGAGAAAACCGCAAAGCACTGGAATATTACCGGAAAGCGGCCAATATTTCGATGCAGCTCGGCGACACCAATGCCATCGGCACTTCGCTCATCAACCTCGGTGTGGCCAACATGTCGCTGAAAAATTACGACACGGCGCTGGATAATTTCATGAAAGCGCTGGAGATCAAACGACGTATGAACGACACCAAAAACATCGCAACGATCTATGCCAACCTCGGTGTGATTTATCGCGAGATGGGAAATTATGAGCTTGCGCAAAATTACTTCCATCAGGGATTGGAACTTTCCGAAACCATGAACGACAAAAAAGGAAAGGTCGTTTCGCTGATCAACCTCGGGGCGGTTTATCTCGATTTGAAAGCCTACGAAAAAAGCCTCGAATACCTGAAAAAAGGGCTCAATCTCGCCCGCGAGATCAACATGAAAAAATCGGTGATGGAAGCCTACAAGATTTTGTCCAATTTGTATGAATCACAAAATCAGTATAAAAAAGCCCTCGAATATTACAAGTTTCAGTCGGAGTTGAGCGATAGTTTGTTCAACATCGAAAAAAGCCGTCAGATCAAAGACCTGCAAATCGTTTACGAAGTGGAGAAAAAAGACAAGGAAATCCTTGAACAAAGCATCTCGATACAGCAATACCAAAGCAGGCAAATGTATTATCTGCTGCTGCTGTTTCTGTTTCTCGGCATCACATTTATTTTTTATTACCGCTACCGCCTGAAAAAACGGACCAACCGCGAACTGGAGATCAAGATCGCCGAGGCCCTGAAAAAGCAAAAAGAACAACAACAGATCATCGTCCATCAGGCCAGCCTTACTTCGTTGGGCGAACTGGCGGCAGGCATTGCCCATGAGATCAAACAACCTTTGCAAAATATCCTGCTTACCACCGAAAGCCTCGATATGGAAAACCGCGAAGAAGAGCCCGACAGAAAATACATCGGAAAGTCGGTCAAGGACATTTACGAAGACATCAAACGCATCAAATTTATCATCAACGAAATAAGCAATTTCTCGCGGGGGCAGCAGGAAGAGATGTGTGAACCCTTCAACGTCAACACACGCATCAAAAATGCATTTTCGCTGGCACGGACCAAATTTTCCAACCGCCGTATTGATGTCAAATTCCTGCTGGATGATAAAATCCCCGATATCAAAGGTAACCCTTATAAATTTGAACAGGTGATGGTGAACTTTTTCAATAATGCCAAAGATGCCATTGAAGAAAAAACCGGAAAGACGGAAGAACCTTTTAAAAAGCAAATGATCGTCAAGAGTTATTCCGACGGGAAGAACGTTATTGTGGAGGTGAGCGACAACGGCATCGGCGTTTCCGAAGAGAGCAAAACAAACATTTTTCTCCCCTTCTTCACCACCAAAACCCTGGGAAAAGGAACCGGCCTCGGCCTTTCAATTTCATTGGGTATCATCAAAGAGATGAACGGCTTCATTGAGCTGGAATCAAAACCGATGGAAGGCACCACGATGCGGGTAAAAATTCCCATCGACAACAATAAAAATATGTGATCACGTGTTAAACCTCTTTTTTCACTTCCTTGAAAAGATTATGAATTTTTTAAATGACAGGCGAAAATGAAGATCATTGATAAAATAAAAAATCCGGACCGGACCTATTTTTCTTTTGAATTGCTGCCACCGCTCAAAGGGGGCAACATCGAATCGGTGTATAAGGTGATAGACCCGCTGATCAAATTTGATCCGATCAATATCAACATCACCTATCACCAGCAGGAGGTGATCTACAAAAAGCTGCCCAACGGCTTGCTGCAAAAAAAGACCATCCGCAAAAGGCCGGGTACGGTAGCCATTTCGGCCGCCATCAAATATAAATACCCGGAACTCGAAGTTGTTCCCCACCTGATCTGCGGCGGATTTACCAGATCGGAAACCGAATATGCGCTCATTGACCTTCATTTTCTCGGCATCAAAAATCTTCTGGTTTTGCGCGGAGACCCGCCAAAGACACAACGTCTGTTCAGGCCCGAACCCGAAGGTCATGAATTTGCCGTTGACCTGGTAAAACAAATCGTGAACCTGAACAAAGGCATATACCTTGATGAAGAATTGCGCAACAAAACCGCAACGGATTTTTCGGTCGGCGTGGCGGGCTATCCCGAAAAGCATTTCGAAGCGGCCAACATGAATACCGACCTGCGCTACCTGAAGGAAAAAGTGGATGCCGGAGCCGATTATATCATCACGCAGATGTTTTTCGACAATCAAAAATATTTCGATTTTGTGGCGTTGTGTCGAAAAGCCGGCATTGATGTACCCATTATTCCGGGGTTGAAACCCATCTCGGCCCTTACCGACCTTAAGCTATTGCCGCTGGTTTTTCATATTGACATCCCCGAAGAACTGGCATCAGTCTTAAGAAAATGCAAAACCAATCAGGATGCCGTGGAAGCGGGAATCGAATGGGCTGTCAATCAGTCGTTGGAATTGAAGAAATTCGGCGTGCCGGCATTGCACTATTTTACCATCGGAAATACAGAGAACATCCGCGAAATTGCCAAACAGGTCTTTTAGCACGATAGTTGTTTTTGATACCTGTATTAATTTTATACGGTATTTGATCATCACAAAAACATTATCCATGAAAAAAAGAGCTTTTGTAACGGGGATTTTCCCGCTGTTATTAGCGGTAGCTTTGATGACGCCGCAACGACTGATCTCGCAGGAT
This sequence comes from Bacteroidales bacterium, assembly GCA_029934065.1. Taxonomy (GTDB): domain Bacteria; phylum Bacteroidota; class Bacteroidia; order Bacteroidales; family 4484-276; genus 4484-276. Next base: position 10,976 of record JAOZMX010000121.1, read on the forward strand.
ACCATTAGTGATCAACTGCGGGTGAAAAGATGGATTGACGGACAAACCGTCAATGTCTTCGGCCATCCGGTATTGCGTGTCTTCGGGGCGACGTACAACCAGCACACCATTCCCAACAATCATATTCCGGTCACCAACATCGGATATAAAGATCCGGAGCAATTGAAGAATGAAACAAGGCAAAGAGCAAAAGCGGAAAACTGGCCGGAGACGAAATTATCTGATGAGCTGAAAATGCTCGACTCTGTTGCGCCGGGGGGAAGGCTGTTCGTTTATATCGAACGCAGGGACAACGACCGGGTAAGGTCAAATTATTTTTTTGTGGTTTTGCGCGACAAGAACGACAAGAAATTTTACATGAGCAATGTGCCGAAACGAACTCCCGAATTTGGGGATTTCGGGTTTTGGTCAAACTATTTTGTGATGGATATCCCGGTTAAAGTCGAATATCCGTTTTTTGTTTACGTTAATGATCGAAAAAGCGTCAACTTATCCGATTTCAAATTCGAG
>JAOZMX010000122.1 GCA_029934065.1 Bacteroidales bacterium
TTAATATTCATTCCTGCTCCCACGGAAGTGAAAAGAATAATATCGCCTTTGTAAAGATGATGTCCTTCGAAATTTGTTTTCCTGACAAGGTCGAACAACGTAGGCACGGTAGCAACCGAACTATTGCCGAGTTTGTAAATGCTCATGGGCATGATGTCTTCGGGTACGTGTCTTATCTTGAATTGCCTGTAAAACCGTTTGACGATCTCCACATCCATTTTTTCGTTGGCCTGATGGATGAAAATTTTGGCGATCTCGTCAATTTTTACATCAGCCCGTTCCATGGCAAGTTTCATGGCTGCCGGCACCTGATTCAGTGCAAATTCGTAAATCTTTCTGCCGTACATTTTGATGTAACGGATTTTGGGATCGGAGGTTTTGATGTTGCTTTTGCCGAGATAAAGGTAATAGGCTTCCTTATTGGCAAATGTTCCCATGCTCGAAGAAAGGAATCCTTCTTTAAGGGGATTTTCAATCATTTCGACAACGGCGGCACCGGCGCCGTCGGCATAGATCATCGAGTCGCGGTCGTGCGGGTCTGAAACCCTCGACAGGGTTTCCGTGCCGATGACCAGGCATTTTTTTGCATGTCCCGCTTTGATGAACGCTTCGGCCTGAATGACACCCTGTATCCATCCCGGGCAACCGAAAACCAGATCATAACCCACACAATAAGGGTTTTTGATCCCCAGCTTATGTTTTATCCTCGTGGCCAGGCTGGGCACCATGTCCGTTTGAATGGTCCCTTTTCTCACATCGCCGAAATTTTGCGCCACGATGATCTGATCAATGGTTTCCTTATCAATGCCGGCATCTTCGATGGCCAGCCGAGCTGCCTCGTACCCGATGTCCGACGAGATCATGTCGTCGCTGATGTAGCGCCGTTCGTAAATCCCTGTGATGGCTTGCAACTTTTCGGCAATTTCATCGTGCGACGAATCGTAAGGATCCCCTTCAAGATCGTAAAATTTGTGCTTTGAAAAATCCCTGTTTTTAACGGTTACCGGAGGGATGTAACTCCCTGTACCTGTTATTACAATATTTTTGTACATCTTTTGATACAGATGAAATTATTTTTGTTTTGGATATCTGCTACCTTTGTCGGGTTGCAAAATAACGAATAATACAAATTACTCCCAAATAATTATTGATTTTATGGCGTATAAAAATCTTCAGGAGTTTGTTGATAAACTAAAAACAGCAGGTGAATTGAAGGCCGTCAACGTCCCGGTGGATGTACATCTCGAAATATCTGAAATTACCGACCGGGTATCAAAAAGTAAGGGGCCTGCGCTGCTTTTCGAAAATACGGGATTCGATTTTCCGGTTTTGATCAATGCCTTCGGCTCGGAAAAGAGAATGTGTATGGCACTTGGTGTGGAGCACCTCGACGAGATCGGGGAAAAGATATCGCGTTTGTTGAAGCAACTTGCCGGACCGAAGGCAGGATTGATGGATAAACTGCGGCTATTGCCCGCCATGAAAGAGATCGCTTCGTGGATGCCGAAACAAAGAAAAGGACGCGGTGCATGTCAGGAGGTGATCCTCCGCGAGCCTGACCTTTCGATATTACCTGTGATTACTTGCTGGCCTTATGACGGCGGGCCTTACATCACGCTTCCGCTGGTGCATACCGTTGATCCACACACAGGGATCAGGAATGTCGGCATGTACCGGATGCAGGTTTTGGATAAAAACACAACGGGAATGCACTGGCAACTGCACAAAAATGCAGCCCGTCACTACCGCGAATACAAAAATGCGGGAAAGAAAATGCCCGTTACGGTAACGCTTGGCGGCGACCCGGTATGCACATACGCTGCTACGGCTCCCATGCCCGACAACATGGACGAATACATGCTGGCCGGTTTCCTGCGCAGCCAAAAGGTGGAACTGGTAAAATCCGTTACCAACGATATTTACATTCCGGCTGATGCCGATATTGTTCTCGAAGGATATGTTGATCCGGAGGAAGAACTGATCACCGAAGGGCCTTTTGGCGATCATACGGGGTTTTACTCTCTGGCTGACCGTTATCCCAAATTCCATGTTACCTGTATCACCCACCGGAAAAATGCCGTTTATCCGACTACCATTGTAGGTGTGCCGCCGCAGGAAGATCAATGGCTGGGCAAAGCCACCGAAAGAATTTTCATAAGCCCCATACAAATGACCATGCTGCCCGAAGTGACGGATATGGTCATGCCCGTCGAAGGGGTGTTTCATAACATTGCCATCGTGAAAATCAGGAAAAGCTATGCCGGTCAGGGACGTAAGGTGGCAAATGCTTTATGGGGTGCCGGCCAGATGATGTTCAACAAAATCCTGATCGTCCTCGATCGAGACATCAGCATTTCCGATTATCGTCAGGTACTGAAAGTGATCAATCAGGCTGTTGATCCGCAAACCGATGTTTTTTTGAGCAAAGGCCCGGTTGATGTTTTGGATCATGCCAGCCGCAGATTTGCCTACGGAGGTAAACTGGGAATAGATGCTACCGATAAATTTAACGAAGAGGTGGAACCCCGGGTCACCGGTGATGTTTTTGTCGGATGCAACAGTGCCGGAATAAAAAAACGTTTCCCGGAAGTTTTGCATGTCAACGATGGTTTGCTGAAAGAGGGAGTGATTTTTCTTGCGGTAAAAAAATCGAAAAAAGATCATATCAAGTGGCTGCATCATCAGTTGTTGTCCAGTGGTTTGATAAGCAATGTCAAGTTCGTTGTTTACACCGGGCATGTGATCGACCTGCAACATTTCGGTGATATCGCCTGGCGCGTGGCCAACAACATTGATCCGGCCACCGATTGCTTTTATGCCTACAACGAAAAAGGCAAAGCCTATTACGGGCTTGCCATCGACGGCACACGGAAATACAAAAAATACGACGGCTTCAAAAGGCAATGGCCCAATACGGTTGTGCATACCGCAGAAACCGTTAAAAAAGTGGATGAAAAATGGGAAACGCTGGAGCTCGGGCCTTTGATCCCGTCGCCTTCATTGAAATACCGGAAACAGTTGTACGGCGGAAAAGCTGTTGCAGAAGAAGATGAATAAAATTAAGTTAACATCGTTTTGTGGATACTGACGTTTTGTGGATATTACCGTCGTTATGGATATTCAGTGTATGAAGTAAGCCTCCCATCATCGTCATCCATTCGTTCCATCGTTCTTTCGTCCCATCGTCTCCTCATTCTCACTCTTCTCCCTTTTTACTTTAAACTTTAGCCATTAGCCTTTATATTCGCCTTTATTTATTCTGATCCCCTCGCTGATTATTTCTTCTGCCGTTACCGGTTTTATCCTTATTGCCCGAATCGGATCTGTTTTGTGTGTTTTGCTTGTTGTATTTTCCCTTGTTTCTGTTGCGGTCTTTATTCCTTCTTTTACGTGAAGGTTTTCGCTCCGATTGGTCAAATCTGCTGATATCCTCTTCTTCGATGCTCACGGAATTGAGATCGGTTTTCACCTCACGCGTAACGGCATAATCTTCCAATTGTTCCGGGAATATCCCGTTCCGGTTTTCTTCTATGATCCGGGAAACAGAATCGGTTTTCAGTGCCATCAAACTGGATTGATCGTTAAGATAGCTGTACCACATGATCTTTTTAAAGACATCGGATTTTTGGTAAACGGCTTCACCTTTTTTGGTTTTCAGCAAAATCTCGGTGTTGGGAAAATCTTTCAGGGCATCCAGGTAAATATCGTTTTCATAATTAAGGCAACATTTCAGTTTACCGCATTGTCCCGCAAGTTTCTGCGGGTTCAGGGTCAATTGTTGAGTGCGGGCGGTACTTGTTGAGACAGACCTGAAGTTGGTGAGCCATGTTGAGCAGCAGAGCTCGCGGCCGCACGATCCGATGCCGCCTACTCTTGCAGCCTCCTGACGTGCACCGATCTGGCGCATTTCAATCCTGATCTTGAACTCTTCGGCCAGCACTTTGATCAGTTCTCTGAAGTCAACGCGCTCGTCAGCGGTATAATAAAAAATTGCTTTTGTCTCATCCCCCTGATATTCCACATCGTTGATCTTCATTGCCAGATTCAGATCGCGGGCAATTTTGCGTGTTTTTAATTTGGTTTTTTCTTCGTGATTTACCGCATCAATCCATTTTTCGATGTCGGTGAGCCGAGCGCGACGGTAAACCTTTTTCAGAGTTTCCGATTTGGAATTGATTCCCTTTTTGCGCATCTGCAATTTTACGATTTCACCCGTAAGCGAAACAATGCCGATATCGTGGCCGGGTGAAGCTTCCACAGCAACAATATCACCCGACTGAAGTTTCATTTCGGGATAAACCCTGAAAAACTCTTTCCGGCTGTTTTTAAAACGTATTTCCACACAATCGAAAACCGGTTGATCTTCAGGTAGCGGGATGTCTTTCAACCAGTCATAGCTGTCGAGTTTGCAACACGCATGCCCGGTAATATGCCGGTTGTCATGATACAATTGCGGTGGCTGGCAACATCCGCGACTGAGAAAAGCACTATCTTTTATTTGGCTGTATTTAATTTCCGTTTCTTCCATATTTATTTTATTCACCTGTTCATTTCAGGTTTGGCATGCAAAGGTATAAAAAATTAGGTGGCCGGTGCAGATGCTTTTATTTTAAGCAGTTTTGCCACGGTTAGCGACAAATCCAGCAAAACCAGTCCGGCATTGGCATTGCGCTCGATGTGATAGATGGCCCGGTTGAACTCTCCGGAGAAACTTTCAATATTGGCATTGTTGACAAAGGGGGCAAATTTTTTCATAAATGCCATTTCCGCTTTTCTTACTTTGATGTTTCCGGCGGGGATGTAATTCAGCAGCAGGCAATGACGCAAAACTTCCATTCCGGTTTGCAGGAACTCTTTGATGTGTTCGCGGCTTTGTTTACCCATCTCCTCCGAAAAATCCAGTATCTTTAATGTGTCGGGTGTATAACACATCCTCATCCAGTTGACAAATTGTTCGAAATGTTCATTCCTTTCGTCATCCCTGCTCATCAGCCGCAGGGCCTCTTTGTAGTTGCCGTTGGCAATGCGGGCGATCTCTGCCGCTTCCTCGCGGTTGATTTCTTCTCTTTCCCGGCAGGCTGCCGTGATGATGTTTTCCTCAATTTTGGGAAACTTAACGGGTTGTGTTCTCGAAAGGATGGTGGAGATAATGTTGTCGGGATTTTCGGCAATAAGCAAAAACAGGGTTTTGTCGGGCGGCTCTTCGATGATCTTCAGCAACTTTGGCGCAGCCTGATAATTCAGTTTTTCCACCATCCAGATGATCATCACTTTAAATTCCGATTCGTAGCTGGTGTAATTCAGTGTTTTGATGATCTGATTGCAGTCGTACACATTGATGCCGGCCTGTTTTCGTTCGATGTCAATTTTGTCGTACCACTCATTCAGCGAAACATAGTACTGGTTCCCGATGAGCATCTCGCGCCATGCAGCCATAAAATCGCGGCTCATGGGTTTTTCTTTCACCTCTTTGTTGGGAGCCACCGGAAACACAAAATGCAGGTCGGGATGAATCAACTTATTGTACTTGATGCATGACGGGCATTTTCCGCACGAGTCCTTCCGTTCGAGTTTTTCAGGGTCGCGGCAATTGATAAACTGGGCGTAGGCAATGGCCATGGCCAGTTTGCCCCGACCTTCGCCGCCGTAAAACAACTGGGCATGGCTCACCCTGCTTTCCCGGACGGTTTGTATCAACCGCTCTTTAATGATTTGTTGGCCTTTGATTTCACTGAAAAGCATCCGTATTGACTTTTTTGCAAAAGTAAAGCATATTTATTTGGCATGAATAATAATCGGCATCCGGAAAAGTAAAAAATCGTGAATGATCAATTTTAGAAGTATGATTCTGCGTTCTGCGTTCGGCCTGCGGCCGTTTGGCGTTCGGCGTTCAGGGTTCAGCGTTTGGCCTTCGGCCGTTCGGCGTTTAGCGTTCTATCGTCCCTTCAGTCCCTCCAGTCCCCTCATCCCCTCATCTCTCCCATTTTAGCCTTTTAACTTTGAGCTTTAGCCATTAGCCTTTGTAGTAAAAAATACGTTCAGCGTTTGGCCTTCGGCCGTTCAGCGTTTAGCGTTTGGCCTTCGGCCGTTCGGCGTTCGGCGTTCGGCGTTCGGCGTTCTATCGTACTATCGTCTCTTCGGCCTCTTCGGTCTCTTCAGTCCCTCCAGTCTCCTCTTCCCCCTTTTGCCTTTTTACTTTAACTATGGAAAAACGATCTCACCTGCTTCGTTCATCAAAACAAAATAAGCTCTTCCGGGAGTCAGGTTTCCAATGGTATTGATGTTGTATTGCAACCAGTACACGCCATTACCCGCAATTTCTTTCACCACCACTACTTTGTCGGTGATTCCGCTGAAAAGCGTCTCCACATCAACCGGATTTTCGCTGATCACCGGTATCAGGTTCCATCCCTGACCCAGTTGAACGGTTTTGTTTTGTTCGGCCACGCCGGCAATGGTAAGGGTTACATCCTGGGTAACTTTTATTTTGTAAGCCGATTGGCTTTCCCATGCTCCGATGGTATTGATATTTTGGGAAGGATAGTACATGGCTTCCATGGTTTCGAGGATCACCAGCTCGGGATAAATCGCATTCAGCAATGAATCCAGATTGGTTTCGCCGGGCATCACCCAACTCGAAAGGCCGCTCCATCCTGCGGGGATATTGATGACGTGCTGTATTGCACATGCAGTGCAGGAGCTGAAACAAACCACATCCAGCGCCCCGCTTGCCGAGGGAACGTTGAAATACCGGTTGAAGTTGCCGTAACCATTGTCAACACCACATTCCTGCGGCACGTTTTCTTGTCCGTCCCAGGTATTGCCGTTGATGAATTTGTATTCGTGATAGTCTCCGGCATAGAGCGTCATCATATAAGTGTAAATACCGTTTCCGGCATCGGTCATCAACGATGCAGCGGGATCCCATCCCTGAAAATCACCGACGATATGCACGCCTTCGGGCGAGACGGTCTCGTTACTCATATCCACCTGGAAAGTAACCTCAACAGGCGGCGGACATTCGGTACACCTGCTGAAACAAACAACATCCAGTACCGTATCGTTGACCGGTACGTCAACAAAACGGTTGTAATTGCCGTAGCCGTCATCTTCGCCGCAGGCTTGCGGAACATTTTCCTGATAATCGAAAGATGTCCCGTTAATGTATTTGTAGGTATGATGTGCGCTTTCCACGAGCGAAAGGGTTACCGAATAGATTCCGTTGCCATTGCCGGTCATGGGCGTTGCGGCAGGGTCCCATCCCTGGAACGAACCGGCGATATGCACGCCTTCCGGCGAAACGGTTTCGTTGCTCATGTCCACCCGGAAAGTGACCAGCGATTCCTCCGGCGGAATACACGGGCCGCATTCGCCAAAGCAAACGGCATCGAGGGTAGTGGGTGCTCCGGGAACGGTCAGAAATCTGAATCCGTCTTCCTGCGAGCACTCCGGCGGGACGGTCTCACTTTGTGCCAACTGATCGCCGTTCATAAATTTATACATCACATATAAACCTTCATCCAACTCCATCGTTATTGCCCATATATTATTTCCGAGATTGACCATGGGGGTAATGCTGCCGGGGGAACTGGCAATTTGGAGGTGAACGCCTTCCGGCGCAACGGTTTCGTTGGTCATGTCCACCTGAAAAGTAATACCTATCTTCGGTGGAGGAGGACATCCGGCGCAACTGCCGAAACAAACCGTGTCCAGTACTGTGTTTACATCGGGTACCGTCAGGTAACGGTTTCCGTTGAACGAACAGGAGTCGGGCAAAAACTCGGCGCCGTCCCATGTGTTGCCGTTGATGAATTTGTATTCGTGGTAATAACCCGACATTAAAGTGGCCGTATAGACATAAATGCCGCCACCCACAGGATTCATCAGAGTCCCTCCGGGATTCCATCCCTGAAACGAACCGGCAATGTGTACTCCGTCGGCTGATACTGTTTGTTGCGACATATCTACCTTAAAAGTAAGTTGAACTTCAACGGGTTGGCTGCCGCAGGCTTCACACTGCCCGTAACATACCACATCCAGTGTGGTATCGTTGGCAGGGATCTCAAAATAACGGTTGCCGTTTTGCGAACACTCCTGTGGAATGGTCTCCATCCCGTCGCCGGTATTTCCGTTCACATATTTGAACTCGATCATCTCTCCGATGATCAGATCGAGGGTGATTTCGTAAAGGCCGCTTTTGGATGACAGGGTCATTTCATCAGCAGCAGGATCCCAATCGTTGAATGTTCCTGCGATGTGCACCCCGTCGGCCGAAACATCAATCCATTGCATGTCCACCTGAAAAGTTACTGCCGCCGTCGGCGCTTCACAGGGCACACAACTTCCGAAACAAACGGCAGTCAAAGTAGTGTCGTTGTCGGGTACGGTAATGTACCTGTTGTTATATCCGCCTGTCGTACATGAGCCCGATACATTTTCCGCATCATCCCACGATGTGCCGTTGATGAATTTGTATTCGTAAGTTGTGCCCGGAGCCAGACTGGTGGTATAAACATAAATGTTGTCGGTGGTAAGGGTCATTTCCGTGCTGGCCGGATTCCATCCCTGAAACGCGCCGGCAATGTGGACGCCGAGCGGAGAAACCGTTTCGTTGGACATATCCACCCTGAACGTTACATCAACATTGGCGGAGCAGGGGATGCAACTGCTGAAACAAACCACATCCATCACAACATCCTCGTTGGGTACAGTGAAATAGCGGTTGTTGTCGGGGCCCGTACCGCATGCGGCGGGAACGCTCTCAACTCCGCCCCAGGTATTGCCGTTAATGAATTTGTATTCTATTTCGGTCCCGGCGTCAATGGCTACAGTTACCGAATAGACATTGCCGAGCAAGGCCGTCATTTGCGTGGTACCGGGATCCCATCCCTGAAACGAACCTGCAACATGAACCCCATCGGGAGATACCGTTTCGTTGCTCATGTCCACCCTGAAAGTAACATCAACGGCATGAGCCTGAAAACCTATACCGGCAAGAAACAACATTACCGGGAGCAATTTGGCAATAATTCTTGTAAAATTTTTCATCGTTGTAAAATTTAAATGTTTATCTGATAAAGTTTATTTCAAAAGTTAAAAATCTTTGTGATTAAGATTGACAAAGATAAAAATCTTTTCCAAGTGAGGAGCTCCGTCGGGATATTTTCAGGCCGTAAATAAAAATGTATTAAATTTGTGCAAAAGAAAACGAATGCACATGGAATCTTTAAACGTACTTGTATTGGATGATGAGGTGGGCATTACGGAGAAACTGGAGCGACACCTCACGCGAAAGGGTTTTACGGTTTTTACGGCAAATCGCACCAGCGAAGCTTTCGAAATCGTTCGCAAACATTCAATAGACATTGCTTTGCTCGATTTTATGATCCCCAATGATCTGAACGGTATTGAAGTGCTGAAAAGGATCAAGGCGGCGCATCCCGCCACCGAGGTGATCATGGTGAGCGGGCAGGAGGACATTGATATCGTCATTGAGGCCCAGCGGCAGGGAGCCATTGACTTTGTCAGAAAACCGTTCAACTTTCACGAGATACTCTTTGCCATAGAGCGGACGGGGAAGTATGTGCATTTGCTCAATAAACTGCAAACCGTTGAAGACCAGAAATCGTTGATCTCGCGCGAACTCGAAAATATGATCGAACGGGATTTTATCGGCACCAGTCCCGTGATCAAAAAAGTGGTGGACATGGCCATGCGTGTGGCACGCGACAAGGATGCCAGCGTGCTGATCACCGGCGAGAACGGAACGGGAAAGGAGATCATCGCGCGGATCATCCATTATGCCAGCGAACGCAAGAAGAAAATCTTTGTCCCGGTCAACAGTACGGCCATCCCGGATACCCTGATCGAAAGCGAGTTTTTCGGACATAAAAAAGGGGCTTTTACCGATGCCAAAGAAGATAAAAAAGGCTTTTTTGAAATGGCCAACGGCGGAACGCTTTTTCTCGACGAAATTGCCGACATGCCCTTTTCCATTCAGGCCAAATTGTTAAGGGCCATGGAGGAACGGAAGATCACCCGGCTGGGAAGCTCGGTGGAAATCGCCGTGGATATCCGGATCATTTCGGCTACCAACAAAGACATTGAAAAACTCATCGAGGAAGAAAAATTCAGGCTCGACCTTTACCATCGCATCAACACTTTTATCATCAACATTCCTCCGTTGCGCAAACGCCCCGAGGACATCGAACCGCTGCTGAACCATTTTGTGACTGATCTGTGCCATAAAAAGAAACTTACCGTGCCCGAGCTGGATAAAAACCTGATCGCACAACTGAAACGTTATCCTTTTCCCGGCAATGTCCGTGAGCTGAGAAACATGGTGGAACGTGCATTGATCCTTTCGGACGGGAAAACGCTTTCGCCGGATGATTTTGCACTGAAATTCGATGAAGGACATCAGGAACAAAAACAATCCTTTACTTCCCTGAATCTGGATCAGAACGAAAAATTACTGATTGAAACGGCGCTGCGCGAAACCGGCGGAAACCAGATCAAGGCCGGTGAACTTCTCGGTATTTCACGCGATGCCCTGAAACACCGGATCAAAAAACACGGCATTACCATCCAGCGGGTGATCGAGTAATACGTTGTTTTTCTGTTAGAAAAACGAAGTTTCCACTGTTCCCCGAAACAGAACTTTCCTTGGCCGACGTCAGGAAGCCAAGGAAACGTTTAACTGAAGAAGATTTTTTTTCTTGCATTTCACCAAAATTTAACATACATTTACAGCGCCTTATGACAATTTTAATTGTAAAATATTGAAAAACAAGTATTTTAATAAGTAATAAATTCAGTTAATCATTAAAATTAAAAAACAATGAAAAAAAAGTACACATTGATGAAAGCATTTTCGATGCTTGTTTTGGTTGCTCTGTTAAGCAGCGGCAATCTTTTTGCACAAAACACGACTATTACGGATAATTCAAGCCACACGGCAAGTACGGCAGCAGTGTTGGATGTTTATTCAACAACCCTTGGAATGTTGGTACCGCGATTATCTTCCGATCCGTCATCTACAGCGCAAGGATTGCTTTATTACAATACGGGATCAAATTTTTTCAGGTTTCACGATGGGTCCAACTGGAATAATATTCCTATACAGAGTGAAATATTATGGAGTAGTGGTGGCGGAACCATTGCACCAAAAACCGTAACCGATAAAGTTGCCATTGGTCATGGCGCAGCAAGTACCTGGTTACATATTTTTGAAGGAACGGGATCAAACACACCGCAAGTCGAATTGGAAAATAATCAGAACAATGGTTATTCGGGGATTAGTTTTACGAACACCTCAGGTGCCCCATCTTCCGCTTATTCGGCTGGATTGATAGGATCGGATCAAACCTTTATTATTCGCAATACTGCTGCAATGTCCACTGGTTCACAAAGCGATGGCAATACTATGATTAAAGCTTTCAACAG
>JAOZMX010000123.1 GCA_029934065.1 Bacteroidales bacterium
CTTTTGATGTTGTGGGTGGCTTCGTAAAATTCAGCGGCATTTCCGGTGTTGAGATCACCCCAGGCATGTCCGCTGCACATCAGTCTTACCACAGCCTTTTCGGCTTCCGAGCCGAAGTTGAGAATTTCAGGTTCAACGGGTTGCAGGTTGGCATAATCTCCGAAGGGAAACTCCTGTTGCCACAGATTGTCCACCCAACTATACTTGTATTCCGGCGTTCCGGATTCATAATGAAAAGTGATGGAAGTTACCGATTGGGCAAAATTGATCATAAAATCCACTTTCCCCTGCAATTGGGAAACAAAATCGGTGATGTCAATTTCGTCGCTGCAGGCAACCCCGTATGGCGTGATGTATTTGAAAAGCTCCATCCACTGGCCGTTGGCTCCCCGGATCCGTACTGTTGCAATCCGGTCCCAGGGATCGCACGGACAGCCGTAATTCAAAATGGCTTTTACGTTTGAATAGGCTCCCGCAAATGCGGGTAACGTAAATGTCGTGTCAATGGGATCGTTTCCGGTAAAGGGATAATCCTCGATCACTGCAAAATCCGTTGTCGGCGCATCGGCCACGACTTCAAACGATGCCGATTCCGATACCGTAGGCCCGCCCGAACTCACCGCCGTGACGTTCACCGTATAGTTGCCATAGGCAGGCGGTGTCCAGTTGCCGATAAAAAATCCGTTGCTGGTTTCGATCCCCTGCACGGTGGTTCCGTCCACCGTAAATTCAACGTTGGCAATATGCAGCAGGTCGGGATGCTCGATTTCGGTGGAAACCACAAACGACATCGCCATCAGTTCAGGCATCCTCACCACTTCGTTATCGGCTGCGTTTCTGATCATCATCTCCGGGATTACCGTCCAGGGATCAATGACGTTAAAAGCTTGCGTAACGTCGGCTGCCGGGGCAACGGTGTCGTTACCCGGCTGGCTGGCGGTAATTTCCACAACCCCGGCCTCTCCCGTCAGCGTAACCGTATTCCCGCTGATGGTGGCAGGGCCCGCCGTAACCTGGTATTGAACGGGAAGACCCTGATTCGAGGAAGCGTTCACGGTAAAAGGGGCATCGGTGGTAAGATGGTCGGGAAGTGGATTGAAAATAAGGTATTGATAAAGTAATCCGCCGGTGTCGGGTTGACGGATCACCAGATTGTCAAATCCGCTGGTACCTCCCGTAGCATGCAGAAATATCTTGGTCCAGGTGGCCGGATCGGTGCTGGTTCCCGTGCCCGGCGTCATGCCGAGGTTCAGACCCGATATTTCGGGAACGGGGACAAAATCACCTTCCATTTCCGCAACAAACATCGTGATGCTTCCGGCACCGTCGTTGGCGTCGAGGTCGAGAAAAAGCTTGTATCGGTGCCAGCCTCCGGTCTCTTCGAAAGGAAAAGTATATTGCACCCAAGAACCGTCGGGCAAATAAAAACTTTTGATCTGCGGCAGGTCTTTGTCTCCGATATGAAAACCGAAACCGCCTTCGTTGTCTTCCATGGTAAGAACCGTCTCGATGGCAGGCATCAGGTAACCGTTGTTGTTGGCATCGTACCCGAAACCAAACAGCGTACCCCACCAACCGGTGTGTATCTCAACTTCGATTTCCACCGTTCCACCGATGGTAAAATCAAACGGGAAATTCTCCTGGGAAGTCCTCGACCCTGTCCTTCCGTAGTTACCGCCCGATTGTCCGTAAAAAACTCCTTTTGTCCCGTCGGGTGATACCACTCCGTTATAAACATAAGCCACATCCATTTCGTTGGGCGACCCGCCCGCATTGACAACAGTGACCCATCCGTCCTGACCGTTCAGGTTTCCTTCCTGCAAATCGTTGAAATCGTAAGTATGCTCAACAACCTGTGAAAACAATACAGCGGATAATGACAAAAGGAACAAGACGAAAAGTGTTTTTTTCATGGTCTTATTGAATGATAATTTTACGTATGTCGGTATTTCCGTTAACGTTGATCTCAACAAAATAAACTCCTTTCGGAAGGTATCTCAAATCCATGGAAGTGGTCTGGCCGTCCCATTCAAAGCGGTCGAACACATTTCCTTTGAAGTCGCCCACGGTAACCGTAGCTTTTTCGAAACCTGCCTTGCCGTGAAGGGCAAGTTCCATCAAGCCGTGCGACGGATTGGGATAGAGCGAAATGTATGATCCGATGTTTTTAAGATGATCGTCAATGGAGACTACGGCCCCGTTGTCCACGGGACTGTCGGCAAACACCACAAGGTTGCAGGCTACCTCCAGGTTGGGATTGAACCCTGCGTTGCAGTCGGAACAGGTAACTCCGCTAACACAATCGGGATTGCTGGGATTGCAGTAGTCAATGTAATCTTCATAAAAAACATATCCCAACTGGACATCCTGTTCGCCAACGAACGGTGTCATATCGTAATCGTACCATTGTGCGATGGCTCCCGGACACCATCCTGCCCTGTCGTAGTACCATGTTCCGTTTTGCGGCTGACAACCGTCGGGATTGGGATTACAGTCGTACCAGTTGTGTTGTTCGAAGGTCTCCTCTCCGTTGACCCAGATGTGGTGTGTGGCTTCATAAAATTCCGCGGCATTTCCCGTGTTGGTCTCGCCCCAGCCGTGGCCGGTGGAAACGAGTTTCAGGGTGGCGGCTGCTGCATTCTCGGGAAATGTATAGTCCACATCGGGTACCGGTTGCAGGTTGGAAAGGTCACCGAACAGATAGCAGTCCCACCAGATGGTATCAACCCTGCTGTAATTATGAGCCGGGGTGCCTTCGTTGAAGTTCAGGGTCAGCGACCATAAATAACCATTGTCGAGGGTTCCGCAATTGACCCTGAACGAAACCTTTCCTTGCAACAGCGACATGTAATCGGTCAGATCAATGGAGTGGGTACAAGGAACACCGTAAGGCGTGATGTAGCGGATAATTTCAACCCATTTTCCATCGTGTCCCCGTGCATCAATACTTCCTATCCTGTCCCACTCGCCGCAGCCTCCCGAAGGACAGGTTAGTTCCAGTGTTCCGGTGATCTGTCCGTAGGCACCCATGTACGACGGCAGTTCTGCATCCACCACAACATGCGGAGTGGCAGGATTGAGCCAGACCTGATCCACTGCCAGCACCTCTTCGTCCTGTACGTCGGGCGTAACATTGATATTTACCGTTTCCACCGAAGAAGCTCCGTAATTGTTCGTGGCAGTGATGGTAAGCGTATAGTTTCCGTATTCGGGAACGGGCCACCAGCCGGAATAATATCCTTCTCCCCAGTTGGTCGGCTCGAAAGTCTCTCCGTTGATGGAGAATTGAAGATTATCCACCGAGAACAGGTCGGGGTAACCAATGGTGGCAATGGTAGCCAGTTGGATGTATCCCAGTTCGGGCACCATCACATCACCGGCAAGCGGACTGCGGGGGTCAATTTCCGGAACATAGGTAGCGGGATTCAACACCATAAAGGTATTGCTTACCGGATCGGCAGGATCATAAGTTCCGTTGCCGGGTTGTGTTGCTTCGATGGTTACGGCACCCTCTTCTCCTGTGAGTGTGACCACATTCTCATCAATCGTGGCCGGCCCTTCGAGGACTTCGAAATAAACCGGAAGCCCCGATGTTGCCGTTGCCTCGACCTCAAAGGGATTGTCGGTGGTAAGGTGGTTGGGTATCTGCGGAAAAGAGATGGCCTGATAGCCGGGATTCAGCGCACCGTTGAAATTGGAAGTCTCCCCGGTCAATGCAAAATTCTTGAGCTCGGCATCCCGCTCCCCATTTCCGATCTCACAGATCAGGTGGGTGATGGAAGTGTTGTTCCCGCCGGGTTCTCCCTGATTGAATTTGTAATACAACTGAAGGTTTTCTTCGTTCCCGGTCAGTTCGTTTTCCATAATGTCCTGGATTTCTTCTTGTGTCAGCCCTTTGTTCCACACCGAAACTTCGTCAATTCTTCCGCCGAACACAAAGTTGAACCCCCCGAGTGTACTTTTTCCGATGGCAAACGGTACCGTGGCGTTTGAAAATGTTCCCGAAGCCGAAGCACTGCCTTTTAAAACCCCGTTCACATACAGCTTGATGGAGCTGCCGTCATAAATCCATGCAATATGTTGCCATATCTGTGGGATGGCCGTATTCTCCGGAGCAACATATTGATGAAACCCGGCTGTGGTCACCAACCGGCATTCCATTTTCCCGTTCCCCAACTGAATCAAATAAAACTCACCATTGCCGGAACCGGCCCTGAAACCCATGTATCCCTGTCCGTATTTCAATTCATCGCAATAAAACCATCCGGTCATCGAAATCTCGTTGCTACCGTTGATGTATTGTCCTCCTTCGTTGAGGATCACGAAATCATCTTCACCGTCGAAGTGAAGGTATTGATTTGTTTGTGCACTGACAAAAACCGGCTGTAAAAGCAAAAATAATGCAAACAGCAAACCTGATTTGAAGTAAAATTTTTTCATAAAATTATTTTTTATGGTTTAATAAATAATAAAACAACTATTTGTGTAAATATACTTGATTTAACATAATTTCCTTTAGGGTATCCACCATATTTTATATTGCGGGCTGTCGCCGCCGCCCTGATTGGCGATTGCGGCAGACCAGTTTTCGGTGTTGTATTCCGACTCCGACGGAGGATAAGGCAACCGGTAATAATCAATCGGGTCGCCTTCCCGTGGGGTCATGTTCGTGCGTCGCACCAAAGCAAAGGCTTCCCAGGGCTGCCTGAAAGCGTCAAGCCAGCGCTGTGTATAAAGAAATTGCATTTTCTCCTCGTCCGACGTTGCATTCCACCAGCCGAAAATCATCAATACCGATGCGGGGCCCAGGTTTGCCGGGATGGAGACCATGTCCGGAAAGATCATTCCCGAATTAGGCAACTTGGAATTGTCGGCAACATCCATCCACCACTGTACCGAAGAGTTGACTCCGTTCATAAATTCAATGTCCGCCATATCCGGGTCCTGCGGCAGGCCGATGCCTTTGAAATAAGCCTCCGACAGGATAAAATGGACTTCGGCTCCCGTGATCAAGGGGATAGGCATAAAATTCTCGTCCCTGATTAAAAAATATTCGAAGGGCGAATAAATACACGTTTCGCCTTTGATACCAAATGCGCCGTCCTGATCGCGGTGCGAGCCGTAAGGGATGCCTCCCGACGGCGGTGTGTTGGGCTCGGGGAGCTGCGGATAGGCCACCCATTTGTTTTCGTTGTTTCCTTCGAAGAAAATATAAGCCCGCGGATCGAAAATGCCGCTGCCGTCGGTGCTGTCGTTGGCCGAAAGCTGATGCCAGACATTGGAACCCATCCGCAGGTTGTTGTGTTCGCGGAACGACCAGTTGAGGCTTGTGTTTTTGAAACCCATGGCGGCAGGCCAAAGGCAAGCTGCTTCACCCACATAAGTCGTAAAATCGTATCCCTTGTAAACAGGCCGTTGATTTTCCACAATGTCCGAAATGATCTCACCGGCCAATTCCGGTTCTTTTTCGCTCATCCGCAAAGCATACCTCAGCCGCATCGAGTTGGCGAATTTTTGCCACTCAAGCATATCTCCATTGAAAAGATCATCGAAAGTTGCGAATGTCGTGAACGGCTCTTCGCTCACAGCAGTATCGCTGATGTGCTCGTCGCACCATTTCAGATCATTCAGCAAATAGATGTAAATATCCCGCTGCGTGTCGAATTCAGGACGCAGGTATTCCAGATTCTGAAATCCGTACCCTGCCTGGGTGAAGGGCATATCCCCGAACATGTCCGTAATTTTAAAGGTTTTGTATGCCAAAACAATTTTCAGCATGGCTTTCATATTGTCCAGTTCACCGGAAGACGGCATCTCTTCAAAACGATCGAAAAGTTCCCTGAAATTGGGCAACACCTGATAATAATTGCTCCACATGCTTTCGGTACCAAGGGTAAAATTACCCCATGCTTCTTTTGTCAGCGCCGCCAACTGGGTTTGCTTGTACAATATTTCATTGTTGATATAAAACTGTTCGTTGCCGGAGAGAATCAGCGACTGTAAGATCGCATTGAAAAGCGACCCGTCGCTTGCAGTGGTGAAACCGTGCGGATCGGTATTGATCTCATCAAAATCCTTGGTACAGGCAACAAAGAAAAAAACCAGCACCAACCCATATCCTGTTAATTTAAGTAGTGATTTCATTATTTCCGTTTATTTATTTCCGTTATTTTTCATTAAAAAGAAGCCGATATGCCAAAAGTAACCGACATGGTTCCGGGCAGCGAAGCCCATTCGAATCCCTGTGCATTGCCCGATCCCATGATTCCTTCGGGATTGATCTTGTCGGGCAGGGAGGAGTAGAGATAAAACAGGTCTCTGCCGACGATGGACAAAGTGAGGTTTTGGAAAACTTTGGATCTGTTCATCCATAATTTGGGGAAGGTATATGAAAGCGAAATCTCACGTACTTTCACCCATGTGTCTTCGAGGATGCCGGGGGTGGAAATGAATTTTCCCCAGCCGCCGGCGTTGGGCAGGTATTTGTAAAAATAGTGCACCACTTTATCGTTGGGTGTGCCGTCGGCATAAACCCCGTCGAGGATAATACCCACATTCCGGACATTGCCGTCGGGATCGGTATAGGGCAGGCCGCCACCCTCGCGCTCCTTCAGCGTTTCGGGGCTGATGCCCGTTTGCAATCCGATGACGTACGAACCGCAATAAATGTCACCGCCCCATTTGGTATCTACCAGGGTGCTCAAACGAAATCCTTTGTAAAAGAAATCCATGGTCCAGCCGGCGGTAAAATCGGGCGAAGCGTTGCCTATCGGCACACGTGTATCGGTGATCTCGTATTTGGTACCCGCATCATTTACGATGGGGTTGCCATTTTCATGATAAACATAGTCGTAACCGCTGATGGTACCGTATTCATCACCCTCCTGCAAAACCATCGCAGGCCCGTTGAGCCCCCAGATGTTGGCAAGTTCGATAACTTTGGCATTATCGCCAAGGCTCTCCACACGGTTTCGGTTCCTTGCAAAGTTGATCCCCGTCTTAAAAATAAAATCCAAATGTTTTACCGGTACCGTATTCAGAATGATCTCAAACCCCTTGTTCGAAAGTTCCCCTTCGTTGATGGTGATACCCAGCGCTCCCGACGAATGAGGAACAGGCAGGTTTTCGAGGATCTGTGAAAAGGAATACATGTAATAATAGGTAAAATCAAAATCAATCGCATTGTCGAAAAATCCCAGATCAACCCCTCCTTCGTAGGAATTGACCCGTTGAGGGGTTAAGGTAAAAGGCGGGATCACATTGGGAAACCTCGATGTTTGTTGCCCGCCGAACATATTGGTCTCGTAATAAAAATCAAGTCTATAAGGTTCTGTGTCGGTAGCCGTTTGCGAAATCCCGAAGCGTACCTTCATAAAATTGAACCATGGCATTTTTGTCTGAAAATTGTTGAAAGCCTCCGAAGCGATAAAACTCGTTGATATGGAAGGATAAAAATAGGAATTGGCACCCGGCGGCAGTGTTGACGACCAGTCGTTGCGCCCGGTAAGCTCCACGAAGAGGTATTTTTTGAAAGAAAGATTCAGAAAAGCAAAAACCGAATTGTTCCGCTCACGGCTGATGCTTTCTCCGGGAGCCATGCTTTTAGCGGTATTTCCCGGGTCAACAACAATCGTATTTCCGTTTTCATCGGTAGTATAAGTGGTTTCGGTCAAGTTGAAAAAGGTGTACATACCGGGATAGTACCATTTTCCCGAATGTCCTCTGATGCCGTAAAGGCTGTGATCCCACCGGCTGGTACCCAGCATGAATTTCACATTCAGATTTGACCCAAAGATGTTTTGTTTGTCGGCCGTGAGAAATGCTTCGTAAATATTCGAATAATTTCGTGTTAAACTGTTTCCGTAATAGCCGTCCTTCAGTCCGATAAGATCAGTGGGTGCGTTGCGGGTTTCAAACTGTTCAAGTGAAAAATCCCGGCCGATCCGGCCCAATACATTCAACCAGGGGGTAATATCCCAGGTAAGCGTCAGCGCCCCCATGTATTTATCCCTGTGCAAAACCGTGTTATTTTTGTAATACCTCCACCAAAGGAATTTGTCGATGTACAGGAACGGAAATCCTTCCTGCGGATTTCTGATGCCGTTGGAGAGCTCGTAGTTTTGTTTGTCGATCAACTGGTAGCTTCTCGGCCATGAATACAAAAATCCTTTGTTGAACGAGTTTTGTGCATCACCGAGCATGGGGCTGTTCAAACGGTTGTAATTGATGTAGGAAAAAGTGAGATCGGCATCCACTTTACTTGAAATTTTCAGGTTGGCGCCGAGGTTGATGGTCGTCCTGTCGTAGTTGCTGTTTTCGATGATGGGATGATGATCCTGCCGTGTAAGCGACACGCGGAGGGTTCCTTTTTCATTACCTCCCGAAGCCGAAAGGTTGTAGGTTTGTGTGGAGCCGTTGTCAAAAAGTGACCTGTAGTTGTCGGGTTGCGGGGAGTAGGGACGCATTTCGCCGTCCCACCATTTCACCATCTGTCCTTCCATCCTGGGCCCCCACGACACGGCCGAACCGTAATAACCGAACTCTGCCGTGGTGGAAGAGGTTGCTCCTTCCTGGTTCAGAATTAAATTGTCCGTACCATAGATTCCGGGATACAACAGGGTATCGCCCTCCATGGGAAATGCCGGCGGGGTTAACGAAATCGGCCCCTGATGCCCGTAAACATTTTGCATCTCCCTGAACCTGTACGGATGGATCAGCTTATAGGTGTAATTGAATGTAACACCGATGCCTTTGCGCTGTTTACCGCGTTTTGTGGTGATGAAAACCACGCCGTTGGCACCCCTCGAACCGTAAAGTGCCGAAGCGGCTCCCCCTTTCATGATGGTGATGTTCTCGATGTCCTGCGGGTTGATGTCGGCAAGCGAGTTGCCCCAGTCAACACCCCTTCCGATATTGGTCAGTCCGGGCGTATTTTCCATGGGGACATTATCCACTACGATCAAAGGCTGGTTATTGCCTGTCAGATTGTTGTTGCCGCGAATGGTGATACGTGTCGAACCACCGTCCACGCCGTCGCCCTGGGTGATCTGCACACCGGCCGCTCTTCCCGTCATGGCATTGATGACATTGGGTGCATTGGCGCGGGTGACCACATCCGCATCGATCTTCTCGGTGGAGTAACCGATCTCACGTTCCTGACGTTTCACCCCAAGAGCCGTCACCACGACCTCTTTCAATTCCTCAACCGTTTGAAACATGATCACATCAATGGTCTTTTGATCTCCTACGGCAACCTCCTGCTGTTTGTAACCAATAAAACTAAAAACCAGCGTGTCGGAAACCGAAACACCCGGGATCGAATAGTCGCCGTTTACATCGGTTACCGTTCCTTTTAGTGTGCCTTTGATCGAGACGGTCACACCGGGCAACCCCAGATCATCCTCCGACGAAGTAACACGGCCCGTAACCGTATGTACCTGCGCCATGGCTGCGGTAACAATGATAAAAAAAACCGTGAGTAGAAGTAAACCTTTTTTCATACTACTGCTTTTGTTTTGAGTTTGGATTATTAAGTTTATTCGGTATTGCTATTTATTTCGAAATTGTTCTCCCGCTGATCGGAAAAGATCGCTGCCGACCTGCGGCGAATGAATTCCACGGGCAGGATCACCTGTTTTTTTCCTTCACCGTTCAAACCGTTGATCTCGTTCAACAAAATATTGACGGCCATGGCTCCGATCTGTTCAACCGGTTGCGCAACCGCCGTGATCGTTGGGAAACTGAAACGGAAAAGATCAATGTCGTCGAAACTGACGACAGCAATGTCGTGGGGAATCCTGATGTTCATCCCGTTGAGAAACTCCATACAAGCCACCGTGATGTTGTTGTTCACCGAAAACAACGCATCGATTTTGTAGGGCGGTTCGATCAGCTCACGCAACACCTCGGCAACACTTTGTCTGATATCGGCAAAGCTGATGGTGCGGATCAGCTTGCTGTTTACCCTCAATCCGTTGTTCTTTAAAGCATCTCTGTATCCCTGTTCTCTTTCTCTGATGGTGCTCAACCCTTCGGGTGATATCTTCAGCAGACCGATCTTCTGGTATTTGTTCCGGATCAAATGTTCGGTGGCTTCGTAAGCCCCGGCATAGTTGTCAACCCCCACATAGTTGGCCGGAAGACGGCTTAATCTCCGGTCTATTAAAACGTAAGGGTATTTTTCTTTGTTGAGCCGCGAAAAGACTTTTGTGTCCTTCTGCGTGGTTGAGATGATGATGCCGTCCACAAGCCTTTCGCGCAGCATGTCGATCAGTTCGATCTCCTTTTCTTCGTTCTCGTCCGAACTGCAAAAGATCAAATTGTAATTGTTCCGGCCTGCCACCACTTCAACCTGTTTGGCAATCTTTGCATAGAACTTATTGGAGATGTCGGCCACAATCAGCCCGATGGTGTTGGATGTTCCCAAACGTAACCCGCGGGCGATCTGATTGGGTTTGTAATTCAGCTCTTTGGCCTTTTCCAGAACTTTACGCTGGGTTTCGGCTTTGATGCCTTTCTTGTCACCTTGCCCGTTCAACACAAACGAAACCAATGCTTTGGAAACATTCAGGGTCTTGGCAATGTCATTGAGGGAGGTTTTCTTCATTTGGTCAACAAACCGTGTTAAACGATTTAGATTTTAAATTACTGTTTTAAACCCACTGATTCAATCACATAGGATAATTAAATCCGTTTCACCCTACAAATGTAATTAAGAATATTTAACTTTTGCAAGAATAATGTGATGAATTTTTATTTTTTTTATTGATTTGATGTAATTTAGAATCGTTAAACGTTTAAAAAATCAGGGCAACCAACCTTCAATCTGGAATTCACTTTCTGATGTTTTTTGGAAAAAGTTTGGCAGAATATCGAATCCCGACAGGTCGAGACACCGAATAACGATTATTGGGGGATCTTGGAGTTATACCCTGCCCACCGTAGCACCAATGAGTTTATCCCCTACGGGGAATAATTTTCAATTCTAATCTGATTTTTCTACAATACTTGATCCGCTACACGGAATTCGCCGTAGGCGATAAAGTAGAAAAAGTTCCCCAACAAAAACAAATACCTCGTAGAGGTTTTACTCCAAACCACTAAATCATCTCCTGCTTCCTGCGGGTGGGAAACCCGAAACGGCGGGGATTGCGGCGGCGTGAATGAAAAATTGCGTAGAAATAAACAAAAGGCGCTTGCGTTTGTGCCGTTTGCGGCACACTACTTTTGCATTATTTCAAGCAATTTTTCAGAGCGGGTTGGCATTCGTTTCGGGTCGCCTTCTTTGGTTACTTTCTTGGCGAGACAAGAAAGTAACAATAGAATCTATTGGCGATGAACAACCGGCGATCTTTTGCGCAAGCAATTACGCCGTTTGCATATTTTCCTCATTCTCTTACTTTTTTGAAGGGACAAAAAAGTAAG
>JAOZMX010000285.1:0-1574 GCA_029934065.1 Bacteroidales bacterium
TTTTCACCGTAGTTTTCACCGTAGTTTTCACCGTAGTTTTCACCGAACTTTTTTGCACATCTTTTTTGAAAACTATCGTAAACATTCCTTCTGTTTTAAAAATTGCTTTTGGTAAGCCGGCATCTTTTAATGAACTATTAATCCGATGTATTCCGGAACCGACCTGTTCAACCATATTAACCCGTTCAAATAATCCAAAAACCAGCGGATTTCTGCTTGAACTTTTTTTACCGAATTCTTCGGGGGCAATGGCGCTGACTAACCCGCCCGGATTTGTAATCTCGACCCTGTCATCAAACAGTTCTACCATTATCCTGCCACCTCTATCGTAGTAGTCACGGTGTGAAAGTGCATTAATAATAGCCTCTTTAAGAGCTGTTTCAGGTATCTCCCAAACTTCTTTTCTCGGACCACCTCCTTCTATAACATAACGAACACTTAATTTGGTTTTTAACCATCTTAATGCCTCTTTGTATTGCTCTATCAATGGTCCGCCCCAAATTTTATCGTCAATAATATTCACTTTATCCGTTCCTTCATAAGCAACGCAACGAATAACGGCTTTATCAAAGAAATTTTCGGGTTGCCTGGCAAAAAAGAGAACCGCTCCATTTTTGAAAGTGTTGTTTTTATCAAAGAGTTGCAGGTTACGGATTATCTGTATATCATCAACAGCCTGTGAAAAACCTGCCTGAATACGGAATTCTTTAAAATATTCTTTATCAAAATCGCTTTCGTAAGAAAATGTATCGCAGCTTCCTTCATCAAAATAGATTCGCCCCGATTGCTGAAAAAAATCACGCATCTGCTCTACCGAAGTTATTTTTTGTGAGATTGACCCCTGCCGGATATAAATCGCACCGGATACGGCGTAAGGCTTTTGCAAGCCGGAAGGAATTTCTATTACCCCTATTTGTTTCTCTTCAACTTCAACAAAATAAAACGGGCAATGTAAATGAGGATTTAATTGATTGATAGCATTCTGGATAGCAGAGCGTTTCTTGTTATCTATTTCAACGCCTTTAATTTCATTTTTGTCGTTAATACCAAACAACAATACGCCACCAGCTGCATTGGCAAAGGCACACACTTCCCCGGCAAGTTCGCTTACCTTTGATGGTACCGATATTTTAAACTCGGCATTGTAACCCTCGCCTGCTTGTGCTAAACTTATTATGTCGGTTTCAGTCAATCTCATCGTCTTTAACTATGATTATTTTGATTTCTTTTGTCTTTTTTATCTGTTTTTTAGGTTTCCTAACCCTATTGAATTGCAAGCTCTTATTACCAAAATATATTAACAAACCTATTTCTAATCCGTATGCTTCTTTATAATTAATAGCTTGTGCCAAATGTACATCTTCCAATTGTACGACTACATTTAACTCAACCATAATCTCTCCCCTCTGGTGCAAATTTTGTGTGCCGGCCCAGTGCGCAATTGACTTGTACCAGGGCTAAAACGCCAGACCTTCTTTATGGATTCGCACAAGTATCGCTATTGCACCGGCCTGCGGGGGAGTTTGCCCAAACATCTGTGTATATGCAATATTACATTTATTTTTTCTATATTC
>JAOZMX010000285.1:1674-2975 GCA_029934065.1 Bacteroidales bacterium
ATAACCTTTTCGGGGATTCTTTGTATAAGTGATTTGAATTAACGTTTGATTGTTCATTATAAAATGAAACGGAAGCAACGGTTCCCTTCATTTTATATCTATTTTTGCCGTGATTTTTAAGAAAAGACTGACGATGGACAGGATGAAGCACAATAGAACACGATTTTCAATTTTAACGATAGCCCTGATCATGCTGGTTTTTCAGCCAACTGTTTTCGCACAGCAGGCGACAAAACCAAAAGCGCAGGCTGTTGATACGGTAAAAGCTGTTCAGCAGCAACCGCAAGTCAAAGAACAGGTAAAACATTCGCAACAGCAGCAGCAAATCATCAAACTGGCCAATGGCGATACGACCTTTTACATTCAGGATTCCCCTGTGGTGCGCGCGCTCGACAGCATGGCTTACGTTAAATTTTACAGCAAACAGTTTTTCAAACTCGACACCACCGGGTTAAGTCACCGGCAGTTCAAGCCGGGCGAGGTTCCCGACTATCCCGACTCGGTTTATGAAAAACGGATAGCGGCGCTGAACATAGAAACCCCCATCGAACTGACTTACAATAAAACAGTAAAAAATTTCATCCTGCTTTATGCCGATAAAAAACGGGAGCTGACGGCCCGGATACTGGGATTGTCGGAGATTTATTTCCCCATGATCGAAGAGCAATTGGACAAATATGATATTCCGCTTGAGATCAAATACCTCGCCGTGGTTGAGTCTGCATTGAATCCCACTGCCGGTTCGCGTGCCGGTGCAAAGGGACTCTGGCAGTTTATGTACGGAACGGGCAAGGTTTACGGGCTGAAGGTCACGTCGCTTGTTGACGACCGGTTTGATCCCCTTAAATCCACGATTGCCGCCTGTGAACATCTGCAGGACCTGCATGATATTTACGGCGACTGGTCGCTGGCGCTCGCTGCTTATAACTCGGGTGCCGGAAATGTGAACCGCGCCATCCGCCGTGCCGGAGGAACAAAGAACTACTGGGCGGTATGGCCGTTCCTGCCGCGCGAAACACGGGGTTATGTACCGGCTTTCATTGCGGTGAATTACATCATGAACTATGCCCCGGAACACAACATCTACCCCATGCGTCCGGATATGTTCTTTTATGACATTGACACGGTGACCGTCCGTGATGTGCTGGCATTTGACCAGTTGAACGAAATGATGGGCGTGCCGATGGAGCAGTTGAAATTCCTGAATCCGCAATATAAAAAAGGGATCATTCCCGCCACCAGCGGAAAAACATACATCCTCCGTCTGCCACGCCGGTATGTGGATGACTATCTGAACAACG
>JAOZMX010000012.1 GCA_029934065.1 Bacteroidales bacterium
AGATTGCTTCGCCCGGCAAACCGGGCTCGCAAAGTCCGTTTTTCAATTTGGCTTTCCTCAATTCAAGGTGCAGCGCACCGAAATCTCTATAGCAAAGATATACCAACAAAAACATAAGGTGCGTAGCACCGAAACCGCTAGGATATCAGATTGAAATAATATTAAAACGTAATCTCACGGTAAGTTGCAGCAATAATATTAACTTTGTTGGGTCATCGTTGAATTGACGGGACTGTAAAATTCGGAATGAATTATTTTATTCGATGATTAAATAGAGAGATCATAAAGACTGACACGTGAAATACGATTACGATTACATTATTGTGGGAAGCGGCTTCGGAGGTTCGGTAAGCGCATTGCGGCTTTCGCAAAAGGGATACCGGGTTTTGGTAGTGGAAAAGGGAAAATGGTACGGGCAAAATGACTTTCCGAAAACCAACTGGAACATTAAAAGGTGGTTATGGATGCCGGCTTTAGGATTCTACGGGATCATGAAAATCACCATTTTCCGGCACATGGCCATTCTCTCGGGAACGGGTGTTGGAGGTGGTTCGTTGGTATATGCCAACACATTGCCGGTGCCCAAATCGAAATTTTTTACTTCGGGTAGCTGGAGCGGGCTTGCCGATTGGGAGCAGGAGTTGAAACCATTTTACGAAAAAGCGCTCAGGATGCTGGGCGCCTCAAAAAATCCGAAACTTTTCGACGGAGATATTGCCCTGAAAAATCTTGCGGAACAAATGAACCTGCAGGACGGTTTTGAAAAAACCGATGTGGCCGTCTTTTTCGGAACACCTGACGAGACGGTTGAAGACCCGTATTTCGGAGGCGACGGGCCGGAGAGAACGGGATGTAATTTCTGCGGTGCCTGCATGACGGGCTGCCGCTACAATGCCAAAAATACGCTGGATAAAAACTACCTTTACCTGGCACAAAGAGAGGGCGCCCGGATATTGGCGGAAAATGAGGTGGTGGATGTGCGCCCGATTGACAACCGGAAAGGTGCTGACGGTTACAAAGTGACGGTAAGGGCAAAAACGGCATTGGGCAAAAGAAAGAAGACATTTACTGCCAAAGGCGTGGTTTTTTCAGGTGGTGTTTTGGGAACCGTGAGATTGCTGCTCAAGCTGAAAACGAAATCATTGCCCAACCTTTCAGGGATGCTCGGGCGGGACATCAGAAGCAACAACGAAACCCTTGTGAGTGTTGCCACACTGGACAAAAACAAGGATGTGTCACAGGGAGTGGCCATCGGCAGCATCTTGCATACCGACGAGAACAGCCACCTCGAAATCGTAAGATACGGCAAAGGTTCGGGATTTTGGAAAACATTACACCTTCCTTACACCACGGGCCGGTACATCATCACCCGGTTTTTGAAAGTGCTGCTTCGTCTGGTTTTATCGCCGGTGAGTTATTTCAGGATTTATTTTTTGAACAACTGGGCTCAAAGTACGGCGGTGCTGCTGTTTATGCAAACGGTTGATTCAAAGTTAAGGTTCAGGATCAACGGCTTTGGCCGGATGACCTCTGCTGTTACACAGGGCAAAAAGCCAACCCCCGACATTCCCGAATCACGGGAGCTGACCGGAAAGTACGGTGAGATCATCCACGGAAAGCCGATGTCTTTTGTGTTGGAGTCCATTGCCGGAATCCCTTCCACGGCACATATCCTCGGTGGTGCCGTAATGGGTGCCGACAGATCAAAAGGTGTGACGGACAAATACAACAAAGTGTTCGGCTACGACAACATGTACGTGGTTGACGGCTCCGTGATCTCGGCAAATCCCGGTGTGAATCCGGCACTTTCCATTACCGCCATCGCCGAAAGGGCCATGCATCATATTCCTCCAAAGAATGAAAATGACGGCTTGCCGCAAAACAACCGTGCCACACAAAACGATTGAGACAATGAAGATAAATGAGATCATAGCGGAACAACAAAAATATTTCAGTTCCAACGCCACCAAAGATGTAAGTTTCAGAATAAAACAGTTAAAAAAACTGAAACAATTGCTCAAGGAAAATGAAGGGCTGCTTTACAAGGCAATTTATCAGGATTTTGCCAAGTCGGAATTTGAAACGTATGTGTCGGAATTATCATTGCTCTATGGCGAGATCAATACTTTTTTGAAGCACATCAAAAAATGGAGCAAACGGAAAAGAGTACCGACGGGGCTGGTAAATTTTCCGGCCAAAAGTTATATCATCCCCGAGCCGTTGGGAATGACCCTCATCATCGGAGCATGGAATTATCCTTATCAGCTTTCATTGCTTCCCGCCGTCACATCGCTTGCCGCCGGAAATACGGTGATACTGAAACCGAGCGAGCTTTCGGCGGAAACCTCCCGGGTTATGGCAGAGATCATCAACAACAACTTCCCGGCAGGATATTTCCATGTGGTGGAAGGTGATGCCGCAGTAACGACGGAGCTTCTGGGTTACCGTTTCGACAAAATATTTTTCACTGGCAGCATCCCCACGGGAAAGATCATTTACAGCGCCGCAGCAAAACATCTTACGCCCGTTACGCTGGAACTGGGTGGCAAAAGCCCTGCTTTTGTCCTGCCGGGGTGTGATATGAAAACCACGGCAAAGCGGATTGTGTGGGCCAAATTCTTAAATGCCGGACAAACATGCATCGCACCCGATTACATTCTTGTGGAACGGTCGCTTGAACCGTCGCTGCTGGAGGCACTCGCCGGCGAAACGGAGAAACATTACAATTTTGAAAACGGCCTTCCGGACAACTACACAAAGATCATCAATGCCAAAAGGTTCGATCGTTTGATGGAGTTGATTGACAAAGAAAAAATTTATTACGGGGGGCAGACCGGTAAAGCCGACAGATTTATCGGGCCCACCATCCTGAAAGATGTTTCTTTTGACGACGAAGTGATGAAGGAAGAGATCTTCGGCCCGATACTTCCGGTACTTGCATTTGACGACCTTGACATGGCGGTACGGCAGGTTAAATCAATGCCGAAACCGCTGGCCTGTTATGTTTATTCAGGGAATAGAAAAACGATCGGCAAAATATTGCAAGCGCTTTCTTTTGGCGGGGGTGCCGTTAACGACAGCGTCATGCATTTTTCAAACCCCAGGCTTCCGTTCGGGGGTGTGGGGCACAGCGGTATAGGTGCTTACCATGGGAAGACGGGGTTCGATACGTTTTCGCATTATAAAAGCATCCTGGACAAGCCTTTCTGGTTTGAGCCGAATTTGAAATATGCACCCTATACCCCGCAAAAACTGCGGTTGATCAAATGGCTGATGGAATGATGATTTTTCGGTAATGGCCGGTGCAGGGCAATAATGCCGGATGGCCGGTTTTTGAAAAGAGGGATCAAACACTTTATTACAAAATGTTTTTTCGGGTGTTGTTTTTTGAAATCTCCTGGAAAATTGTCGTTATTTTGCCGCTGCAATAACCATTAAAATTTGGGATCAAACAATGACAAAGGTAACACTGGAACGATTCGGACTCAACAAAAAGATGCAGTCAAAGGGCATGCTGCAAAAAGCAGGCCTGATAGGTTGCGGTACCATTGGCCGGGAGATCGCTCTGCTGGCAAGTAAAAAAGGTATCGAAGTGGTGTTTCTTGACCTGACCGAGGAACTGGTCGCAAGTATCATGGAGAAACTCGGACAGGCGCTTGACGAGCTGATCGACAAATGGGGAATGACCCCCGGAGAGAAGAAACTTGTCCTTTCTCGCATCAGCGGTACCACACATTATTCCGACCTTCGCGACTGCGACATTATCATCGAAACCATCAATTCGAAAAAACCGGGTACCAGCCTTAACGAACGACGGGAGGTTTTCAAAAAAGTTGAGAAAGTGATCGGCCCGAAAACGGTGATCACCTCCAACACAGCTACCCTTCCCATCTCCGAGCTGGCCCTTGTGTTGGAACATCCCGAAAGAGCTTTGGGGATGCATTTTGTGAGCCCCATCTCCAAAGTTAATATCGTGGAAGTGGTCCGGCATTTTCATACAAGCGACGAAGCCTATGGAACGGTAAAGAAATTTGCCGGAATGATCGGTAAAAAGGTGATTGACGTAAGCGAATCACCCGGAAATATCAGTACGCGGATGATCGTATCCTCGATAAACGAAGCCTGCCGGCTTTTGATGGAAGGCGTTGCCACGGTGAGCAGCATTGACGAAGTGATCATGGAGGCCACCGGAAACAGTTTCGGGCCTTTCGAAATGGCCGATCGCTACGGACTGGACAAAATCATGAAATGGATGGAAAACCTGTTTGCCGAGTTCGGTGAGCTCAAGTATAAACCTTCACCCATCATCAAACGAATGGTACGTGCCGGAATGGTCGGCATCAGAACCGGGGAAGGGTTTTATATATGGGACGGCAGTCGTAAAAAAATTAAAAAAGGGACCATTGATAATTTGGGAAGATTATAACAGAAAAATCTTTAGAACGAAAATATGAAAATCATTGTTTTAAATTGCGGAAGCTCATCCATCAAATACCAGCTGTTTGAAATGCCCGGCAATGAAGTGCTGGCCAAAGGACTGGTGGATAAGATCGGTTTGAAAGGCGCCGCCATCAAGCACATGCGTAACGACGGAAAAACATTGACCGTTGAAGGAGAGATTCTCGATCATCAGTCCGGTATCGAATATCTGCTTGGAGTATTAACCGACAAAGAGTACGGAAGTCTCGGCAGTTTGAACGAGATTGACGCCGTGGGACATCGGGTGGTGCATGGTGCGGAAGCCTTCAGCGGATCGGTAAAGATCACACCGGAAGTGATTGCCGCACTGGAAGAATCTTCCGATCTGGCGCCGTTGCACAATCCGCCGAATCTGAAAGGTATTTATGCCATGCAGGAACTGCTTCCCGATGTTCCGCAGGCAGGTGTTTTCGATACGGCTTTTCACCAGACGATGCCGGAGTATTCCTACCTTTATGCGCTTCCTTATTCGCTTTACGAAAAACACAAAATCCGCCGGTACGGTTTTCACGGCACAAGCCATAAATACGTTTCGAACCGGGCGTGCGAAATATTGAACGAAGACATCAGCAAGCAAAAGATCATCACTTGCCATTTGGGCAACGGGGCTTCCATTGCCGCCATCAGGCACGGCAAGTCGATGGACACTTCGATGGGGATGACGCCATTGGAGGGGTTGATGATGGGAACACGCTGCGGCGACCTGGATGTGGGGGCGCTGTTGCACATTATGGACAAGGAGAAGATGAACAGCCGGACGGCCAATACTTTGGTGAATAAATTCAGCGGTGTGCTGGGTATTTCAGGGGTTTCGCCCGACATGCGCGACGTGGAATCGGCTGCTGCCCAAGGGAACAAAAGAGCCGGCGTGGCATTGAAGATGTATGCCTATCGCATTAAAAAATACATCGGTGCTTATGCTGCCGCAATGGGCGGGGTGGATACGATTGTCTTTACGGGCGGTATCGGCGAAAACGATGCCAATACCCGTGCCGGTGTGATGGAAGGCCTTGAGTTTCTCGGTATTGATTTCGACTTCGATAAAAACAAAAGCCTGCGCGGCAAAGAAGAATTGCTTTCAACCCCTCAATCAAGGGTTAAGGTCATCGTGGTTCCCACCAACGAAGAGCTGATGATCGCCAAAGATACTTTTGAGATCGTGGGCGGGAATTAATTGTGACCACCAACCACAATGCGCATGATCTTCAGGTTCAGAACAAAAAACCTGATGATCTGAAACAACCAGCATTTTCTTAAAAACTTTCTGGTACGTGTGGGTATCGGCGGATAGTGCTCGTCTTTGTAACCTTTTGGTATGGGTTTGTTAATCATCGTATTATTTTTTTCTTAATTATCGTATCTTTAAACATCCGTATTCTTGTTCCTGCTATTCCGGTATGAAAGACCATCCCGGTCTTGCTTTGGCTTTATATAAAAACATGTAGTGCATAAAAAGTTTCATCCAGTGTCCTGCCAGGCCGGGTTCGCCTACCGTGTAGCCGATGTCGCGTCCCCACTCGGGATACTTTTCGTAATCGGGCACCACGGGATAAACGGTCAGTGTAGCCGCCATTCCGTTCCGGATGCCGTATCCCGACGAAACGATGCAGGCAGCGCCCATGCGGGCCATCGAAGCGGTATGTTTCAACACCACTTTGCCCTGTTTGACCGATTCGGCAACATTCAGTGCAACCACTTTGCCCATTACACCAGACGGCATTCCCGTACGCGGCGGCGTCGGGAAGATGGGTGTCCCGTTTTTGCTTTTGAAAGGCTTTGAAATGGAGTGAGGCGGAGCAAAAGCAATGCCGGGAGCAAAGATATTTTCGTACGTCGGATTTTGATAGGTTGACGGCCAGTCGTTTGCGCTCCACTCGTTGAAATCTTTCGGCGTGTAGTCGGCATCAACTTTCATCAGTCCGTTGGGTGCAAACAGCTTATCGGTGATGTCCTTCCCGGATTTGTCGGCGGCTTTCAAACCCACTCCGGCGAAGGGAGGGATCAGCATCGCAAAATCGAAATCAATGGTTTTTTCTTCGCCGGCAAGGTTTTCATAATGAATAACCCCTTTTTCCACTTTCTTAACGCCGGCACGTTTGATCCAGTTGATGCCGTATTCGGCCAGGATGGATTCGGTGAATATCTTCGTGGAGGTAACGTATCCGCCTTTTTTGATGAAAGCACCGCCCATTCCGAAATCGCCCACCTCGTATTCATTGGTCAGCCATGTTATCTCGGCCATATCCATCAGTTTGCGCTTGTTGATTTCGAAAGCCACATTGAGAATATACTCAAACGCCGCTCCCTGGCATGTGGCCATGGGATGTCCCGTTCCGATGACAAAACGCTGTTTTTCGCCTTTGGCCATTTTGTCCAGCGCCTTCTGAAGATTTTCCCACGCCTTTTCGGCATGACCGTATGTGCAGATGGAATTGGTGAATTTATCGGGGCCCAGCCCTTCGGTACCGGCAAAGTTCAGCTTCGGCCCGGTCGCATTGATCAGGTAATCGTAGGTTACCTTTTCGGTTTGTCCTTTTTTGGATTCATCAACATATTCAATCTCCACAAAAGGTTTATCCGTCGTGCCGTCACCCTCGGGAAATATCGTTTTGGCCAGTGCCTGCTTATAGTTTACACCTTTACGCTTGTAAACCGGTGCCAAAGCAAATTTTACCTGATCAGGCTTCATCTGTCCGATGCCAACCCAGATATTGGACGGCACCCATTGATAATTGCTGTTGGGGCTTACCATGATCACTTCGTGTTTCTTCGAAAGTTTTTTACGAAGTACCATTACGGCGGTATGACCGGAAATCCCGGCACCGAGAACTACTACTTTTGCCATTTTATTTTGATTTTAATATTGCAAATATTTACATAAACAAATATCTTAATGTGAAAAACAATTTCCGGCGGGAACTGTTCATTTTTACAATTAAAATTTATCGTTCGCTTTTTGTATCAACCAATTATACCGGCAAATATACATTAAAAATTATTTAATAATAATGCGAAAATCAAGAGACCGGTATTTTTGTTAAATTTGTAACCAAATCGAAAATCCATGAAACGTCAATTTAACATAGGTCAAAGTGATTTTAAGAATTATATCGAAAGGAATGCTTATTACATTGACAAAACGCATTTTATTAAAGAGATCATTGAAGATAACAGCGAGGTGCTGTTGCTTCCGCGTCCCCGGCGGTTCGGCAAAACTCTGAACCTTTCGATGTTGCGGTATTTTTTCGAGAAATCCGGGGAAGACCGGGCGGGATTGTTTGACGGGCTAGCCATCCGAAACGAAAAAGAACTTTTTGAAAAACATCAGGGACAATACCCTGTGATCTATCTGACTTTTAAAGATGTTGTTTTTAACAGTTTTGAAAATGCCGCAAGTGAAATCATTGACATTATTGTTTCGGAATTTTCTAAATACACATTTTTAGCCGAATCCATCCGGGATGAAAATGACAGGAAATATTTTAAGGAGGTATTGACGGCAGACAATCCGGTTCGCTTTTACAGCAAATCGCTCAAGGTGCTGTCAAACATTCTTGAACAGTATTACCGTCAAAAAGTCGTCATTCTGATTGATGAATATGACACACCTATTCATGCTGCTTACAATTATGGCTTTTATGAGGAGATGGTCATTTTTATGCGCAATTTGATGTCGGGAGCGTTCAAGGACAATCCCGCTCTGTTCAAGGGAGTCATCACGGGCATTTTGCGTGTTTCGAAAGAGAGTATCTTTTCGGGATTGAACAATCTTGGGGTTTACACGGTACTCAACCGGCGCTTTTCGGATAAATTCGGCATTACCGAAACCGAACTGGAAAAGGTATGTGATGATTTCGATTGCAGGGAGGCGCTGGAAGGGATCAGAAACTGGTACAACGGCTATCGCTTTGGCGACACGATCATTTACAATCCATGGTCCATCACTTTATATATCTCTAACCGCGAAGACGGTTTCAGGCCCTATTGGGTCAACACTTCATCTAACGAAATCCTCTACGAACTCATCAGCACCTCGCCAATGTCGGTGAAAAACGATTTCGAAAAATTGCTTAAAAACGAAACCGTCAAAAAACCACTGAACGAGGAAGTGGTGTTGAGGGATGTGAAAAATGATTTTGAAAATACTTTCAGCTTTTTGTTTTTCAGCGGATACCTCACATGGTCGGATGTGGAACGTGTCGGGAGAAAAGATTTTTATTATCTGAAGATACCCAACGAAGAGGTGCATTTTATTTTTGAAACCGTCATTCAAAAATGGTTCAAGTCAGCTATGGACGATCACGATCTGCAGATCATGCTGGAAGCATTAACAAAGGGTAAAATAGATGTTTTTGAAAGAATATTCGGCACTTTTGTCATGGAGACGTTATCCTATTTCGATGTTAACAAGAAAAACGAAGAAGCCGTATATCAGGCGTTTATTCTCGGCTTGTTGACCAATCTTTCAGCTACACATGAAATTTATTCCAACAGGGAATCGGGCTTCGGAAGGTATGATATTTCCATTATTCCCAGGGATACTACAAAACCGGGAATCATCATGGAGCTGAAAACAATTGATTCTTTTGAAAACGAGACAAAAGATACAGCGCTTGACAAAGCCGTCAGTCAGATTGTCAAACGCAAATACAAAAGCGAGCTGGAAAAACGCGGCATCAAGAAAATTATTCAAATGGGTGTCGTATTTGACGGAAAACGGGTTTGGATAAAAACCATCTGACTCACCTTTGGTAATAACAGCATGATGCGCCGGTCATTGCATCAAAGATAGTCTTTCAACCCGGTAAAAATCCTTTATTTTTCGATTCTGATCCTTGCATCCACAGCAACAACTTGATCGGCAGTGCCCAATAAGGGATTCAGGTCCATTTCCATAATTTCGGGAGCTGTCGTAACCAGTGCCGAGAGACGAACGATGATTTCGGCAAACTGTTTTTCGTTGACGCCTTTTTGTCCGCGGACACCCTGAATGATCTTGTAGCTTTTCAGCCTTTTTATCATGGCGGATGTTTCCTCAAGAGTCAGTGGAGCCAGGCCTGTTTGCACATCTTTGAGCACTTCGATGAAGATACCACCCAGTCCGCACAAAACCATATGTCCGAAGCCGTGTTCAAACTTGGCTCCGGCAAAGAGTTCAATGCCCGAAAGCATCGGCTGGATCAAAACAGCGGTTGTGTCCTTTATTTTCATCATCCTCTCAAACTCTTTGCTCACCGCATCGCCGTCTTTAACATTCAGCACTACTCCGCCGACGTCCGATTTGTGTACCGGGCCTACCACTTTCATTACTACCGGGAATCCCAGCAGTGCGGCAGCTTCAACGGCATCTTCGGCAGTGGTGACCACTTTTTCGCCGGCCCGTACAATTCCGGCTGCATCAAGTAGTTGCTGTACCGCATCCGGCGGTAAGTATCCGTTGTGGTGTTTCCGAATGATCTCCCTGATCGAATCCGTATCCATCGGTGGCAGTTCTGTATCGGCTGCTGCCGGTGGCGCCGTATGAAAAACCCTGCACAAGGCATTGCCCAGAA
The DNA here is from genome assembly GCA_029934065.1 of Bacteroidales bacterium. Taxonomy (GTDB): domain Bacteria; phylum Bacteroidota; class Bacteroidia; order Bacteroidales; family 4484-276; genus 4484-276. Next base: position 10,032 of record JAOZMX010000012.1, read on the forward strand.
CAGCTTCGTCGGGGAAGTTTACCCTGCCGCGTGCAAGAAATTCTTCCACCTCGGCTTTTGCCGTCACCACCGACGGAAGTACCGGGAAAATGGGCTTCCGGGCAGTTTTCATCTTTTCATCCAGTACCCGGTAAGCGTCAAATACCTTGGTCAGTCCCGGTGTTCCGAAAATAACCACCATCCCGTCTATTTCGTCAAATTCTTTATCAACATAATCGATGATAATACCAAGTTGTTCCGCCGTGCCCGTGGCGAGGAAATCAATGGGATTGGCTACCGACGAACCGGGGAAGAGTTGCTCCGCCAGTTTTTTTGTTTTAGGATTTTTGATCTGCGGGACTTTAAGCCCCCCATGGGAAAGGGCATCGGTGAGCATCACGGCGGGGCCGCCGGCATGGGTAATGATGGCAATGTTTTCGCCCTTCAGCGGCGGATGCATAAATACCGACGCCACCGAAATGAGGTCTTCGCGGCCATGGCAACGGACGATGCCGGCCTTGCGGAAAAGGGCGTCCACGGCAACGTCGGGACTGGCAAGTGCTCCCGTGTGTGATGAGGCGGCACGGCTGCCTGCTTCCGATGAGCCTGCTTTCACGGCGGCTATCCTGCACCCTTTTCTGATGAGCGATGCCGCATGCAGCAATAATTTCTGGGGTTTGTCAATATTTTCGATGTACAACAATTTCACCCGTGAACTGGTTTCGGGGTCAAATGTTTCGTCCATATATTCAAGGATCTCTTCCACACCCATTTGTGCGCTGTTTCCCACCGAAAACACACTGTTAAAAGTCAATCCTTTGGGAATGGCTGCTTCCATGATAAAGCAGGCCGTGGCTCCCGAACCCGAAATAAAATCAATTCCTTTGGGATCGAGTTTCGGAATGGGCTCGGTAAAAACGCTTGCATGGTCGGGAGTAAGTACCCCGATGCAGTTGGGCCCGATCAATGAGCCTTTCACCGAATTAACCACTTCAACGATCTTCTGTTCCAGCTCCTTACCGGCTTCATTCTCTTCGCCGAAGCCCGCAGAGATGATGATGAAAGCACGGGTGCCCTTGGTGTGAGCCAATTCTTTAACCGTTTGCAGCGAATATTTGGCCGCTATGGCTAAAATGGCCAGATCAACCTCGGGCAAATCAGCCAGTTTTTGATACGACTTGATGCCCTGGACTTCCGTTTCCTTCGGATTGGAAACATAGAGCTTGCCTTTGTATTGTGTATCGATCAGGTTTTTCAATACTTTTCCGCCGGGTTTGGTGATGTCGTTGGAACCACCGACCACAACAATGCTTTCAGGATGAATCAATGCTTTGGTAACCATCTGTTGTTTTTGTTTTAATTTGCGGCGAAAATACAATTTTTCATCTCTCCGGCATCGAAAAAATGTACCGGCACGGACAATCATCTCAAAACATTTAAAATCATTATGCCAAATTTTTTTTCATCGTTTTTGCTTCCGGTTTTGCCGGGGAGAGTGCCGTTGCCCGTTGTACGGCCTTGCTGCCGTAGTGCCGGCGGATACGGTCGAGTGTCTGGTAAAGATTCACCATTTCGGGAGTGTCGTCAAACAGGTCGAGTTGCTGTGTGCCATTCACAAGATGGCTGAGGCGGACGCCGATAAGCCGGATGAGCATACGGCGCCGGTAAAGCCGGTCGAACAGTTCAAGTGCCGTTTTTCGCAGCAGATGGTCAAACGAAGTATAGGGAATGGTGCGCTGCAATGTGTGGGTGTCGAAATCGGAATAACGGATTTTTACCGTTACACAACCGGCAAGCTTTCCCTGTTTCCGGATCCTGAAAGCGATTTTATCCGTCATTATTCCGATGAGTTCGCGCATGCGCACCACGTCGATACTGTCCCGTTCGAAAGTGTGCTCGGTGCTGACGGATTTTTGTTCGGTGTAAGGTTTTACGGGGGTAAAGTCGATGCCGTTGGCTTTCCGCCAGATGTCGATACCGTTTTTTCCAAGCAACCTCTCCATCATTTCTGGTGGGATGCCGCTTAATGTGCGGATATTTACCACTCCCATGGAGCGCAACAATTTGTAGGTTTTAAGTCCGAGCATGGGTATTTTGCGGATGGACAAAGGCCCGAGAAACTGCATGATCTGCGGATGTTCCACCTGGAGTTCGCCATTGGGTTTGGCTTCGCCGGTAGCGATCTTCGACACGGTTTTGTTCACCGAAAGCCCCAGCGAAACCGGCAGTCCCGTTTCTTTTGTGATCCGTTGCCGCAACTCGTGTGCCCATTTCATCGAACCGAAAAAACGATCCATCCCGGTAATGTCGATGTAGTGCTCATCAATGGAGGTCTTTTCGTAAACGGGAGCCGCTTCGGAAATGATCTCGGTGACCATCCGCGAAAATTTGCTGTATTGTTCCATGTCTCCGCGTATGACGACGGCATCGCTGCAAAGATTGAGTGCCATTTTCATGGGCATGGCCGAACTTACGCCGAATTGCCGGGCTTCGTAGCTGCATCCGGCCACCACACCACGATCGGACGTCCCTCCGACAATTACGGGCTTCCCCTCCAGTTTGCTGTTCAGCAACCGCTCCACCGACACAAAAAATGTGTCCATGTCCATGTGAACGATTGTACGGTCTTTTGTCTCCATGTTCGCTTCGTTTGCTCTCCTCAATATTGATTAATATATAATCATAAATGAGTTTACAATATAGTTATTCGATTATTGTAACCAAAAGATCGTGAATAAATTTTTTAATGAAAATGCTCCTTTAAAAACGAATGATGAATACAAAGCTCCATTCTCTTTTCCGTCTGTTTCAAAGGCTATTTATAATAAGAATAAGTATAAATTTTACCCTTTCGGGAAATCACAAAACATAAATTTTATCAGCTTATGGTGAATGTAAAGTGCTAATACTTAAAATTATAAATCATTTGTGTGCAATTTCATGTAGAGAATAATTTTCTTAAAAAACCCTTCGATTGCCAAACTTCTGAAATTTAGACTGATTCAATTTTTAATAATGAAATGAATGTTATAATTTTGGCGCACTTTAATATTGTTAATTAATTAACAAGCAATTTAAACCGGTCAACTATGAAAAAAATTGTTTTGTCCCTGGCGCTTTGCATAGGTTTTGTTCTTGCATCGAATGCCCAGGAAAAAAAGCCGAAGTTTGGGATCAAATTCACGGGTTACGTTAAAACGGACATCTATTTCGATTCGCGACAGACGGTATCGATCAGGGATGGTCAGTTTTTGCTTTATCCCAAAAATGAACTGCCGGACATGAACGATGAGGATATCAATGCCAAGTCGAGTTTCAACATGTTGAGCATCCAAAGCCGGATCAGGTTGAACATCACCGGGCCCGACGCTTTCGGGGCCAAGACCTCCGGAGCCATCGAAGGGGAGTTTTTCGGTCATGCCGCAGGGCAGATCAACGAGTTCAGGCTTCGTCACGCTTTTGTGAAACTGGATTGGACCAACACCCAGCTTCTTGTCGGGCAATACTGGCATCCGCTGTTTGTAACAGGATGCTATCCGGGAACGGTCTCCTTTAACACAGGAGCGCCATTCACTCCGTTTACACGCAATCCTCAAATCAGGCTGACGCAAAAATTCAATGATCTGAAGGTGATGTTCTCGGTGATCACACAGCGTGATTTTGTAAGTAACGGACCATTAGGCCCCGGAACGAGATACCTCCGCAACTCGGTTTTGCCGGCATTAAACCTGCGGCTGGAGTACGGTGTGAGTAATCAAGAGAAAGGTACACAGTTTCTCGCCGGTATCAGCGGTAACTACAAAATGCTGACACCACGTATCGTTACGCCGGAAGATTATAAAACAAATAATACCGTGAGCAGTTTTGCAGCGATCGGATACATTAAATATGTCTTTAAGCCGGTTACTGTTAAACTTTTTGGGACATACGCCGGAGATACCTATAACCTGACCATGATCGGCGGTTACGCCGTTGAGAACATCGCCGACACCGTTACCGGATTCGAAGATTACACTCCGATAAAGACCTTTGCGATTTGGGCTGAAATTCATACCAACAAGAAAAAATATCAGATTGGTCTTTTTGCAGGGTACTCAAAAAACCTCGGTGCCGGCAAAGATGTTACCGGACCGTATTTTGCCAGAGGATCGAACATCGGATACGCTTATCGCATTTCGCCACGTTTTATTTACAATGTGGGTAAATTCCGCATTGCTCCCGAGCTGGAATACACCGTAGCAGGATACGGAACCACGCAAGCCGACGGAACGGTTACGGATATTAGTGCGGTAGGAAATTTCAGGGTACTGCTCGGAGTTTATTTCTTCTTCTGATGCACGAACAAATAATTTGAAAATATCAATAAATTAAATCATTAATCATCAAAACGAAAGCCTTATGATCAATAAAATTACAAGCCTGGCCGAATATTTCGAAAAATACCAGGAAAGTGTAGCAAACCCGGAAGGTTTCTGGGGGAAAATTGCCGAAAGTCATTACTGGCAAAAGAAATGGGACAAAGTACTGGATTGGTATTTTGAAGGTAAAGATGCTCCGCATGTCAATTGGTTTGTCAACGGCAAACTGAACATTACGGAAAACATCTTCGAGCGGAATCTTTTTCAACGCAAAGACCAGATTGCCATTATCTGGGAGCCCAACGACCCGAAAGAAGACACTGTAACTTATACTTATGGTGAACTTTTTGAAAAAGTCAACCAGTTTGCCAATACATTGCTAAAGCTGGGTGTAAAAAAAGGTGACCGGGTCGCCATTTATTTGCCGATGATCCCCGAGCTGGCCATTGCCATGCTGGCCTGTGCACGTATCGGCGCCATTCATTCCATTGTCTTCGCCGGCTTTTCGGCCAATGCTTTGGCCGACAGGATCAATGACGCCACTTGCAATCTCGTCATCACCTCCGACGGAGGTTACCGCGGAACAAAGACCATTCCGCTGAAAGGTATCGTTGACGAGGCACTGGAAACTTGCCCGACGGTGAAAAACACCATTGTTTTCAAACGTACCGGTGAGAATGTGAACATGAAAGAGGGACGCGATCTCTGGTGGCATGATGTGATTGACGGTGTCAGCACCGAAAACAAAGCCGAAGTGATGGATTCGGAAGATACACTCTTCATCCTCTACACCTCCGGCTCCACCGGAAAACCCAAAGGCGTGGTTCACACCATCGGCGGTTACATGGTTTATGCCGAATATACCTTCAAAAATGTGTTCCAATACGGTGACGGTGACATTTACTGGTGTACTGCCGACATCGGATGGGTTACCGGACACTCTTACATTGTTTACGGGCCGCTGCTGGCAGGAGCCACATCCGTAATGTTTGAAGGGGTGCCCACATGGCCCGACGCCGGAAGATTCTGGGCCATTGTTGAAAAATACAAAGTCAATCAGTTTTATACCGCCCCGACGGCCATCCGTGCATTGATTGCCCAGGGCGATGATTTTGTCACGAAATACGACCGCAGTTCACTCAAAGTGCTCGGTACTGTTGGCGAACCCATCAATGAAGAAGCCTGGAGATGGTATCACGATGTGGTGGGCGAAGGACGTTGCCCCATCGTTGATACCTGGTGGCAAACCGAAACCGGCGGTATCATGATCTCGCCGCTGGCAGGCATCACGCCCACCAAACCTTCGTTTGCCACATTGCCGTTGCCCGGCATACAGCCCATTTTGGTGGACAATGAAGGCAACGAGCTGAAAGGGAACGGAGTTCAGGGGATTCTTTGCATCAAATTCCCGTGGCCCGGCATGTTAAGGACCACCTACGGCGATCATAAAAGATGCTATCAAACCTATTTTTCCACCTTCAAAGGGCTCTACCTGACAGGCGACGGTGCCAAGCGCGATGAAGAAGGCTTCTACAGGATCATCGGCCGTATTGACGATGTCATCAATGTTTCGGGACACCGTATCGGAACTGCCGAAGTGGAAGATGCCATCAACCAGCATCCTAAAGTGAATGAATCCGCTGTGGTGGGTTATCCGCACGAAATCAAGGGCTCGGGTATTTATGCCTACGTTACCTGCGAAGAACTTTCCGACCACGAAATGGAGACCATCGAAAAGGAAATCCGCGATACCGTAACCAAGATGATCGGCCCCATCGCCAAGCCGGACATCATCCAAATCGTCAGCGGACTGCCGAAAACACGTTCGGGTAAGATCATGCGCCGCATCCTTCGCAAGATCGGTGAAGGGGATGCCACCAACCTCGGCGACACTTCAACATTGCTCGATCCGGGAGTGGTTGAGGAGATCATCCTGGGTGCCAAAGTGGAAGTTAAACGCTAAAAATGCCTCCAACGACAAAATGTACTTTGATAATTTCAAGGTATTTGTTGATCAAATAACTGTTTTATTAAAAATTAAAAACTAAAATTATGGAAAATAAATTAGCAAACCCTGCTCCTCTCGGGCTTATGGGTTTCGGAATGACCACCGTGTTGCTGAATTTGCACAATGCAGGCTTTTTCCCTCTCGGGTCAATGATCCTGGCGATGGGTGTTTTTTACGGCGGTGTCGCTCAGGTCATTGCCGGCATTATGGAATTCAAGAAGGGTAACACCTTCGGCACAACAGCATTCACATCTTACGGCTTGTTCTGGCTTACACTGGTTTTTCTCATCGTTTTTCCCATCCTCGGATGGCTCGAAAAACCACCGGCCGCTTTCATGGGATGGTATCTGTTCATGTGGGGGCTTTTTACCTTCTTTATGTGGATAGGGACTTTCGGGAAAAACCGTGCCCTGCAAACCGTGTTCTTCACGTTGTGGATATTGTTTTTCCTGCTGGCGATTAAAGACTGGACAGGCTCGGCAACGGTTGGGAAAATTGCCGGTTTCGAAGGTCTGTTCTGCGGTTTGTCGGCCATTTATCTGGCCATGGCGGAGGTGATCAACGAATCACACGGCAAAACCGTACTTCCCATTGGCGAACGATAGTTCATTTTCACTGCTTATCTTCAAAGCCTGCTGTCATGTTGACGGCGGGCTTTTTTTTGGCAGGAAATATTTAGTTGTAAAATCCTCCGGTTTGTTTCAATGGATAACGGAATTAAAATTTTTGTCATGATAACTATCAATGCCTTCTTGAAGGCCTTTTTTTCATTTTCCGTTTAATTTCAATACATTTGCGGCCGATATGCAAACGAAGGTCAAATACATTACCGATGAATTTTTGGATGTTACATCAGCCAAAGCAAAGCAACATGAGCGCAGGAGGATGAACTACAATTTTCATCCTTCGCACGAAGATGCGCTTCACCGGTTGCTCAACGCCATGGAGCCAGGCACTTACATCCGGCCACATAAGCATCAGGATCCCGACCGGTTTGAGGTGTTTCTTGCATTGCGCGGCCGTTTTGTTGTGGTTATTTTTGACGATGAAGGTAACATCACGCACCATTTTATTCTTGATTCCCGGGAAGGAAGATACGGCGTGGAAATTCCCGAAAGGACTTACCATACGCTGATATCACTGGAGCCGGGGTCGGTAGCCTACGAGGTGAAACAAGGACCGTATCTGCCATCGGCGGCAAAGAATTTTGCGCCTTGGGCTCCCGCCGAAGGAGATGCAAGAGCAGAGGAATACATCAATTTGTTATTGCAAAAAACAGGAGTGGTAAAACCATGATTCCCGGAAGATAACCGATGAACTTTATCAATGAGAATAATTAATGTCCGATGGCGTTAATGTCTGTTATCCGTTTTGCATGAAAGGTTCAGTAAATTAACATCTGTAAAAATAAAAATATGTCAGCACAAAAACCGACCATACCCAAGGGGACAAGGGATTTTTCACCCGAAGAGATGGTGAAGCGCAATTATATTTTTGATACGATCCGCACGGTATTTCAGCGCTTCGGATATCTTCCCGTCGAGACGCCGGCCATGGAAAACCTCTCCACGTTGCTGGGGAAATACGGAGAAGAGGGTGACAAACTTCTGTTTCGCATTTTGAACTCTGGCGACTTTTTGTCCAAAGTCTCCGAGGCGGAGTTTGAAAAACGGGATTCGATAAGTTTTTCAACAAAAATATCCGAAAAGGGATTGCGCTACGACCTTACCGTTCCGTTTGCGCGATACGTTGTACAGCATCGCAACGAGCTCACCTTTCCGTTCAAGCGTTATCAGATACAGCCCGTTTGGCGTGCCGACCGGCCGCAGCGGGGCCGTTACCGCGAATTTTACCAGTGTGATGTGGATGTCATCGGGAGTGATGCGTTGCTGAATGAGGTGGAACTGATACAGGTGATTGACGATATTTTTGCAAAACTGGGCGTCGCTGTGGAGATCAGGGTCAACAACCGGAAGATCCTGGCGGGAATTGCCGAAACCATCGGCGAAGCCGGCAGAATGACGGATATCACCGTTGCCATCGACAAACTGGATAAAATCGGGATTGAAAATGTAAATCGCGAACTGGCGGCAAAGGGTGTGGCTGATCAAGCCATCGAAAAGCTGCAACCTGTTTTGCTGATGAAAGGGACACCGGACGAAAAACTTACCACGTTGAAATCCATGCTTCAGAATTCCGAAACGGGCATGAAAGGGATCGGTGAAATTGAATTCATCTTTTTACATACCGGAAACCTTGGTCTGAAATCGGGTGTTTTGCTTGACCTTACCCTGGCCCGAGGGCTCAATTACTATACCGGTGCCATCATCGAAGTTACGGCCCGGGATGTGAAGATCGGCAGCATTTGCGGCGGCGGACGCTATGATGACCTGACCGGGATTTTCGGCTTGCCCGATGTGTCGGGCGTGGGCGTTTCGTTTGGTGCCGACCGTATCTACGATGTGATGGAAGAACTCGGTCTTTTCCCGGACAGCAACAGGGCTACGGCCAAAGTTTTCTTTGTGAACTTTGGTGAAGAAGAACAAAAATATTGCTTGCAATTGCTCGCACAGATCCGTCAAAAAGGTATTAATGCAGAACTTTATCCCGAACCCGCCAAAATGAAAAAGCAAATGAATTATGCCAACAAAAAGAATATTCCTTATGTGGTGCTGGTGGGAAAAAATGAGATGGCGAACAATGTGCTTTCGGTGAAGGATATGAAAACAGGTGAACAAAAAGCGATGCCGCTCCAGGATTTGATCGCGTTGCTCGAAAAAAACTGATCCGCCGATGGAAAAAATCCGCATCATCACCGAGGACCTTGGACGTATCGAATATCGAAAGGCGTGGGAATACCAGGAAAAATTATTTGCCGCTAATCTGAAAAGCAAATCCGCCGGTAGGCCTACGGAAGATCGCCTGTTGTTTTGTGAGCATGACCATGTTTATACACTTGGCAAAAGTGGTTCGGAAAATAATTTGCTGGTCAACAACCGGCAGTTGCAAAAACTCAATGTGAGCTTTGTGAAAACAAACCGCGGCGGCGATATCACCTATCACGGCCCAGGGCAAATTGTCGGTTATCCCATTTTCGATCTGGAACACTTCGGTCTCGGCATTAAAAATTATATCGAATTGCTTGAGGAGACAATCATCAGAGTTATCGAACCATACGGCCTGAAGGGCGAACGCCTTTCCGGAGCAACGGGCGTATGGCTGGATACGAACATTCCCGGCAAAGCTCGTAAGATTTGTGCCATCGGCGTTAAAGCCAGCCGGCATATTACCATGCATGGTTTTGCATTCAACGTCAACACCGACCTGCATTTTTTCGATTTTATCAATCCCTGCGGTTTCACCAATAAAGGGGTCACTTCGCTTGCCAAAGAGCTGGGCGCTCCACAGGATTTCAACCGCATCCGGCGTGAGGTTGAACAAACCATGATTCGGCTTTTTACCGGAAAGCTTTAAGCACGGGTTTTCTTTCACGCAAAATAAAAAAATGCCCGTGTCTGTTTGTCCAGCTTGCAAACTCTTTATACTTTAGCAAAAAAATAAATTATGATGAGACTGATATCCGATCTGGGGAAATACCTGCTTTTGATGAAAGAAGTATTCGTCAGGCCCGACAGAATGCGGTATTTTTTTCGTCAGGTACTTGTTGAGTTTCAGAGTCTCGGCATCGATTCTCTGGGCATTGTCATCATCATTTCGATGTTCATGGGAGCCGTTGTTGCCATCCAAACTGCCTACAACATCGACAATCCGCTTATCCCGCTGACAATGGTAGGTTTCACGGTCAGGCAGTCCATCATTCTGGAGTTTTCACCGACAATGATAAGTCTGGTACTTGCCGGCAAGGTAGGCTCGCGTGTAGCTTCCGAGATAGGTACCATGCGGGTAACGGAGCAGATCGACGCACTGGAGATCATGGGCGTCAATCCGGCCAATTTCCTGATACAACCCAAAGTGTTTGCTGCCGTCATCATCTTTCCGGCTATTATTATTTTCAGCATGGGTTTTGCGCTTTTCGGCGGATGGTTGGCATGTGTTGTTACAAATATCGTTACTTCCAACGATTACATCACCGGCCTGCGCAGTTGGTTCGACCCCTACACGATCACTTATGCATTGATAAAAACCGCCGTTTTTGCGTTTATCATCACTTCCGTGGCAGGATTTCAGGGGTACGAAACCAAAGGCGGAGCGCTGGAGGTGGGTACAGCCAGCACCAAAGCCGTTGTTTACAGCAGCATTCTCATCATCGTTTCCAACTTAATCCTTACACAATTGTTACTGGCATGATCAAAGCAATCAATATCAATAAATCGTTTGGCGACAAGCATGTGCTGAAAAATATCACAACGGAGTTTTTGCCCGGCCAGAACAATCTGATCATTGGCCAGAGCGGCTCGGGAAAAACCGTTTTGATGAAGTGCCTTGTCGGCCTTTTCGGGATCGACAGCGGAGAGATACTTTATGATGATCGTGTTTTTTCGAAAATGTCGTTCAAACAAAAAAAGAGCATACGCAAAGAGATCGGGATGCTTTTTCAGGGTGGCGCTTTGTTCGATTACATGACCGTTGAAGAAAACGTGATGTTCCCGCTCAATATGTTCAGCAATATGAGTTTGGACGAAAGAAAAAAACGGGTGGATTTTTGCCTTGAAAGGGTTCATCTGGAACATGCCAACAAACTGATGCCTTCGGAACTGAGCGGCGGAATGATAAAACGTGTGGCCATTGCTCGCGCCATTTCGCTCAATCCGAAATATTTGTTCTGTGATGAGCCCAATTCGGGGCTCGACCCGCAAACGGCCAATGTGATCGACAATCTGATTGATGAGATCACCAAAGAATACAACATTACCACCATCATCAACACGCACGACATGAATTCGGTGGTGGAGATCGGCGACAAAGTGGCTTTCATTTACAAAGGTGAGCTTTGGTGGGAGGGGGGCAAAGAGGATATTTTGAACACGGACAATAAAGAGATCAACGAGTTTGTTTTCGCTTCGGAATTAACACGTAAACTCAAACAATAGCATCTTATGAATTTTTTGGATATCATTCTTGCCATTCCCATCGCATTGCTTGCATTCTCAGGCTATCGAAAGGGGCTTATCAAGGAACTGGCCTCACTGGTGGCACTGATCCTTGGTATTTATTTCGCCGTCTATTTTTCGGATTGGACAGCCGGTTTATTACTCGAACATTTCGATATTAATGAACGGTACCTTTTCATCATTGCCTTCATTCTCACTTTCATCGGTGTGGTGCTTCTGGTAACCCTGCTCGGAAAGTTGCTTGATAAAATCGCCTCGTTTGCTGCTCTGGGAGTGATCAATAAACTTTTCGGCCTTGTTTTCGGAGTGTTAAAAGGAGCGATCCTGATGAGTGTGATGATCCTTCTTTTTAATATGATCGACAGCAAATCGAAAATACTGAAGGAAGAGACACAAAAAGCCTCACTGTTGTACGAGCCTCTGTCGAAAGTTGCACCGTTGATCTTGTCCAACATCAATAACATTGATTTCGACGATCCGTCATGGAGCAATTTCAAAGATAAAATGAAGAATATGGATCTGAATGAATTATTTGATTGATAGACTTTTTTTGCAATGCAGGAAATTTATCAAACGGGTAACAACGACGACAGGGTCATTTCGATGAAAATGTTGCGCTTTGATATGGAGATACTGGATGAAGCGGAAGGGTATTTCCGGCATCGCATAATGCATGAGGGGAAACGGACGGAGATACTTTACAATCCGGCAAATCATGATCTTGTTTTCCTGAAGGATGACCCGGTTGCTCAAAAGCTTAAAATGAACATCGGGCAAATTCAAAAAATCTTCCACACCAAACGTACCGACACTTTTTATCCGGGATTCAGGCTGAAGTTTATCCTGATGGACAGGAAGAAGGTATCGCTTTTCAACGACATGTCGAAGGTTATTGTGCTCGACCGCAGGATGGGAAGGGAACAAATCAGTATTTTGAACGAAGGAATAGACGGTATTCACGAAATCTATACCGACGCCAGTTTTCTGGAATCGAAGAACAAAAGCGGCATGGCCGTCATCGTAAAATACCCCGACGGAAAATATTTGCTGGACCAAATTGCCGGTGTTGCCGACAACAACTGCCTGGCCGAGCTGGAAGCCGTTGTGAAAGGGCTGGAAATGATCGGCAGGACTGAGATGATCAGGCTGATCACCGACAGCCGCTACGTGCGGAAAGGATTGACAGAATGGATGTTTTACTGGCGGCTCAACAACTGGTTGACGGCCAATGCCGAACCGGCCAAAAACATTGAACAGTGGAAGGCTGTTGACCGGCTTACCGCCGGAAAATATATCGAAGTGGCGTGGATCAAAGGACATTCGGGAAATTTCGAAAATACCATGTGCGACCTCTATGCCCGTGATGCGGCAGAGCAGGCCTGAAACGCATCCGTTTCAACACCTGCTTCGTTTTTAGTAATCAAATTTCGTTTGTGTCCTTACGGTTTCAACAAAATCATTTTTTTCGTCCACTGTGTGTTGCCAATATTGATTTTGCCGAAATAAATCCCTTTTTCCGCCGGTGCGCCGTTTTGACTCACGGCATCCCATATAACAGTGTAATTGCCGGGGGCCATTTTTCGATTTGTCAGTTGTTTTACCAAACGTCCGTTCATATCGTAAACCTCCACCTGTACATGCTCCGCTTTTTGTACTGAAAAATGGATTTCGGCGGAAGTCGTAAATGGATTGGGCGAGACGTAAACGTCGGATGTGCCGGCAGTTTGGTCATTGACGGAAGTATAAGGATTGTATCCCAAAAAGTAATTGACGATTTCGCCTACGATGTAAGGCTTTGTGTTCAGGCCGGCACCATTGGCGATGGCTCCCATCATCACCGAAGATGTGGCTACTTTGTAATTACCGTGGTCGTACAGAAACATCCGTCCGTAGTCGTTTTCGCAGCTAAAGAGCAACTGGGCGCTTAACGAAGAGAGCCTGTCAACGCTGTAATGGGGATCGGAGCCTCCGTTGTAATTCGCTTCCAGCCCGGAAGTGATACATTCAGGACCTCCGTAAAGATTTGCCACTTCATCATCGCCGCCATCGTTCAGATAGGTGATCCCAAGGTATTCGAAAAAACCCGAACCATTGAGGTCTTTGCCGAGGTCAACACTTTCGATGTATAAATTACCGCCGTTATCAAGAAAAGATTTCAATTTTGTCCGGTCTGTTGCAGATACAGTACCGGGAGGAGTCAGGCCTCAGCTCAGGCAATAGCAACCCATGGTACAAAAGATCATGTCGTACTGGGTTAAATTTTGCGGCAGGGAGGTCACAAAAATATAATCCAGTCCGGTGGCGTCCAATGCTCTGGTAAGGGCTGTCGAAGCCTGTATCTCATCTCCCGCTTCGGGGTCAATGATGGTTTCGATGCCGTTGTCGTCATCCCAAACCAGAATGGAGAAATCAATGTCCGGACTGACCCTCACAAAGTGAGTTGTGGAAATGTCATTTTGTTCAAACTCATCACCCTCTTTCACCACCTTGCCGTAGAGCGTTGTGTTTTGTGCCAGGTCAGGGGTCCATTCAAACTCGTAGTTTTTTTCTTCGCCGGGGGCAAGGTCATCGGTTACATTCAGCGTGCCCAGCAATTCGTTGAATTTATTGCTGAAAAGCTGAACGGTAAAATCCGTCTGGGACTGATCGCCAAGGTTCTTGACTTGTACTTCCCATTGTCCCGTTTCGGAGATGTCCAGCACGGTGGGACCACTCACTTCGAGGGCCGTCAGATCGCAGTTCAGCATTTGCGTAAAGCCTACACTGAATATATCCCACCAGTTCCAATTGTATGTCGTAGGGCCGTATGAACGGAACATGATCTGAACTTCCTGACCTGCAAATTCACTTACATCCAGAACCAGTTCACTTCCTGCAGGGTTACCCCAGTTACCGTTGTCGAAAGTATAGCTCCATAATACATTGTTATTGCCCGAAGCCACAAGAATGATCTCGGCAGTTTCCGGAGGATTACCTACCGAAAAGATGTCAAGGTATTGCTTTACAATGAGCTCCATTGTATTTTCGGGAAGTGTGATGGATGACGATGTTGCCGACAGATCGAAATTCGTAATGGCAGGATTCCAGTATAAACGTAATTTCCCGTTGGCAATGCTCCAGTTATCTTCCAATGTCCATCCCAGATTGCTGTTGAAATCGTCAGACCAGAAAATGGTTTGTGCTGTTGATGATGCTCCCAGTAAGAGCGGGAACATCAGCAAAAAAAAGATTTTTTTCATAATCAATAGTTTTATATGAGTAAAAGAGAGTAAGTGAGTATATTTTATTCAACACCGCAAAGCTAATAAAATGATTTTTATTTTGAAATGAATTTTACCTTTGCTGAAAAAAAAACATGTCGGAATTTACTCAAAACAGCCAGCAGCGTGTCCAGCATCTTTTTGAGCTTTTTATCGGAATAATGCAGGGTGATAAACCTTTGGAACTGGTACGGAAACATCAGCAACTGATTGATAACATTGTGCCTTCGGATGTGATTGATGCCGTTGACCGGCTGGTGCGGCACGGTGTGCCCATGGAAGCGTTGAAACGGGGCATCAACAAAACCCTCAACCTTTTGTATAAAACCCTCAACGGGTACCCTTACACTCCGCCGCCTAAAGGCTCTTTCCTGGATGTTCTGATCCAAAACAACCGTGAATTGGATGTCCGGCTTCGGGCTACGCGTCCCTTGATCAAAGAACTGAACAATACACCCGGAGACGTGATGCTGCATTCACGTTTAAAAGAGAAATTGTCGGAGATCGGGAAATTCGACGCGCTGTATGTCATCAAGGAAAATGTACTTTTTCCGCTGATCGAAAAACAATGGGAGAATTTCCGCTGCGTACAGGTGATGTGGTCGTTTCAGGACGACATCCGCAAAAACATCAAAGCGGCCATAGCATTGCTGGATGAAAAAGATTTCGACCTGAAAAAATTCAACCGGCTGGCCGGAGATATTTTTTTCAATATGTACGCCATCAAATTCAGGGATGAGCGGATCTTATTTCCCCGGATGCTGGAAACCATTCCCGAAAAGGAACTGAATGATCTGCTTGCGCAAAGCAGAGAAATGATTTTTCCGTTTGTTGAGCCACCGCAAAAAGCAGCCGAAGCAATGGAAGAGGGTTCAACCGATACGGGTGAAGTTGATCTGCACACCGGTATTTTATCGCCGGAGCAGATCCGGATGGTTTTCAATCACCTGCCGGTTGATATCACGTACGTGGACGAAAACAACAAAGTGAAATATTTTTCCACTCCCGGCAAACGTATCTTCCCGCGTACCAAAGGCATTATCGGCAGAGATGTGAAAAACTGCCATCCGCCCGAAAGTGTACATGTGGTGGAACAGATCGTGGATGCTTTCAGGAGGGGTGAAAAAGATGAGGCTTCTTTCTGGATCAAAATGAAAGGCGAATACATCTTGATCCGCTATTTTGCAGTACGTGACGAAAGCGGAAAATTCAGGGGAACACTCGAAGTTTCACAGGAAATATCCGCCCTGCAAAAAATTACCGGCGAAAAGCGCCTGCTCGACTGGGAGTAAAAGCGCCTTTGGATAGCTTATCGATAAAAATTATTGGTTTTAATTTTTTTGGAATATATAAAGCATTTAAGGCCATTAAAAAAAATATCTTAAATGTGTTTTCGGAAGAATTTATCTTTCAGCATGCGATACCATTCATTTTATCACTTCTTCGTCCCCTCGTTCCATCGTTCTATCATTCCATCGTTCCATCGTTCTCTCGTCCCATCACTCTATCACTCTATCACTTCATCATCTCTCCAGTCTCCCCCGCTCTCCGTTCCTTTAAACCTTACCCTTTCAATGCCTCTGCGCCGCCGACGATTTCGAGTATTTCGTTGGTGATGGCAGCCTGGCGTGCTTTGTTGTACGAAAGCTTGAGCTCCTTGAGCAAGTCCTGTGCATTGTCTGTGGCCTTGTGCATAGCCGTCATCCGTGCGCCGTGTTCCGAAGCGGTGGAATCCAGCAGTGCTTTGTAGAACTGAATCTTCAGTGATTTGGGGATGAGCTCGGTAATGATCTCCTTCTCGGAAGGCTCGAAAATAAAGTCTATTTTCGGCCCGGAGGGTTCCTGATTTTTTTCTTCCTGCCGGATTACGGGAAGAAGCGTCTCGGTTTGCAGGATTTGTACGGCTGCGTTTTTAAACTGATTGTAAATGATTTCGATGTGGTCGAATTTTTGCGCTGCAAAATCATCCATGAATTGCCGGGCAATGGGCTGGATGGCTGCAAAAGAGAGGTTTTCGAGCAGATCGTCATATTGCTTTGCGATCTTGTAATTCCTGGCATTCAAAAAGTCGGATAATTTTTTTCCGATGGTGATGATCTCCACATTACCCGCTTTGTATTGTGCCGGATATTTTTCGGTGATGTTTTTAACGATGGCTTTGGCCACATTGACGTTGAAGGGGCCGCAAAGCCCGCGGTTGGATGCGATGCCGATAATAAGGATGCGCTGCAGGTCGCGTTGCTGCGTAAAGGGACTTTCGGATGATTCATCCAGATTGGCACTGATATTTTGCATGATCTCGGTAAGTTTGGCAGCATAAGGGCGCATGGTGAGAATGGCGTTTTGTGCCTTCCTCAATTTGGAGGCGGCAACCATCTTCATGGCACTGGTAATTTGCTGCGTTGACTTTACCGATTCAATCCGTATCCTTACTTCTTTTAAGCTTGGCATTTCGTATTATTTTTCATATTTGGCCGCAAGGTCGGCAGCGACTTTCTCCATTGTTTTGGTATCTTCTTCGAGCAGTTTGCCGGCTTTCAGGTTTTTCAGCACGTCGGGATGATTCACTTCGAGCTGGTGGAGATACTCCAGTTCGAAATCCCTGACCCTTTCCACGGGTACTTTACGAATCAAACCTTTGGTTCCGCAATAGATGATCGCCACTTGTTTTTCGACGGTCATGGGCGAATATTGTGCCTGTTTGAGTATTTCCACATTGCGGCGGCCTTTGTCGAGCACGGCCATGGTGGCGGCATCGAGGTCGGAGCCGAATTTGGCAAATGCTTCCAGCTCGCGGAACTGTGCCTGATCGAGTTTGAGCGTTCCGGCCACTTTTTTCATGGATTTGATCTGGGCATTACCACCTACCCTCGATACGGAAATACCCACGTTGATGGCAGGGCGTACCCCGGAATTGAACAGGTTTGTTTCGAGGAATATCTGTCCGTCGGTGATGGAAATCACGTTGGTGGGGATGTATGCCGAAACGTCGCCGGCTTGTGTTTCGATGATCGGCAATGCAGTGAGCGAACCGCCGCCTTTCACCATGGATTTGATGCTTTCGGGCAGGTCGTTCATCTGTTGGGCAATCTTGTCGGACTCAATGATCTTTGATGCCCGCTCAAGCAATCGTGAGTGAAGGTAGAACACGTCGCCGGGGTAGGCTTCACGTCCCGGAGGGCGGCGCAACAGGAGCGAAACTTCGCGGTAGGCTACGGCTTGCTTCGAAAGGTCGTCGTAGATGACCAGCGCGGCGTTGCCCGTATCCCTGAAAAATTCGCCGATGGCAGCGCCGGCAAAAGGCGAATAAAACTGCATGGCAGCCGGGTCGGAAGCCGTTGCAGAGATAATGACGGTATAGGGCAATGCTCCGTTGTCTTCCAGCGTCTTCACAATGTTGGCTACCGTAGAACCTTTTTGTCCCGTTGCCACATAAATGCAATAAACCGGTTCACCTCTGTCGTAAAATTCCTTTTGGTTGATAATGGTGTCGATGGCGATGGCGGTTTTCCCGGTCTGGCGGTCGCCGATGATCAGCTCGCGTTGCCCGCGGCCAATGGGTATCATGGCATCAATGGCTTTGATACCGGTTTGCAACGGTTCGTTCACCGGCTGACGGAAGATTACACCCGGGGCCTTACGTTCGAGCGGCATTTCCCATGTCTCCCCCTTGATTTCTCCTTTGCCGTCGATGGGTTGCCCCAGCGGATTGATGACCCTGCCGAGCAAGCCTTTTCCAACGTGAATGGATGCAATACGGCCGGTTCTTTTCACCGTATCACCTTCTTTAACATCATTAATTTCACCCAACAAAACCACACCAACGTTGTCTTGTTCAAGGTTCATCACGATGCCCATCAGGTTCCCTTTTTCAAATTCCACCAACTCACCCGATTCGGCATTGGTAAGACCGTAAATCCTTGCAATACCGTCTCCGATCTGAAGAACCGAGCCCGTTTCTTCCAGCTCAGCTGCAGTTTTGAATCCCGCCAGTTCCTGACGTAAAATTTCCGATACTTCTGCCGGTTTGATTTGTGACATATCTTTTACCTTAATTTATTTTTAAACCTAAATGATTCTTTTCTCTTAAAAAATTAAAAACCTTTTACATACGGATTGCGCTCAAACTCTTTTTGCAACCGGTTGATTTGCTGACGTATGCTTGCATCGTACTTTTTGTCATCCATGGTCAGCACAAAACCGCCGATGAGTTTTTTATCCGTATCTTCCAGCAATTCAACATTTTTATGGGTTGTCTCTTCAAGAATATCGAGTATCTCTTTTCTGATATGATCGTCAACAGGTTGAGCGGTGATGAGTTTTACCGTGATGATATTCTTATATTTTTTGTACAATGAAATAAAATTGTCAGCGATATTTTTGAGAAAGACTTCCCGTTCTTTTCTGACTACCAGTTCCAAAAAACGAAAGGTCAGTTTTTCAACCTTTTTATTAAAGATCCCTCTGATGATGGCAGCTTTTTTACCCTGTGGGATGACAGGACTGGACAGTAGCCGTCTGAATTCCGGGTTCTCATCCGTAACCGACCCCACCAGCAACATGTCTTCTTTGATCTTTTCCAGTTCCTTGAATTCGAGGGCCAGATCGAAGAGTGCCTTTGCGTACCGTTGGGAGATTATCGTAATATCCATAGATCAGGCGGTTTTTTAATTCAGTTTGGCTTTTTTGATGAGTTGTTCAACATACTCCTTTTGCCGTTTTTTATCAGACAGCTCACGCTCAAGCAGTTTTTCGGCAATTTCGATGGAGAGGCCGGCCACTTCGTTTTTCAGTTCCGTCATGGCCGCCATTTTCTCGTTTTCGATGGCCTCTTTGGCGCTTTCCACAATACGTCCTGCTTCTTCGCTGGCTTTGATGCGGGCATCTTCGATCAGTTTTTCTTTGATCTCCCGCGCCTGTTTCAGGATTTCATCGCGTTCTTCTTTGGCTTCTTTCAACAGTTCTTCATTACTGGCTTTCAGGTCTTCCATCTGTTTTCTTGCCAAATCTGCTTCGTGCAACGCTTTATCAATGGACTCCTCACGCTCGTGCAACGATTTCATGATGGGATTCCAGGCATATTTGCCCAGCAGCCAAATCACGATGCCGAACGAGAGGGTCATCCAAAATATCAATCCGATTCCGGGACTTACAAGTTCCATAATTTCTAATCAATGTTATTTTTAATCAAAACATTTTCTTTAATAAAAACCCTGATTCCCAACCAACCGTCGGGAACCGGGGTTTCTCATCTTTTACAGGAAGACGATGAGCAAACATACCACAATGGCAAAGAAGGCAACACCTTCAATCAGTGCGGCGGCAACGATCATGTTCGACCGGATATCGCCCACAGCTTCCGGCTGGCGTGCAATGGATTCCACGGCACCTTTACCGATCTGGCCGATACCGATACCTGCTCCGATTGCCGCGATGCCTGCTCCCATACCGGCGCCCATCTTTGCATAGGGTGCCAGGTCGGCTGCAACCTGTAACAATACTGCTAATAATTCCATAATAATGATTTATTTATAAATTAAAAAACACAAAATTTCAACATCTAAAATCTAAAATCTAACATCTGATATCTGATATCTTAAATCTAATGGCTCTCCTCCGTCGCCATACCGAAATACAGTGCCGAGAGGAGTGTAAAAACATATGCCTGAATGAAAGCCACCAACAATTCGAGGAAATCCATGAAAACCGAAAATGCCACAGAGATGACCGAAACGCCGTATCCCAGTCCGACGTTGATTTCCCCGAAAATAAAAATCAAACTGATAAAACCGAGCACAATGATATGTCCTGCCGTGATGTTGGCGAAAAGCCGGATCATCAACACAAAAGGTTTGGTAAAAATCCCTATCAGTTCAACAACAGGCATTAGCGGCACCGGAATCTTCAGCCACCACGGGACACCCGGTGTATTGACAATGTGTATCCAATAATATTTGTTGGCACTAAAAGTAGTGATGAGAAAAGTAAAAACCGCCATCACCATCGTAACGGCAATGTTGCCCGTGACATTTGCCCCGCCCGGAAAGAACGGGATGAGGCCGAACAGGTTGTTGAAAAAGATAAAGAAGAACAGCGTGAGCAGATAGGGCATGTAACGCATGTAACGTTTCTCGCCAATGGACGGCTTGGCAATGTCGTCGCGGATGAAAATGATCAGCGGTTCGAGCAGCGATTGAATGCCTTTGGGGGCTTCGCCTTTTCTTTTGCGATACATCCTGGCGATATGAATAAAAAGCCAGCTCATGAAGATGAGGCTCATAAAAATCGCAAGCACCGTTTTGGTGATGGAGAAATCCAGCGGCAGAGCCTGGTTTTCGTCATGGACAATTACCTGATCGTCGAGGAATCGCTCGCGGAGTACCCTGACGATCTTACCCTTGTGTTTCCCTTCGCCGGCAATGCCAAAGCCGTTGTATTCGCTGTGACCGTGATGAAATTTGCTGGACATGAAAAAGTGCAATCCGCCGTCGTAATACAAAATTACGGGCAGGGGGATGGTGAGGTGGAAATCGCCGTAGGAGAGGATGTGCCATTCATGATTGTCCACAACGTGTTCAACGATCATTTCGCCGGCTTTAAATTCTTCCTTGACAACATCGCCTTCCCACTTATCCTGATTGCCGGCTTTTGGATGATGCTGGCCAACGCCTGTCGCCAAAACCTGCGTCAGCAATATCAGAAATATACCCATAACGAGTATCCCGTTTTTGACAATCCCTGATCTATTGAATGTTTTTTTGCTCATGCTTTTATTTCAGCTTGCTGAAGATTTTTATTCAGCGAGGATCAACACTTTATTTTTGATGACTTCAACCACACCGCTTTCTATCTCAAAAAATTGTTCTTTATCATTCCCGGTTTTTATTTTCACAGAACCTTTTTTCAGTGCCGCGATGATGGGAGCATGATTTTCCAGTAATTCGAACGAGCCGTCGAGTCCCGGAAGCTGTACCAGCCGGGCTTCTCCGTCAAACAATGTCTTATCCGGTGTAATGATCTGAACTTTCATTTTGCTTATTCTTTTCCTTGCGGGTTATTCTTTACTTTCGGCAAGCAATTTTTTACCTTTTTCAATGGCCTCTTCGATGGTGCCCACAAGGTTGAACGCCGCTTCGGGATACTCGTCCACTTCGCCGTTCATGATCATGTTGAACCCTTTGATGGTATCTTCGATGGAGACAATGGTGCCCGGGATGCCGGTAAACTGTTCGGCAACATGGAAGGGCTGCGACAGAAAACGCTGCACCCTTCTTGCGCGGTGAACCACGAGTTTGTCTTCTTCCGATAGTTCGTCCATTCCGAGGATAGCAATGATATCCTGAAGGTCTTTGTAACGCTGCAGGGTGAGCTTAACGCGTTGGGCGGTATCGTAATGTTCGTCGCCAACCACATCCGGCGTGAGAATCCTGGATGTTGAGTCCAGCGGGTCAACGGCGGGATAGATACCCAGTTCCGCAATCTTACGGTTTAATACCGTGGTAGCATCAAGGTGGGCAAAGGTAGTGGCCGGCGCAGGATCGGTAAGGTCGTCGGCCGGTACGTAAATGGCCTGTACCGAAGTGATGGAGCCGCGCTTGGTGGAAGTGATCCGCTCCTGCATGAAGCCCATCTCGGTGGCCAGCGTAGGTTGATAACCCACTGCCGACGGCATACGTCCCAGCAAGGCCGATACTTCGGAACCTGCCTGCGTGAACCGGAAAATATTATCAATGAAGAACAAAATATCACGACCGCCGGTCTTTTCGTCGCCATCGCGGAAATATTCGGCCAGTGTCAAACCCGATAAAGCTACACGTGCACGGGCCCCTGGAGGTTCGTTCATTTGCCCGAAAACCAGGGTGGCCTGCGATTGTCCCAGTTCTTTGTAATCAACTTTCGACAGATCCCAACCGCCTTTCTCCATGTCTTCAATAAATTCTTTGCCGTATTTGATGACTCCCGACTCGATCATTTCCCGCAAAAGGTCGTTCCCTTCACGGGTACGCTCGCCCACGCCGCCAAAAACCGAAAGACCGGAGTAAGACTTGGCGATGTTGTTGATCAACTCCATGATGATGACCGTTTTGCCGACACCGGCGCCGCCAAACAAACCAATCTTTCCTCCCTTGGAATAGGGCTCAATCAGGTCAATGACTTTGATACCCGTATAAAGCACCTCTTTCGTAGTGGTCAGGTTCTCAAATTTCGGAGGCTCACGGTGAATGGAATAAGTATTTGCCTTGGGGATGGCTTTCAAACCGTCAATGGTTTCGCCGATGACATTGAAAAGCCGGCCTTTGATGTTTTCGCCCACTGGCATCGAAATGGGTTTGCCTGTATTGAGCACTTTCATGCCTCTGCGAAGCCCGTCGGTGGAATCCATGGCCACCGTACGGACGGTATTTTCTCCGATGTCCTGCTGCGCCTCAAGCGTTATGGTATGGCCGTTGGGCTTGGTGACTTCCAATGCATCGTAAATATTGGGAAGTGATTCTCCCTCTTCAAATGTAACGTCAATAACAGGCCCGATGACCTGTGAAACTACACCTTCACTTTTTTTGCTCATTGATTATGACTTAAAAGTAAGTATCTGAAAAATTGAGCGCAAAGATAAGCGATAACCGTTACTGTTAAAAAAAATTAACATTTTTTTGAAATTTGTGATGGGGGAGGATGGGAAGATTTAAAGGTTTATTCTGATTCGAGTTTTTTAATCTCGGTTTTATTCAGGCCTGTCTCCGAAGCAATATCTTCGATGGATTCGCCGTATTTCAGCATTTTTCTTGCTAATTTAAGTTTTGCTTCCAGTTCCTTCTGCAGCGCTTCTTTTTCTCTTTCCAGGGCGATTTCTTTTTCTTCTCTTTCCCGTTTTGCAAGCAATAGGGTATTTTCGGCAATGCGTTCTTTCAGTTGCAATTCTTCGAGTATCTCATCTTCTATCTCCATCGTTTCGCGTACTTTTTCATCTTGCATAGCTTTCAATAATTTTCTTATCACCGGTTTGTATTTGTCGGGGTAATCTTTTTCGTTGATGCTGATCTCGTGTTTTTGACCCGGCTCGAAAACCGAGAGCACCTTTTCTATTTCCGTTTTGTGCAAAAATACAAAATTTAAAAACTGAAACCAAATGTGCCGGATTCGAAAATTAACATTCCTAAAATAAAGGTTATAACAACAATGCTAGCTAAAGTTAAAACAGGTCAAAAAAATAAATTGAAAAAAAATTCTACTTTTGATCAT
>JAOZMX010000286.1 GCA_029934065.1 Bacteroidales bacterium
GTATAACCGTCCTGCGACAGCCGCAGGGCAAGCTGATAGGCTTTTCGTGTCCGCGAAACATAAATGATTGTGGGGCAATTGCACCGGTCGATTAAGTCACGAACCGTATTGTATTTTTCTTCTTCATCATTTTTTGGGTAAACTTTGAATTTCAGATTTTTTCGTGTAGCATTGGTTTTATAAACTTCAAGTTCAACATTTAATTTTTCTTTGAAATATTGCTTAATATCCTCAATCACATTTTGCTTGGCCGTTGCCGTAAAACATGAAACCGGAATATCGTCTTCAATGTTCTTTTTTTCTTTTAAAGATTTGATGAAATCGCCGATGTAAAGATAATCCACCCTGAAATCCTGACCCCATGCCGAGAAACAATGCGCTTCGTCAATTACAAAACGCTCGATATGCCTTCCGAGCAGAAGATGTTCGATGCTTCTGGAACGCAGCGACTCGGGCGAAATATACAGCAAGGATGCCGAACCGTTGGCCACCCGTACAAACGACTTGGCTCTTTCTATCGGGTCCAGCAATCCGTTTATGGTTACGGCATCGGTAATTCCGGCCTTTTCAAGATTATCTACCTGATCTTTCATCAATGATTGCAAAGGCGAAATGACTACCGTCAAACCTTTTGCATTTTCACCTTGCATCAGTGCAGGCAGTTGAAAGGTCAGAGATTTTCCGCCACCTGTGGGAAATATCGCCAGAATTGATTTTTGATTTATTGCCGCCTGTGCCGCTTTCTCCTGCAAGGGCTTGCCGTTGTATGTTCTGAACGAATCAAAACCAAAAAACTTTTTCAATCCGAGATGGATATTATGCGATTTGTTGCAGTAATTGCAACCGCTTATACAAGGATTGTTTCGCAACAAAAACATGATCCTTTGCACGTCTGGAAAGCGTTTCAATACCCATGGAGGAGTAATTGAATATCGGTCTTGAACATTTATCAGGGCAAGACAATACGCCAATTCAACCGGATTGTTATTGATGATGCTTCGTAAATTTACATTTTGACAGATATGGTTGTCGAATCTGTTAAAAACAAGGCCCTCAAGATTGGAATTTGATTCTTGGTAATCAATGAATTTAAAAAAACCCGAGAATTGTTTTCGGGTGTTTAACAATCCGAAAAATATTTGTTTCAGATCGTCATCAATCTGATGGAATTTGGCAACTTCATCAAAAAACAAATCTTTGGCTTTCAGGGCATCATTAAGCGGGTTGTTCAACTCGCCCGATTGCAACTTATCATCTTTGAGCAGGTGATGATATGGTTTTGCCGGAAATAACAGTGGTGACCAGAACAGGGTATCGATAAAAACAAATCTTTTTAAATCATTTTGTTTGGATAAATATAATAAATCGTGCTCCAAAATGTTATGTCCGCAAACAAATTCTGAACCATTCAAAAAAACATCGAATTCATAAATATTCGTTGAATGTAATTGATCGCCATTTGCTTTTATTGCACCAATATCCAGGATTTTCCCGGTTTCCAGTTCGACTTCGGTATCAATAAAAGTTACTTTTTTCATTAACATTTTCCTTGTCTTGCATCTATGCCATGAACATCAAACTTCCGGAGACAGCCGTTTAGCCCATGCAAATCGTTTTAAATATCATTAAATCATCAATATCCCATTAAAAAACGAAATAAAAACTCCGGAAAATATTTAACTTCGATTTTGCTTTTTTAGTGTGATTAAACAACTTGTCGTCAACAACGGTTATCTGACGAGAAGCCGGTATCGGCAAAAAAAGAACATTCCCTTTTCATATATCCCGTTAATGGCAATAAATCGATCAGAAATCAAAATAATAAGCAGGTGTGTATTTGTATTTTTTCGAAATGTTGATGACCAGCTGGAGCATCGGTATTCCAGCCCACATCCATTCGGTGGTATTGTTTTCAACGCCGACGAAGTAGCTGAAATTCAAAATATGTTTTTCATCGAAAACGAAAGAGATCCCGGGGCCCACACGAATGTACTGGAAGCCGTTCCAGTAGGGCCACCACCGGTAGATGAACCCTGCCACAAGGGTAGTGATGATTTTGTCGCTGCAAACATGGTTTAAAAATATCACCTCACGCAGGGCATTTCCGACGTCTCCATGGTTGGAGATATCTATCTGCCATTTCACCTGGTTGACAAACTGGATGTTCTCGGTCATCTTTTTGTAAAGCACTCCCAGTCCCGGACGCACTTCCAGTTTATCGGGCTTTACGGTAAACCTGAAATCGGGAACGATTTCGAAACTTTCGGAGATGAGGTAATTGGAAACGAACTCCAGATACCAGTTGTCCAGGCTTTGAAAATTATCCTCTAAACGCATCTGCAATTCTCCGGAATACTTCCATTTGTTTTTACCAAAAGCAACTTTATTTCCGAGATAGAGCTGATTATCCCATGTGGGGGCTTCCTGTGCCAAAGCCTGAACAAAGGAAATGAGCAGAAACATTAAGAATAACAATCGGAATTTAATGATACCGGTCATGGTGTGATATTTATTTCATTGTAACCTGCCCAGTGGGTTCATCAAAAGGGAAAATCACTTTCCAGTCTTTTTTCATGTCCACTATCAGCCAGCCATTTGATTTTGTTTCGTCAAAACCGTTGGTAACGGTTTCTATTCTTGTAAGATCTTCGTAATTCCATTCACGTTCGGCATCGTTATGATGGATGTATCCCGGCAGGTTTTTGTAACGGTTCGAAGCGCACCATTCGAGCATCTGGATGTCGCCGTCGGAATTGCCGAATGCGATGATGGGTTTTCGGGCGATGAACCTGTGGATGGTTTTCGGCTTTCCGTCACCGTCGTTCATGAACAGGATATCCGGCGATTTGATCAGTTCGGGTTTACCGTCAACTTTTTCGGATTGCAGTACCGACAGCGAACCCAGGATATGTGCCTTGGGTATGCCGTACACCT
>JAOZMX010000013.1 GCA_029934065.1 Bacteroidales bacterium
CATTCGACAATTTTATGCAACTTTCGGCACAAAGCCTTTTTACAATTGGTGAATGGTCGAAATATTTACATATTTCTCCCCGGACGATGCAACGCTACAAAAAAGAGAAAAAACGTTTCGGGGCGCTTTATGCCGAGAAAATTATCGGGATTTTTCTTTTGCAAAACAAAGGGGTGTCGGTTTTTGGCAACAAAAACTCTTTTGCGCAATGGATGAATGCAGAAAACATTGCTTTGGGTGGTGCAAAGCCCAAAGATTTGCTTGACACCGCTTTCGGCATCGCCATGATCAGAGAAGAGTTGGGACGTATAGAGCACGGAATTGCCCCATGATCGTTTTTCGTTTGTGCAAGAAAAAATACAGCGGCGACCTTTCAGGACGAGGTGCAGAAAAATTTGGCGGAAGATGGAACAGCAAAGGGCATGCTGTGGTTTATACCAGCCAGTCAAGGGCATTAGCCGTTACCGAGTTGGCCGTTCATGTTCCACTTGGGATAATTCCACCCGATATGGTAATGACGACCATTGACATCCCGGATGATGTTGAGGTTTACTCCATCGAAAGTGCGACTTTGCCGGCCGGATGGCAACAATTTCCGAATATTCCGCTTACGAGAAAAATTGGTGACGAGTGGCTGGTCAAAAACCGGGGTCTTGTGATGAAAGTACCCTCGGCCGTCGTTCAGGGCGATTTCAACTACCTCATTAATCCGCACCATGCTGATTTTAGTTTGGTGAAGATTCTCAATACCGAACGCTTTGCTTTTGACGGAAGACTGTTTGGCGCCAATGATTCAAAAGGAGATTCTTATTAATCGGTTTTCTGCCGATTTGTTTAAAAACAACATCGTTCCGTCCGGTTGTCGGATCATCCCCTCCGGGTCACAAACGCAGGAACTCCCGTTGAATTCCAACTGTTTTTTCCGGTATTCCGCTTTTGAAAGATTATAATCAACCACTACGGGAGCAAAGTGTGCTTTCATGGTTTTCAACTTATGCCCGTCGGTTGTATTCATGTTTTTGGGATGATCGTTGTAAATCAGAAACAAATGATCCTTATTTGCAAAACTGATAAATCCGAGATGATCTTCAACAGCATAGACAAATTGTCTTTTCGGAATCATGCCCATATTGACAAAAGCATCATTTTCATCAAAATCAACAATCACTATTTCATTGGCTTTATAAGTATCTTTTGGATAAATATTCCCTTTTTGATCCCGGATGATCATAATCTCTTTATGAAAATATTCAAAAACAGCGATCACATCATTCTCACCGGAAACGTGTAAAGCTCTTGGCGTCAGATCTTCAGCAGGCGATTTTGAAGGAATGTTTTTACGGTTCAATCTTTTCAGTTCCTTTTCTCCGAAATCATAAATCTTATGTCTGATCAGGTCACCACCAAATTTATTAAACACATAATAAAAAATACCTGCCGGTTTATCCGTATTTTTATCCCTGGTATAATACCCCATATACCCCATCAGATTTTTCCCGGCATCAAAAAGACCGGCTTTTGCGATGCTTCCATTGTCGAAATTAAACTCCCATGATTTGTGCTGATCAGTGAAAACATCATATACGATCAACCGGTGAGCAACCTCATCCGGCAAATAGGGTGTTGATACGGTTAACGTAAAAAAGACAACACCACCGTGTCCCGGGTATAATTCCGAAAAATCGTAGTCCAGCCCGTCGTCGGGAAAACTAATGAGCCGTTCTCCGGTCAGTTGAAACGTTTCATCGAAGATCAAAAAATCAATGCGTTCGGGAACATTTAACGACGGGTCGGTGGTTACCGAAAACAGATAGCTTGTATTGTTGCCTCTTGTTGTTTTGATACAATCGAAAAAATGAAAATTTTTAACTGATGCCGATACATCATTGATTTCACCCGCCTCCTTCATTTCAACATGCCCCGATCCGTCAATAACGAGAAACCGTGCTTTGAGTTTGGATGTTGCCGAAAAATATTCCTTGCACAAAATCAGGAACCCGCTATTTGTTTTATAAAACCTCACCGGTTCGAGATGTTTCAGTTTTCCCGGGTGATTCCGCTTCAGCATGATCCTGTCACAGGGATTCAGGTCTTTGCCGAAAACAACAATAAATGCATCGTGTCCCGTATTGAATTCTATTTCACGTTCGTTGCTCAATGTCAGCAGGTAATAATAATTTGAGTCGGCATCAAAAAAGTTATTTCCGGCATTCATCTCATAAGGCAAAGGAGCGCCGGCCGTTATCTGTATTCCCTCCCCGCTGTATGCCCTCACGGAGGCCATCATCAGGAATACAACAAGGATATTTTGTGCCGGGATGTGCATATCTGATTCAATACTATTTGACACAAAGATAAAAAAAGGGAGCCGAAGCTCCCTGATTTTCTATTATAAATAAGTTAACGGTAACTATTTCTGAATATTCGGTAATTCCAGCCCGTAACCTTTACGCTTGTCCTCAATCTTGAGCAGAAAAGCAAACACCAGTGAAAGAACGGCCAGTGAAAGGAAGATCAGCATATCGTAGAAATAGTCGTATCTCAAATTCAGTTTTTCTTCCTGAATGGTTTGGTAAGCCACATTCTTTCCGATTTTGATCACTGTTTTCAGTGTACTTTTTTTATCTGCCGAAAGGTCAACATTTTTAAGATTATCTGTAATATTTCCGGTAATTTTACCTGCAACTTTTTCCTTGTCGATTTTTTCTGCCGGCAAAGGCTGGTAATCAGTATATTGAACAACCGAATCCACAGCGCTTCCCGTGGCTTTTTCAACAGCTTTCGAAATGTCTCTGGCGGTAAACACATCACCGGTCAACGTTTGTGTAAAAGCTTTTTCGATGGCATCCTTAACCACAATCTTATTCGGTGAAACATTCGGATTTGTGGAATTCAACACAAAACCGAGGATCAGCGGAATGAACATCAGTCCGATATTCTGAATCCAGAAGATAACCGCATAAGCCGTTCCGAGTTGTTTTTCGGGAATGATCTTCGGTACCGAAGGCCACATAGCCGAAGGAACAAGCGAAAATCCGATACCAAGGATAATGACCATAACAGCAGCAATCCACCATAATGTTAACGACGGAATGGCAAGCACCCCGTGGACAAAGATCAATATCATCGAACCGATGATCATAATGGTGGCACCTTTTCCGTATTTATCGTAAATACCGCCGAAAACAGGTGTCAGGATGATCGTCCCGAACGGCAACAGTGCAGGGATCGTTCCCGCGAGGTATGGGCTCACATTGTATTTATTGATCATCAGGTCGGTTGCATAAAACAAAAACGGAAATACCGCCGAATAGAACAACACACATAAAATGGCAATATACCAGAACCCGAGATTGCCGATGATAAAAACAATATCTTTGATTTTAAATTCATCTTCTTCCGATTTTTCTTCGACAATACTTCCTTCCGATTTATCCAGCTTGATATCGAGAATAGAAAACATAATAAACGAAAGGACACCCAGCAACATAACGATCAGAGCAAACAAGATCGGTGCAGTTACCGTGAAGTTCTTTGCCAGCGGCAACGAGATGGCCAGTGCAAGCAATGTACCCAGTCGTGCTATCGCCATCTGCATCCCCATGGCCAAAGCCATCTCTTTTCCTTTGAACCAGCGAACCACTGCTTTGGAAATGGTAATTCCGATGGCTTCCGTTCCTACGCCGAAAATGGCAAAACCAAGTGATGACAATAATACTTGCGTTTTCATATCACCAATAAGCGGGAGATGTACAACGGAACCTTCCGGAAAATGGTGGGAAACAGCCCAATAGTTGAGTGCCGTACCGAGAAACATAACGATTGTTGCCCCGAGTCCTGTTTTTCTAACTCCCAGTTTATCCAAAATAAATCCGCTGAAGATCAGCATAAACAGAAAAACATTGAACCATGCATATGCGGATGTATAGGTACCGAAATCCTCACTGTTCCACCCCAAAACACTTTCCAACATCGGTTTAATCGACGAAAGCGCATAGTTAAAATAGTATGCACCGAAAATTGACAATGAAGCCAGAATTAATGCCGTCCAGCGGGCTTTTGCCGAATCGCGTAATGTTTGTCTAATCTTTTCCATATTCGAATTTTTAGTTTTTGTGATTTTATAAAGCCGCCAAATTTACAATTAATCGTTAAATAAAAAAGTTTAATTTTCGAACTGCTGTTGAAAAGCCAATGAAATTTTCCTGGAATTTCAGATTTTAATCCTCTTTCCCAAACAATTTAATTCTTTACTTTTGTCGAAAATTTTAAAATATCAGGATTTTGAATAGAAAAATATCTTTTGCACGTTTATATTTTCTGACGATCCTTATTGGTATCACCGGGAATGTTTTTTCACAGATCAGCCACGGCGGCTTTCCGGCTACAATTAAGTTTTCAGTAATAAATGAGGATTATCCGGTTTTTGAGATTCCGGCACCTGATGTGGAACGTTTGCTTGCCGAGGATGCCGAGAGCGACAAGTATGGTTTTCCCATGCGTTTTGCCGAATGTTTTACGGTTGATTTTGATTTGGCGGCAGATGGCAAATGGCTGAATATGCCCGACGGCAGCCGCATTTGCAGGCTTGCACTTCATGCCGATCATGCACAGGCAATACTGCTTTATTACAAAGAATTTTCAATTCCAGAAGGTGGTAAGTTGTTTTTATACAACACTTCCAAACGGCAAATCATCGGCGCATTCGACAACACCACCAACAAGAACGGCGGCGTTTTTGCCACCGAGATGGTTTATGGCGACAAAGTCGTTCTCGAATATGTCGAGCCGTACGGAACGAAAGAAAAACCGGAGATCATCATCAACGAGGCCGGGTATGTTTACCATACCGTAAAGGATCCATCTTCCGGGCGCGGATTCGGTGGATCGGGAGATTGCGAAGTGAATGTTAACTGTACGGAAGGTGACGAATGGCAGGATCAAAAAGACGGCGTGTGCAGAATGATCGTCAAGCAAGGTTCAAGCTCGGTATGGTGCACGGGGGTTCTGGTCAACAATACACGGCAGGACGGAACGCCTTATCTGATTAGCGCCGATCACTGCGGACCGGATGCCACACCCGCCGAGATGAATACCTGGATATTTTATTTCAGATACGAAGGCCCCGATTGCGAAAACCCGCCCAACGACACGGCTTTTGATTCCTACACCATTGTAGGTGCCAGTAAGATCGCCGCGGCAGGGGGTGCAGGTTTTAAGTCCGATTTCAAATTGATCAAGTTGAACCAGGTTGTTCCCGCCGATTATCATCCTTACTTTGTGGGATGGAACCGCACGGGGAATATAAGTTCCGATGGGGTTACGATCCATCATCCCCAGGGCGACATCCGTAAGATATCCACTTACAACACCCCCTTGCAATCCACCAACTGGGGCGGCACGCCCAACACACACTGGAAAGTGGTATGGGCTGAAACGGAAAACGGAAACGGTGTCACGGAAGGCGGTTCATCGGGATGTCCTATTTTTGACGGCGACGGCCATATGATCGGGCAGCTTACGGGCGGCGATGCCAGTTGCTCCAATCTTCTCGGCCCGGACTACTACGGGAAATTTTCATTTTCATGGGATAAAGTAGGCAATGCCGACACTTTGCAGCTAAAGCCCTGGCTCGACCCAGATAATACGGGTGTGGAAGAAATTGACGGCATTTCCGTTGTGGGTATTGCCGAAAAAACAGCAGAACATACCGTTGCCGTTTACCCCAATCCCACCGGGGGCCTTATTACCATTGACATGAGCATATGCTCCGGCACAACTTCTTCCCTCGAAATATTTAATGCAACGGGGCAAAGAATTTTCGCAAAAAAATATCCGCATTTATCATCGGCACCAGTAGTTGTTGACCTCACAAATGCTGTTGACGGCATTTACTTTCTGAAAATCATTTCCGGAAAAATGACCTGCAAGGCAAAAATCCTGAAACAAAAAATGCATTGATCTTTCACGCAACCACTCAAAAGAAAATGATGACCGATACGCCCTATTCATTCCTGCTACAGAACATTAAGACGGAACCCGCTTTCAGGGAGATTGCCGAAAAAGTGACGGCCGGCACGAGGATATCTTCCGAAGAAGGACTTTATCTTTTCGAACACGCCGGTCTGGGGCTTTTGGGAACGCTGGCCACTTTGGTCAAAGAACGCCTGCACGGGAAAAAGGCGTTTTATATCCGGAATTTTCACATCGAGCCCACGAACATCTGCATTTACCATTGCAAATTCTGTTCGTATGCGCACAACAAAACCGGAGAAACCTGGGAAATGTCACTGGACGAGATGCTGGAAACGGTGAAAAAAGCCCCCGGAGATATGCGCGAAGTACACATCACCGGCGGCGTTCATCCGACATTCGACCTGGAGTTTTTTTCAACATTGCTTCAAGAAATAAAGAAACTGCGACCCGGCCTTCACCTTAAAGCTTACTCGGCCATCGAGCTGGATTACATGTTTGAAGAAGCCGGTGTGAGCATTGAGGAAGGTTTAAAAATATTGAAGAACCATGGACTGGATTCCATTCCCGGAGGGGGTGCCGAGATCTTTGACCCCGAAATACGGGCACAAATCTGCGACGATAAAGCCTTTGGCCGGAAATGGCTTGAAATACATGAAACTGCCCACAACCTCGGGATCGGCTCCAACGCCACCATGCTTTACGGACACATCGAAAAATATTCCCATCGAATTGATCATCTTGAAAAACTTCGCAGTTTGCAGGATCGTACAGCAGGTTTCAATACTTTTATTCCTTTGAAATTTAAAAGTGCCAACAACGAAATGTCGTATCTCGGTGAAGTGAATGCCGTTGAAGACATGAGAAATTATGCTGTTTCACGAATATTTCTCGACAACTTCCCCCACATCAAAGCTTACTGGCCCATGATCGGCAAACAGATGTCGCAGCTTGCACTCTCCTTCGGCGTTGACGATCTGGACGGCACCATCAACGACACCACTCAAATCTATTCACTCGCAGGTGCCGACGATAAAAATCCTGTTATCAACACCAAAGGATTGATCAAACTGATCGAAGATGCCGGTTACCTTGCCGTGGAAAGAGACTCATGGTACAACGAAATTTAAGCAAGCCAAAAGACAAAACATTAAATCCGGGCAGCCGGCGTGAAAGCCCGATAACGGTAAATCATGCAGTATCCCGATAATCCCTGTTTGTTCCTTATCACTGCTTTGATTTTTTGATTAAAATACATTCGTCGTTCAATCAATAATTTACACCCCATCCCCTTTTCATATCGCCGGCAAATCTTTTTAACATCCTTTAACTCAAAGGCTTTGCAAGGTTAAATTTTGTTAAACCCCTTGTTTTATGCAACAACCTACACTTGAAAATTATTTCTTTTGCAGGTGAAACAAAAATGGTTTGTTATGGATATAGTAGTAAAAAATCTCACTAAAGTTTATGGTAATCAACGAGCCGTGGATGATGTATCATTCAGGGTAAAAACAGGAGAAGTTTTGGGTTTTCTGGGTCCCAACGGTGCCGGAAAAACCACTACCATGAAAGCCATCACAACGTATCTTAATCCTACCGCCGGAGAGATTTTTGTCGGGGATTATTCGATACATGAGCATCCCGAAGAGATCAAAAAGCGCATCGGCTACCTGCCGGAAAGCAATCCGCTCTATCAGGAGATGCCCATTATTGACTACCTGAAGTTTGTTGCCCGGTTGCAAAATATCGATTCTTCGAAGATTGAGGATAAGATCAGAGAGATGGTTGATGTTTGCGGACTGGAGGGCGAGAAGCACAAAAAGATCAGTGAACTCTCCAAAGGTTACAGACAACGTGTAGGTCTGGCGCAGGCGCTCATTCATGACCCTGATGTACTGATCCTTGATGAACCCACATCCGGGCTCGACCCCAATCAGATTGTGGAAATACGGGAGCTGATCAAAAAAATCGGCCGCGAAAAAACCGTAATCCTGAGCTCTCATATCCTTGCGGAGGTAGAGGCCACCTGCGATCGGATCATGATCATCAACAAAGGAAAAATCGTTGCCGACGGAACGTCCGAAGAACTTCGCAAACATGCTCAAGGCAATGAAATCCTGCGTATCCGGATCGAAGAGGCTCCGCCGGATGACATTTTCGAAAAACTCAGAACCATCGACACGGTGGACCTTGTGGATTTCATCAACAAAGAAGAAAACACATTCGAAGTGCACAGCAAAAAAGAGATGAGCTCACGAAAACAAATCTTTAACCTTTGTGTGGAAAATCATTGGATACTTACGGAAATGAGCCCGATAGAAACAAAACTGGAAGACATCTTCCGTGAGCTTACTTTATCGTAATTCCAATTGTTAAATTTAATTGCTAATTCTTAAATCTCAATAATATGAAGCAAATATGGGTAATAACAAAACGGGAACTGCAATCGTTCTTTGATTCGCTGACAGCGTACATCATGCTGATTGCTTTTCTGGGTTTCAGTGGCTTTTTTACCTGGTTGTTCGGTTCCGATATTTTCTTTATTAAACAGGCCAGTTTGCAATCTTTTTTCGGAGTGGCTTACTGGACATTGTTTTTCTTTATCCCGGCACTCACCATGCGTCAGTTTGCCGAAGAAAACAAAACCGGGACCATCGAACTTTTACTTACCAGACCCGTGAACGACTGGCAGGTGGTGTTTGGTAAATTTCTCGCCACGCTGTTGCTGATCGTCATTGCATTGCTTTTTACCATACCTTATTATATTACGGTGGCAAGTCTCGGCAATGTGGATCACGGGGCGGTTATTCTCGGTTATTTCGGATTGATACTGATGAGCGCAGCATATATCAGCATCGGTATTTTTACAAGCAGTATCTCCAACAACCAGATCATCGGGTTTTTGCTGGCATTGGCCATCGGCATCTTATTTCAATTCTTATTTTCATTCATTGCCGGCGGCACAAGCGGCATCATCAGCGAAATCCTTTATTACTTAAGCATCAGTACACATTTCGAATCCATCTCCAGAGGCGTTATCGACAGTCGCGATCTGATCTATTTCTTTTCGCTGATCTTCCTGGGGTTGGTCAGCACTGAAGCCGTTTTACAGAAAAACAGGAATTAATCGTAAAATCACTGAAAAAACACTGGAAAATGAAACAAAAAAAATCCATAGCATCACAGTTGATTTTAATCGTAGTTGCCCTGGTGTTGCTCAATATCCTTTCCGACCGGTTTTTTGTCCGGTTAGATTTTACCGAAGACAAAATCTATACCTTGAGCGATGCCACCAAAGATATTTTGAGATCGCTTGACGAACCCGTCACGGTAACGGCATATTTCACAAAGGGCAGCCAGCCGGAAATCGAAAAAACAAGAAATGACTTTAAAGACCTTCTGATTGAGTATGCAAGTATTTCGAAAGGAATGGTCAATTATGAATTTGTGAACCCCAACAAAGATGACAAAACCGAGCGCGAAGCCATGCAGGCCGGCATTCAGCCGCTCATCCTGAATGTCAGGGAAAAAGACCAGATGAAACAACAAAAGGTCTTTCTCGGTGCCAAAATCCAAATGGGCGACCGCACCGACATCATCCCTGTAATTCAACCCGGTGCGGCCATGGAGTACGCCCTTTCGTCATCCATCAAAAAATTGTCGGTGATCGACAAACCATTGGTCGGACTGGTACAGGGACAGGGCGAGCCGGGAATGAATTCTTACCAGCAGGCTTTACAACAACTTGAGGTTTTGTACAATGTACAACCTGTTGATTTAACCGATACGGTGAATGGCCTCGAACGGTTCAAAACACTTGCTATCATTGCACCATCCGACTCCTTTTCGGATGCACAACTTCGAAAGTTAGACGATTATCTGTCGCAGGGCGGCAATCTGTTCATTGCATACAACCATGTAGAAGGCGATTTTCAAACCATGAGGGGCGACGTGGTGAAAAGCAATCTCGCCAACTGGCTTGCCAAAAAAGGCCTCTCCGTTGAAAATAATTTTGTCGTGGATGCAAGCTGCGGAACAGTAGGTGTCAGACAACAAGCCGGTTTTATGACCTTTACACGGCAAATCCCATTTTACTACTGGCCGATGATTAAAAATTTCCCGTCCGATTTCCCCATCACCAAGGGACTGGAGCAGGTCACACTTCAATTTGCCAGTTCAATCAATTTTACGGGAGACACTACATTGCGTTTCATCCCGTTCCTGGAAAGCTCCCCAAAATCAGGTACCCTTTCCACTCCTATTTACTTTAATCTTCAAAAGAAATGGACCGAAAAGGATTTCCCATTGTCCAATCTGACTTTGGGTGCAGTTCTGGAAGGGCCCATCGTAGGAAATACCCCTTCGAAAATCGTACTGATCACCGATGGTGATTTTGCCATCAACGGAGAAGGGCAAAAAGCACAACAGCAAAGCGCCGATAACGTCAGCCTGCTGGTCAACTCAATTGACTGGCTTTCGGATGACACAGGACTGATTGACCTGCGTACCAAGGAAGTAACATCCCGCCCGCTGGCAGAAATAGATGAAGGCAAAAGAACCTTGCTGAAGTGGCTCAACTTCCTGCTGCCCATATTCCTCGTAATTATCTACGGGATTATCAGAATGCAAATCAGAAGAAATAAACGAATTAAAAGAATGGAGGTCGGCTATGTTTCATAAATTAAATGTTAAAACGCTGATTATTATCCTTGTTATTCTTGCCGCCATTCTGGTGATAATCAATATGGCCGGCGATAATGAGCGCTCGTTCAAAAGCAATATTGTGGAAGTGGACACCTCACAGGTTACTTCTATCCATATTTTCGTTCCGAAAAATCAGGTTCAGATTACCCTCACAAGAACCGGAAACAACGGCAACTGGACGGTTTCATCGGAAGGGCATAAATACAATGCCGATCCGAATGTCATTAAAAATATCCTGGCTCAACTCAATGATTTGAAAGCCGAAAGGATTGCAGCAAGGAACAAAGACAAATGGGATAAATTTGAGGTCTCCGATTCAACGGGCATCAGAGTGATTCTCAAAGGCGGCAAAAAACAGCTTGCCGATCTTTACATCGGAAAATTCTCCTATGCTCAACCGCCACAATCGGGAATGCAAAATCCCTATCAGCAGCAACGGGGCAAAATGACCTCTTTTGTGCGCCTTGAAGGTGAAAATGAAGTCTATGCCGTTGACGGATTCCTGAAAATGTCCTATCAGGCTGATGTAAATTCATACAGAAATAAGCTGCTCGTAAATGTGGATAAAAACGACATCTCGCGTTTGGTATTTAATTATCCCGAAAACGAGCAGTTTACAGTTAGCAAAAACGAGAACCAATGGCTGATTGACGGTGAGGGAGCCGATTCGGCAAGCATGGTAAAGTATCTCAACAAGATACACCGGCTTACAAGTTCAAATTTTGTTGATCCATCCACGGTTAAAACAAGTGATGCTACTTACAGCCTGAGGATAGAAGGAAACAATTTCGCTCCTGTGGAGTTGAAAGCCTATCCTTCCGATTCTACAACGAAGTTTGTGATTACTTCATCCCTGAATCAGGGTGCGGAATTTAACGGCTCCAAATCAAAACTTTTTGAGAAAATATTTATCAACCGGACAGAACTGATGCCCGGAGATAAAAAATAGTTTTTGTTTTTTAGCACAGTTAACACACCCCGTTTTGACAAAAAAAGTTGTTGAAACGGGGTATTTTTTTTGAATCAAAGGATTGGAAAATTCTTTTTTATTTTTTAAAATATAACATCAGATCACGGATAAAAAGAAAAATTTTAACTAATTTCGCTTAAAAAACAAAAAAAGCCTTTGAAAACTACAAATTATTCAGTATAATTGCACTGTTTTTTGAAGTAATGCTCATTTGGAAGAGATTATTGAATAGAAAGAGCAGGTACATTATTAAAGTAAAAGCATTGAAAAATAA
Source organism: Bacteroidales bacterium (assembly GCA_029934065.1). Taxonomy (GTDB): domain Bacteria; phylum Bacteroidota; class Bacteroidia; order Bacteroidales; family 4484-276; genus 4484-276. The sequence goes on from JAOZMX010000013.1 coordinate 11,922, forward strand.
ATCATTAATTAAAATTAAGATCATATGAAAACCTTTACAAAAATCTTTTTTCTTGCAGCCGTGATGATATTGTCATCATCGCTGATTGCGCAACAAAGCATGGTTAATCAAACGAGTACAACCAAAATTGACAAATTGGAGTACATTCAACAATTGCACGGTCCTACGGTGCATGTCCCCCGTCAGATGGAAGGACAAACACGTGCAACCGGTGATGACTGTACTGATCCGATTGTAATCTCATCACTCCCCTACAGTGATGTTAGTCAAACAACAACAGGAAGAGGAAACAATTACGATCAAACATGTTTAAATGATTTTGATGAAGGAGAAGATATAATTTATGAATTGGATCTGCCCTCAGGTGGAATTATTAATGTGGAATTGGACCCGAAAGGCACTGCACATACAGGCATGGCTCTTTCGGATGATTGCGGATTCGAAGGTGTTTGCCTGGGTCTTGCTTATGATTTGTATGGAAGCGGAGCCAATCCCATCAGTTTCACTGTTGAACTGGATGCCGGCACCTATTACATCATTGTTGATACATGGCCGAACCCTACATCAATTCCTGATTTCGACCTGAACATCACGGAAGTCACCACAGTGGAAAACGACAATTGTGCCGATGCCATTGCCATTGGTGAAGTTTATGACATGCCATTTTCAACGAACTTGGCAACAGATGACGGCCCCTTAACATGTACCGACGGAGCCAACATCTGGTACGATTATACAGCCACATTTACAGGCGATGCCATCATCAGTGTATGCGGAAGTGATTTCGATACCGAACTCGGAGTATGGGACGGCGCAGCCTGCCCGCCCGCAACCAACATTGACTGCAATGATGACTGGTGCGACCTGCAATCACAGGTAACAATTGCCGTTACCGCCGGTAATGTCTATAAAATTGAGATAGGTGGCTATGATGGTGACAGAGGAGATGGTTATCTATCAATTTATGAAAACGTCACTTGCGATATTCCATGTCCTCCCGGAAGCATCCCCGAAAACGAACCTTGCGGTGATGATGTCAACGGCGGATGTAATATGGGCACACCGGCTTACACAAGCATGAATGACGGTGATGTCATTTGCGGAAACCTTTGGGCAGAAGATGGTATCAGAGATACCGACTGGTTTAAAGTGATTCTGACCAATCCGGCCAATATCCGTTTCACCGTCAACACCGAAGGCCCAACAGTATTTGGATTTGTCGGTCAATATCAACCCGGTGTTCCCGGTTGTGACAATACAACAATGTTTTTAACCAATTGGAAAACATTATATCCCTGCACTGAAGATTTTGTAGAGAACATTCTCCTTCCGGCAGGAACATACTATCTGATGGTTGCTCCCAACGATTATGAAAACTTCCCCTGCCCGGGATTTGATTATATTGCCACTTTGGAAATTACCGATCTCGAAACCGGTTACATTAATACTGAAGTCTTGGGCAGTGATGTTGCCACAGGCATCGAAGGTGTTTATGTTCAGGCAGGAGATTATTATGCCAAAACCACGAATGCACTCGGCCTTTGCATGATCGAAGTCCCTGTTGGCACTTACAGTGTTACTGCCGACGGTTACGACGTTAATTATTCGAGCGATACAAAAGATAACATCGTTGTTACAGCAGGTAATATAACAGATGTTCAATTTGTTCTTGATCCGCTGGAAGCTCCCGTTTTGTTGACAGCTGTCGCAGATGTTGAAGAAGTTGCATTGACATGGCAACCCATTTCGAAAAAGGGAAACCGCACTTTGATGGGTGAAATCATGGTTAATAATGAATACACACCGGGAACAACAATGAATCTGGAATTTACCATGATGATTTATTCACCGGACTTCGAATGGGGTAGCTATTGCGAAGTAGTGCTTCCTCCCGAGTTTGTTCCGGTAAGTGCCAGTGATTTACCCGGTTTGTTCCCCGGTTTTGATGATATCCAGGCGACCATTGACGGCCAAAAAGTTTATTGGTATGAGGAAGATAATTATTTCTATACACAACAATCTTTTGAAGAAATTAATTTCACCATTGAGGTAACCATTGATGCTGCTGCGGCAGGCCCGTATATGCTGGATTACATGGTAAAAGGTGACGAATACGGTTTAACGCCTCATCATTTTGAAAATTTCTGTACCGTTTATCAGTATGGCGGCACCTATGTTCCGACATTTAATGTTTATCGTCAAAAAGGAAGAGAATACATCTGGATTGCAAAAGGAGTTGTCGGAAACGAATATGTTGACGAAATTTATCCCGGTGGAGACGAATGGTGTTATCGCATTACACAAATACTTCCCAATGGTGAAGAATCACCGGTATCGAATACTCTTTGTGCCACACCATTGATTCGTCCGGGTTCAACCTGCGAAGAAGCGATTGATTACGGAGAAGTGAATGATCCTGCCATTGATGAAACGCTTGTTCGTGAAACCGACGTACGGTGGTTCGAATTTGATGTTCCTTACACAATGGATATTATTGTTGAGGTTTGTAATTCCGATTTCAACACACAACTGGCCATTTACGAAGATTGCGCCGACTTTGACGGGACACTTCCCCAGGATGACATGTTCCTGCACGGTGCCATTGCCTACAATGACGATGACGATCATTGCGCACCGGGATCAACCCGTTCGGCTCTGCTGTTCCCCTATTTTGCAGGCGGAACATACTATGCTGCTGTGTATGGAAATGACGGAGAGTTCGGAGACCTCAATATCAACATTATTCAGGTACAGTTCCACCACATCCGTGACGGATGGAGCGGAACCTCCATTTACATGGAACCTGCAGGAAGTTCGAGCATCGAAGATGTTTTCAGTGTATATGAACCCGATATGGTAATCACGGTACGCCAGAATCCTCACGGGTTATGGTGGCCTTCACAAAACATCAATACCATTGGCAACATCACTACGGAAATGGGTTACAAAGCCAAGATGAATGTTGAAAGCAACACCATGATCTTCGGTACCGAGGTAGCCAACAAAACCGTTGACCTCCCTGAAGGTGCAAGTTATTTGCCCATCAAAGTTACCGCTCCGCTGGATGCTACCGATGTTGTTACAGCACTGGGCGACGATATGCTGCTGATATTCGACATTTACAACAATGATCTGATCTGGCCGGGTGGAGGCATTAATACACTGGATATGCTTTATCCCGATTATGCTTACATGATCAGCATGCTCAATGCAGCATCTTATACTTTTGCCATGCCAACGGGCCCTGTACCTCCCGAGCCGCAACAGCCGGAGGAAATGAGAGTTGACGGATGGAACGACGTGGTAAATACAGGTACTGTTCATTTTATCTCCATCACCCCCGATGCACAAAAAGATTTTCAGACAGGTGATTACATCGGTGTATTTAATAGCGATGGATTGTGTGTTGGCGTTGTAGAATATAAAGGTGAAGGTGAGAGCCTCTTCCTGCCGGCATACGGTGACGATGCTGTAACCGACAATGTTGACGGGCTGTTGGAAGGCGAACACATGACCTTCAAACTGAACCGCAATGGCGTTGAGTATGGTCTCACTCCTACTTACAGCACTGAAATGCCAAATTATGATGGTGTTTTTGAAGTGAACGGAATGTCGAAGATCAATGAGTTTAAAATGGGCTCAACAGCCATCGGCGAAAACGAACTGTCAACACTTAGCATATACCCGAATCCTTCAACCGGAGTATTCAATATTGACGGCATCAGCGATGCTGTAAATGTTGTGGTTACCAATGTTCAGGGTCAGGTCGTTTACACAGGCACCGTTGCAGAAAGATCACAATTAGACCTTTCTTCACAACCCAAAGGCGTTTATTTCATCGAAATCAGAGCCGAACAATCAGTTCGAACCGAAAAGGTTGTGATTAAATAAAATATGTATCTCAATTTTAATGAAACCTGCCCTTTGAAAACGGGGCAGGTTTTTTTTATCAAATGAAATAAAAATCTAACCGATGGATCTGTTTTATGCCGGGGATATCCGTTTGGGGGAATGTGAGCTCAACAAGGAAGAAAGCGCTCACATTATTAAGGTTTTACGCAAAAAGAAAGACGACCTGCTTTTTTTTACCGACGGAAAGGGCAACCTGTATCAGGGGATTATCCTGGAAGATAATGTTAAAAAGTGCGTCGTTAACTTTACGGGCAAAAGTCACCATCCCAAAAAGGAGAACTATCATCTTCACATTGCCGTTGGGCCGACAAAGAACATCAACCGTACAGAGTGGTTTGTCGAAAAAGCCACGGAAATCGGCATTGATGAGATCACGCCTTTAATTTGCGAACATTCCGAAAGGAAACACCTGAACCACACACGGACGGAAAAGGTAATGATCGCCGCCATGAAACAATCCTTAAAATTCCGGTTACCGAAACTTAATCCGGTCACATCTTTCCGGGATTTGATGAAAAAACCTTTCACGGGGCAAAAGTTTATTGCCTGGATCGACCCCGATCAAAAAACCACCTTGCTGAAAAAGGCTTACGAAGCCGGCAACGATGCCATTGTTCTGATCGGCCCTGAAGGTGATTTCAGCCCGAAGGAAGTGGAACAGGCAATTTCGGCAGGTTACATCCCAATAAGTTTGGGCGAAAATCGTTTAAGAACCGAAACGGCAGCCCTGGTGGCCTGTCATACCATCAATTTAATGAACCAATGATGAAAAACTATTTCAAGAAAGGGATTGTTTTGATGGCAATTTTTGCACTGTTTACCCTTTCGGCCTCCTCGCCAACAAGCAGTGTACAAATTGCTTTGCTGAAATACCACGGTGGCGGCGACTGGTATGCCAATCCAACCTCCTTGCCAAACCTGATTGCCTTTTGCAATGCCAATATCGGAACCAACATCGATCCCGAACCGGCGACGGTTGATGTGGGCAGTCCGGATATTTTCAATTATCCTTTTGTGCACATGACCGGCCATGGAAATGTGGTCTTTTCGCCCGAAGAAGCCAAAAATTTACGGAATTACCTGCTGGCAGGAGGATTTCTGCATATCGACGACAATTACGGAATGGATAAATTTATCAGGCCACAACTCAAAAAAATCTTTCCCGAACTCGACCTTGTGGAATTACCTTTCTCCCACCCCATTTACCATCAGGCCTTTGATTTTAAGAACGGATTGCCGAAAATACATGAACACGACGGCAAACCGCCACAGGGTTTCGGGCTGATCTACGAGGGACGGCTTATTCTTTTCTACTCTTACGAAACCGACCTTGGCGACGGCTGGGAAGACCAGTCGGTACATCACGACTCCAACGCCAAACGTACACAAGCTTTGAAAATGGGCGCCAACCTCATCCAGTACGTTTTCACACAATAATGTTGTTTTTACCTTTTAGAAAATTGATTGAAGAAATGCTGCGTATTATTTCTTCAAAGCGGCAAGTTGTTCCTCAAGCACTTTGATCTTCTTTTCGGCATCCGATTGTTTTTTCCGCTCTTTGTCCACCACCGCCGCCGGTGCATTGTTGACAAAGCGCTCATTGGAAAGTTTTTTCGCTACCGAATTTAAAAAACCTTGCGTATAGTCCAGCTCCTCCTTGAGTTTTTTGATCTCGGTCTCCACATCCACTGCCTGATCCAGCGGAATATAAAATTCGGTGGATTTCACAACAAATGACATGGCATTGTCAACTTTTTCGGTCACATATTTGATTCCCGAAAGGTTGCAAAGTTTTTCCACCAATCCGTCAAAAGTAATGTCGGGTTTTTCGTTGAGATTTTTTTTGATGAAAAAATCGAGTTTTTCCTTGTTGGGGATATTTTTGTCGGCACGAATGCTTCTAACGGCAATGATCACCTCTTTTGCAAAATCAAACTGTTCCAGTATTTTACCATCTTCTTTTCCGGAAGATGCAGGCCATGGAGCAACAATAATGCAGTCATGTTCATCCCTTTCGCGGAGCAAATGCCATATTTCCTCGGTAATGAAAGGCATGAAAGGATGCAGGATTTTCATCAGCTCCTCAAACAGCGCAATGGTTTGCTCATAAGTTTCGGCGTCGATGGGCTGTTGATAAGCAGGCTTGATCATTTCGAGGTACCATGAACAGAAATCATCCCATATCAGTTTATATGTCGCCATCAGTGCATCCGATATCCGGTATTTCGAATAATGATCGTCAATCAAATGTAATGTAGCGTTCAAACGTGCCTCGAACCACTCAACGGCAATCCGGCTGGTTTCGGGTTGGGCGAGGTTTTTATCAATCTCCCATCCTTTCACAAGCCTCAACGCATTCCATATTTTGTTGCTGAAATTCCTTCCCTGTTCGCAAAGGGATTCATCAAACGGCAGATCATTACCCGCCGGAGAAGTAAGCAGCATGCCCGTCCGTGTACCGTCGGCACCGTAATGTTTCATCAGTTTGATGGGATCGGGAGAGTTGCCCAGTGATTTCGACATCTTTCTTCCCTGTTTATCACGAACGATCCCCGTAAGGTAAACATTCTTAAACGGAATATCCTTCCGGTATTCCAGCCCGGCCATGATCATCCGAGCCACCCAGAAAAACAGAATCTCGGGTGCAGTCACCAGATCATCGGTCGGGTAATAATAATTGATTTCGGGATTGTCGGGATGGCGAATGCCGTCAAAAACGGAAATGGGCCACAGCCACGACGAAAACCAGGTATCCAGGACATCTTCGTCCTGATGCAGGTCATCCATCTTAAGCCCGGCAAGTTCGGGATAGGTTTCCTTTGCTTTCCGGTAAGCCTCTTCACGTGATTTGGCCACCACCATCTCTTTGTTGGGAAGGTAATAGACCGGAATGCGCTGCCCCCACCATAATTGACGCGAGATGCACCAGTCGCGCACATTCTCCATCCAATGCCTGTAAGTGTTTTTAAATTTTTTCGGATGAAATTTAACGGTGTCGTTCATCACCGCTTCCAAAGCCGGTTTGGCCAGCTCCGGCATTTTCAGGAACCATTGCAGGGAAAGCTTGGGCTCGATGGCCACATTTGTTCTTTCCGAATAGCCGACCTTGTTTTTGTAATCTTCGATCTTCACCAGATTGCCCGCGGCATCAAGGTCCTTCACGATCTTCTCCCTCACCACATCACGATCCTGACCGACATACAACTGTGCCGATTCGTTCAATGTTCCGTCATCATTAAAAATATCAATGGTTTCCAGTTTGTGACGAATGCCGATCTCGTAGTCGTTGATATCGTGGGCAGGCGTGATCTTCAAACAACCGGTACCGAACTCCATGTCCACATAATCGTCTTCAATAATGGGAACCGAGCGATTGACCAAAGGCACTAAAACCCGCTTTCCGACAAGGTGCCGGAATCGTTCATCGTTGGGATTGACACATACGGCCGTGTCGCCCAGAATGGTTTCGGGACGGGTAGTGGCGATGGTTACCCATTCGCCGTCAGCTCCTTCAACCTGATAACGGACATAATAAAGTCTGGAATCCTCCTCCCGGTAGATCACCTCTTCGTCGGAGAGCGCCGTCAATGCTTTGGGGTCCCAGTTTACCATCCTGACACCACGATATATCAATCCTTTATTGTAAAGATCAATAAAAACATCAATAACCGATTCATACATATCCTCGTCCATGGTAAACTTGGTTCGTTCCCAGTCGCAGGAGGCCCCGAGTTTTTTGAGCTGTTCCAGAATGATCCCGCCGTGCTTTTCCTTCCATTCCCAGGCATGCTTCAGGAATTCCTCCCTGGTGAGATCCTTTTTATCAATGCCTTCCTTCCGGAGCTTTGCCACAACTTTGGCTTCGGTAGCAATGGAAGCGTGGTCGGTACCGGGCAGCCAAAGGGCATTTTTTCCCTGCATCCGTGCACGACGAACCAATACATCCTGCAAAGTATTATTAAGGATATGCCCCATGTGAAGCACACCGGTTACATTGGGCGGCGGTATCACAATGGTGTATGGTTCTCTGTCGTCGGGTACCGATCTGAAAAAACCTTTGTCCATCCAGCATTGATACCATTTGTCTTCAGTTTTCGACGGATCGTATTTCGAAGGAATCTGCATGATGAAATTTTTTATCTGTTTTTTAAATAGGTGCAAAAGTAAAATATTCTCTTTATTTAGTACCCGGCATCAACAAATAAAAATGGAATGATGAGCGCTCCCCTGTCCGGAATTTTTCTACGACATCGTTCATACCGTGTTCGGAAACAAGAAAAACGACCGGCATTGATTAAATGACCGGTCGTTTTTATCAATATGCTGAATGGTAAATTGCTGTTAATTGAGCAATTCGGCCATTTTCCGTCCGATGTCTGCGGGCGAGTCTACCACGTGGATACCACACTCGCGCATGATCTTCTTCTTGGCTTCGGCAGTATCTTCTTTTCCGCCGATGATGGCACCTGCATGTCCCATGGTCCGGCCTTTGGGGGCGGTAGCTCCGGCAATGAATCCCACAACGGGTTTTGTGCCTTGCTCTTTGATGTAATAAGCGGCGTCCGCTTCCATGGTTCCGCCGATCTCGCCGATCATTACGATCCCTTTGGTATCCGGATCATTCATAAACAATTCGATGGCTTCCTTGGTCGTAGTGCCGATGATCGGGTCTCCACCGATTCCAATGGCCGTTGTCTGGCCGAGGCCTTCCTTGGTCAACTGATCAACAGCCTCATAGGTGAGGGTTCCTGATCGGGAAACAATGCCCACTTTTCCGGGTTCATGGATGAATCCCGGCATGATGCCTACTTTGGCTTCTCCCGGCGTGATCACACCCGGGCAGTTAGGGCCTATCAGTCTTGCTTCTTTTCCCGAAAGGTATTCTTTCACTTTCACCATGTCTTTGGTGGGAATTCCTTCGGTGATGCAAACGATAACTTTAATGCCCGCATCGGCAGCTTCCATAATGGCATCGGCTGCAAAAGCCGGCGGCACAAAAATTACCGACACATCGGCACCCGCTTTTTTTACGGCATCTTCAACGGTATTGAAAACCGGAAGATTCAAATGCATTTGTCCGCCTTTGCCCGGTGTAACACCGCCAACCACGTTCGTACCGTAAGCAATCATTTGTCCTGCATGGAATGTCCCTTCGTTTCCGGTAAATCCCTGAACGACAATCTTTGAATTTTTATTAACTAAAACGCTCATTAGTTTTTGGATTTTGAATTAAAATTTTTCTGCAAATGTATAATGTTATTCAAAATACGAACAGGCTGTTAAGTTTTTTTAAGTCAACAAAAGTGATTATCTCTTCTCAACCTGTTCCGATCTTTTGAATGACAAGGAAATCTCATGTTGAATAAAAAAAGGTGCAGCACTTAATGCACCGCACCTTTTCCAATGATCTTTTGTCTCAAAAAAATTAGTTGTTGGTTACAACTTCTTCTTTTTTATTTTTCAGCAAGACGTCTTCAATGACCTGCTTCAGCGTGTCTTTCGGCAGCGCTCCCATGGCCATTTGCGGCTGTTCGTCCTTGGGACAGAACAGCAATGAAGGAATGCTACGAATGCCGAATGCTGCGGCAAGCTCCTGTTGGTCTTCCGTGTCGATTTTGTAAATATTGATTTTGCCTTTGTACTCCTCGGCAAGCTCTTCAAGGATGGGAGCTACAATCTTGCACGGCTGACACCAGTCGGCGTAAAAATCAATTAAACAGGGAAGTTCGCCTTCGAACTGCCATTGTTTGTTCTTTTCGTAATTGAAAACTTTCTGCAGAAATGTCTCTTTTGTTAAATGTTCCATTTTTCTTTTATCGTTTTTATTGGTTTATACTCAAATTTATTAAAATGATGCTATTTATTTTCTTTCAGTAAAAATTCTTTAATGATGCGCTCGAAAGTGGACTTATCCTTGTACCCGCGGTCCATTTGCGGTTTTCCGTCAACCGGGATATAAAGGAAAGTGGGAATGCTTTGTATCTGAAATACTGCGGCAAGCTCACGCTGATATTGTGTATTGATCTTGTATAAAACGATTTCCCCTTTGTATTTCATGGCCAGTTCTTCAAGAATAGGCGAAACCATTTTACAGGGTTTGCACCAGTCGGCATAAAAGTCGATGATGGCCGGTTTGTCACCTTCATAAACCCATTTCTCGGGATTTGCTTCGTAATTCCAGATTTTCTCTTTAAAAGTCTCCGTGTCCAGCATGATGGGTTTACCGTCGGCACCGTCTCCCGAAGGATTTTGGGCCGGAGCCGTGGAAGCACTTTTATGTTCCGAGGCAACGGTTGCTTTGCCCTTATCGGGATTGACACTGCTGCCGTTGTCCCCGCCATTGTTGCAGGCACTTGCCGTTATTGCGATCAAAACAAAAAATGCAAGCATGGATGTCAGCTTTTTCATAAATTTGATTATTTTTTGAATTTTCATTATTCTTATTTTTGCGGGTGCAAAGATATGATTAAATTTAATTTTAAAGCGTTTTAGTATCACTTTTTAACTATTTTTGCAAAAATTATGCAACAGACACATTTATAGGTAATTTACGGTCATTGTGTCAGTTTGAAGAACTATTTTTGTAAGAAATTGTATGGAATCATTGCTGAATCATTTAAAGCCGCTGGAATTTGAGTTGGAATTTTCGACCGACGAAAAATGTCTGCAGTTTCTGGCCAACGAAAAATGGAAGGATGGTTACAAATGTCGCAAATGCGGCCATACGAACTATTGTAAAGGCAAGACACCGTTTTCGCGGCGCTGCACACGCTGCAAGCATGACGAATCTGCCACGGCACATACAATCTTTCACCGCTGTAAGATTCCGCTGACCGATGCCTTTGAGATTGCTTACACGGTTTGCCGCAACCCTGCCATTTCAACCTATGATCTGTCGCGCAAACTCGACACAAGGCAGATGACTTGCTGGAAATTCAAGAAAAAGATCACCGAATGCATCGAAACGAAAGGTGAGTTGCGGTTTATTGAACAATAAAAGAACAAAGGAATCCTTCCTGTCAGGTACTGAAATTTATACGCCGGATCAGGCTTTTTTCCATTCCGTCAATAAAAAGTTGAACCAATCTTCCATACCCTCGCCGCTTTTTACCGAAACCTCGAAGAATTTCAGTTCCGGATTGACGCGCAAAGCATATTCCCTGGTCTTTTCCACGTCAAAATCCACGTAGGGCAACAGGTCGGTTTTGTTGATCACACAAATATGGGAAGTCTCAAACATGGTGGGATATTTCAGCGGTTTGTCGTCGCCTTCGGTCACGCTGATGATGACCACACGCAACGCTTCGCCAAGATCGAAAAGCGAGGGACACACCAGATTTCCGACATTTTCGATCATCAGGATGCCGTCATCGCTGATATCGAGCCTTTTCAATGCTTTGTTGATCATCGCCGCATCGAGGTGGCAACCGTTCCCAGTGTTGATCTGTACCACTGGAGCACCCGCCTGATCAATACGTCCGGCATCGTTCATAGTTTGCTGGTCGCCTTCGATGACATAAATATTGACTTTCTCTTTCAGTGCGATGATGGTCTTTTCCAGAAGGCTTGTTTTCCCCGAACCCGGTGAGCTTACCAGATTCAACGCCAAAAGTTTTTTGGCTTCAAAAAAGCCGCGGTTTCGTTCGGCCAGCAAATTATTCTCGTGCAAGGCATCTTCTTCCACCATCACCTGCCGTCCGTGCTGATGTTCATGGGCATGATGATGCTCGTGCATTTCCATACCTTCTCCTTCATGCACATGTCCGTGCATGTGCTGATGTTCATGATCGGAGGCGTCGTGCTGATGCTCATGATCGTGAACGTGCGCCTTGTCATCCGTATGATGGGCATGTACGTACGAATGGCTGTGGCTGTGTGTATGAGCTTCATCCCCATGATGGTGTGTATGGGAATGAAAATAATTGTGCATGTGTTCTTCTTCTCCCGGTTTCAGAATGAGCACGGGCTGGTCGGGCTGCCCGCATCCGCATGTTCCACACATAATTTTATCCTTTTGATTAATTAATAATAGTTGTTGTTAATTCATGAACAAAGATAACGGTTTCTTTTATTCAATATTGAGTGATTTAACCCGTAATTCTTTTCCGCTGATGATTTCCGGGTTGAAACCGCCACATTGCGGACATGGGTCAAAAATATTACGGATACGGAACGTATGGCCACAGGCCCTGCATCTTGCTTTTCCGGGAACTTCAACAATTTTGACACGGGCATTTTCGAGCAGGGTACCTTTGGTGGCAGCGCTCATGGCCATGGTCATGGCATCCATCACCACACCGGAAAGCTCACCGATCTCAAGCTCTATTTCGTTGACTATTTCGGCATTGGACTTTGCGGCATATTCCAGAGCAATGTCAACCATACTTACCGCAATTGAAAATTCGTGCATAATAAAAAATAAATGTTGTTAATATTTTAACAATCTATTTGAATAATTCATATCTTTGGCAGCAAAAATAAAGTGAATATTTTATCCGGAAGCTGAAAATTATTTATTCATTAAACAATCAGGAGAATTATGAACAAGTTAGTAACATTATCTGTAAAATGTCCACACTGCGACCATACCCTGATGGACGAAGAGCACCTCATCCATGAAAGGCCAAGTATCCGCATCAATATTGTGACCAAAAAAGATCGTGGGATACTCTGGTTATGCAGTGTTTACGGCTGTTATGACCACAACAGTAATCTGGAAATTGAGAACGGCGAATTGGTTGAATTCTTTTGTCCGCACTGCAACAAATCGTTGCTGCGGGACATCGAGTGTAAGATATGCGGCGCACCGATGGTAGGAATGAACATCAAGGCAGGGGGCAAAGTAAATGTTTGTTCGCGCAAAGGATGCGAGAATCACTATGTTGTTTTTGAAGACCTTGCCGGTGCCATCAACAAGTTCTACCACGAGTTGGGTACCAGCGGTTAACATCAGCATATCCGCGGCAACATTTCGCCGGCGAGCATATCCACAATCCTCCGCCCGCCCACTTCGGTGTGCATCAGCACTTTAGCAGGATAAGCATTTGTAATTTCTCCAATTATCACAGCATCCTTTCCCAAAGGATGCTTTTTCATTTCGTTGAGTACCAACGCGGCATCACCGGCGCCGACAACCATCACCACCTTGCCTTCATTGGCAAGATACAACGGGTCGAACCCGAAAACCTCACAAGTACCTTTCACCATATCCTTTACGGGAAGTTTGTTTTCGTCAATGGTTATTCCCACGTTCCTGTTTTCAGCCAGCTCGCACAACACGGTGGCAATACCTCCCCGGGTGGCATCACGCATAAATCTGATATTCGGGGAAACGCTGAAACATGCCTCGATCAACTGATTCAGTGCTGCGCAATCCGATTGAATTTCGGCCTGAAAGCTCAACGATTCACGTGCGGCAAGAATGGCAATGCCATGATCGCCGATGGTTCCGTTGACAATGATCTTGTCACCGGGGCGAATACCGGTTCCGTAGCTGATGTTCTTTCTCGAAACATCCAGCACCCCCACCCCAGCCGTATTGATGAATATTTTATCACATTTTCCTTTGTTAACGATCTTGGTATCGCCGGTAACGATCATCACTCCGGCATTGCGGGCTTCGTCGGCCATGGTTTTTACAATGATTTCCAGATCGGACAAAGCAAATCCTTCTTCGATGATGAAACCGCAGCTTAAATATTTCGGGATTGCTCCCGAAACGGCAAGGTCGTTCACCGTCCCGCATACAGCCAGCTTTCCGATGTTCCCGCCCTGAAAAAAGATGGGATCCACCACATACGAATCGGTGGTAAAGGCCAGATGCCCTCCCTCCATGGTCAGTATGGCCGAATCGGTTTGCCGGTTCAAAACGTCATTGGCAAAATATTTAACAAAAACGTTGCTGATCAGTTCGTGGGAAAGCGTTCCGCCACTCCCGTGGCCAAGTAATATCTTTTCGGTTGATTTCATTTTATCAATAAGCCTTTTTTTGTCCTTTAAAAAAATTGATCATCGTTAAAAGTATGATCTTCATATCCAGTGCAAACGACCATGTTTCAACATATTGCACATCCAAGAGCACCCGGTTTTTGATTTCGGATATCCTGCGGATTTCACCGCGATAACCGCGCACCTGTGCAAGCCCTGTAATCCCGGGTTTAACCGTATGGCGCAACATAAATTTCTTCACCACCTGCCTGTATTGTTTGGTATGCTTCAGCATGTGAGGCCGCGGCCCCACCACCGACATGTTGCCGATCAACACATTGATAAACTGCGGGAGTTCGTCGAGGCTGGTTCTGCGCAGAAACCGGCCCACAGGCGTTACCCGACGGTCGTTGCGGGTAGCCTGCACTTTGTCGGCATCCGGATTTTTGCGCATGGTGCGAAATTTGAAACACGTAAATACCTTGCCGTCAATGCCGGTTCGTTTTTGCAGAAAAAACACCCCTTCCCGCGAGCCAAACAAGGAGAGCAGAAACAGGATGAATGATATCCACGATAAAAACCCGACGATCATTACGAGGGAAAAAACAACGTCGAACAAGCGTTTGATCAACCGGTTGTACCAATAACCAAGCGGCCCCGACTGAAACTGAATGACCGGAACCAAATCATAATTGACCAGCTCGGCATTCATAAACTGAAACTCGCCATAATCGGGAATGATCCTTGTTTTCACGGGAGAGTTGTTGATGACCCTGATCAGTTTCGATCGCTGTTCAACGGGTATCCGATCCCAGGTGATGTACACCTCGTCAACATCATATTTTTCCATGACCGATGCAAGCTTGTCCCAGTCACCCAAAATTCGCTTGCGTTTGCTGTAATGGTCGTCAATAAATCCCACAAACTTGTATCCGTTCCAGTTGTTGCTGATAAAATACTGCTGAAGTTCCCGGCTTTTGGGCGAATAGCCAACGATGAGCACATTCCTGAAGTTAAAGCCCAGTTTCCGGTACAAATAAAAGGCATAATACAACAGGAATTTCCATACCATCAACAACACAAAAAAGAGCGGGAAAAGATACTTCAGCTCTTCACGGGGAAAATAATTGAATGTAACCGCCTGAAAAAACAACAGAAACAGAAAGAAAAAGAAAACGATGATTTTTACATAAGTAAAAAACAAATTCTTTCTGCGCGTATTACGATCAATTTTATTGGCTCCGAAAACAAATGTCAGGATCAGCCAAATGAAATTGATGTAGGCATAAAACAACAGGTGTGTATTGCCCGTGCAATCCTGCTGCTGACTGGTGTAACAAAACCGGACGACAAAAAGGATGTTAAGGATCAGGAAATCCCCAATGATGGACAGGGTTGGAATATATTTTGAGTATCGAACCGACAAAGTGTTTTTTAGCTTAAGTTTTTGCAAAGATAAAGGTTTAACCGGATTTTTCCTCCGCCCGGCCGGAAGGCGATCTTCTTTTTAATTCACGATTGAAGAGCTCCCAATAATCGTTAATTATCCCCGGCCATGAATATTGGTTTTTGATTTTTTTCAGATTACTGGCAATCAACTTTTTTGCACCGGGCTTACCAAAGTTCGAATTAATGATGCGGCTAACGTCGGAAGCAGCTTTGAAATAGACGGCGTCGCTGTTGAGTACGGCACGGTTGAAAGGATTATCGTGGGCACAAATTACCGCCTGGGCGGCCATTGCTTCAAGAAGCGACGGATTGGTCCCTCCGGCAGAATGACCGTGAAAATAAAGCCTGGCATAATACCGCAGAGCATCCAAAAGCGACTTGTCAAAAACAGCACCGGCAAAGGTCACCTGCTCCGATTTGTATTTTTTAAGGAGATATTTCCCGAATTTGTTCCGTATCTTTCCCACAACCAGCAAAGGCAGCCCGGATGTGGACTGAACAACACCTTTGATGATCTCTTCGATATGATTGTCGGGCTGCAAACGGGCAATGAGCAGGTAATAGCCGAAAGGTTCAACATTAAATTTCCGCAAAAGAGCTGTTCTCGGATTTCCGGGAATATCGGCACCGTAGGGGATAAACACAGCGTCAACGGCATACTTGTCATCAAGGTATTTTTTAATGGCCACCGAATCGGCCACAAGCCTGTGGCTGCTTTTCACGGCCAACTTTTCGGCGTATTTCAGAAACCTGCGTACCGGACGGCTGTATTTGCTGCGTTTCCATTCCATGCCATCCATGTTTGTTATGATGACCGGTTTTGCGGGAAGCAGCCGGTACCATACCGAATTGCTGGTATATCCCAACTGAAGAATGATGTCGAAATCTCTTTTTCTGCTGTCGCGGATGCAATTGAAATCGTAAATAAACTGCCCCAGTGCCCCGACGGTATTTTCGGGGTCGTGGCAATGAATGAGGTTTACCCCTTTCCATGTTTCACCACCGTAAGGATGATCGTCCGAACAATAAACCCAGACCCCGGCACCCAAATCTGCCAACCCCTTTGACAAGTGTTCGGCAAATTGCTCGAAACCGCCGTATTGATTGGGGACACCCCTCGAACCAAGTATTCCTATCTTTATCATAATCGTTTTTTCTTTTTTTCAGCCCGCAGGAGATGAATGAAAATGAATATCAAAAACACCGGAAAGTAATAATAAAAACCGTTGAACAGCGCAGCGAAGACCATGGTGAAAAAGAACAGGAAAAGATAAATATTCCTGCGGATGTACCTGGCGTTTTCCCTAAAAATACGGTAAAGGAAAGCACAGTATAACAATAATGCCGGTATTCCGTAACTGTATGCTATCGAAAGGAAATCGTTGTGGAACCACTCTTTGTAATGAATGTTTACCAGATTGGTCACCTTGGAGGCGTAAAACGTTTTGCCAATCAGCATCTCGTACCATGTAAACTGCCGAAACTCATGCCACCACGAGCGCCAGATGGTAACCCTTGAAAAGCGGTCGAAATTATCAACAGCAGTGATTTGGAGGGTGGCAAACTGTTCCAGGAAAGTATTTTTGGTGAGTTCAAGTATTTGGTACCTGAAATAAATGCTAACGGCCAGTAATGCACCGGCAATAAAAAAATAAACCAGTGTTTTGCGGCGGATCAGAAATAAAAGCATTGCGATGACTGCCGCGACCAGAATTGTCCTCGTACCCGTATAAATCAACAGCAAAACCGAAAGGATCGCAGCAATCAGAAAAAGCCGGTTTTTTTTCCGTCCGAACGAATCCGCATAAAACAATGCAACGAAAAAAAGAAAATAGGACGCCAGATGGGGTACCCTGAACAACCCGTAATGGTAGCTTCGCTGTGATTCCAGAACATCAAGCGGTTTGTTCTTTCTTTTGATCACCATCTCTTCGGATTGCTCTCCATTCTTTTCGGAGAGCAATTGCTTCAGTTCAATCCTCCAGGTTTCCGATGCTCTGTAAAAACTTTTGGAATTAACACCTGTAAAAGTAAACACCAGCATCAGCAGTATGACACCGAAAAAAATGTGAATCGTCCGGGCATGCAACTTTTCGGGTTTGAGCTTGTAAAAATAATAGGAAACGGGAAAGAAAAGGATAAAGGCAAGGTCGGACAAATTCTTTTTATCAAAAGTAAAAACAAAATTATTGATGACTGTGACAAGGATAAAAAATGAAACAAACGCCAAAAGGAAAATATTTTTCCGGTGCGACTTCCAAAGCGCCACCCATAACAGCGGCAAAACGATTAATGAAACGGGTACAAATACGGGTAGATGGATAAAAAAATTCACTGCCGAATCAATAAAAAAAACCGTCAACAAAAAGAGAAACAACTTGTTGGGATCGAGATTTTGTATTCTTTTGATGAAATGTCCTGATCTGTAATTCATCGTTTTATCCTTTTTAGCAATTTAGCGGGATAGGCCAGGACGGCAAAAAACAGGTGTAAATATTTGAGCACTCCGCCCTTCCCCGACTGGTATTTTCTATAATTCAAAATGTAAACGTAATAACGCAAAACGGTAAATTTTCCCGTTGACGTACCAAATATTTCATCCCTGAAGCGGAAGGTATTGCGAATGTGCTCCCGTTTGAGATTGCCTGTGGCACTTCCGGAGTGTATCCTCATGCGGTAAAGCGGTTCGGGGAGATTTGCAAACCGGTGGCCGTCCCTGATCATACGGGCAAAGAGCTCATAATCCTCTCCCGGAAAAATACGCTGGTAGCGGTACTTTCTGTACACCTCGCCCTTAACAAAGACCGTCGGATGCTGAACGCCATGCTCGCCGCGACGAAAAGCTTTTTCGATCTCCCTGTGGGCGGGCGGAAAGTTGGAAATGTTAATGTCTTTTCCCGTCTCACCGTCAAAATACTGCACATTGCATCCCAACACATCAATGTCGGGGTGGCTTTCCATGAAATTCCACTGCCGTTTGATCCTGCCGGGCATCATAACATCATCCGGATCGGCGCGCATGATGTATTTTCCCGTTGCAGCTTCGAGTGCAGCGTTAAGTGCAGCCGTAAGCCCGCGGTTTTTTTCAAAAACAATAAGTTTCAAATATTCCGGATGCCCGTAACCTTGTAAAACCTTTGCCGAATCATCGGTGGAGCCATCGTCAACAATGATCAGCTCCCGCGGCAAAACCGAAGACTCCATCACACTGCGGATGAATTCATCCAAAAATCTCCCGTTATTGTAATTGGGAACGATGATGGAAACATCAACTATATTTTTGTCATCGGGTTTCATCCGGCACAGCAATGTTTTTTTGTTAATGACGAAGAGAGACACATGCCAATGGCAGACGGGCCGAGTGAACGTGCACGAAAACAACATTTCATCCACCTGTTGAAGATCACCTTTTTCAGCATCCTTTCATCATAAATTTTTGTTTTCCGGTTTTGCAACAACAGCATTTTCAGATGTTCTTCAATGCGTTTCAAGATTTCTGTTTGCAGGATCGGGTCGTTTTGTTTGATGATCATGTGGGTATCGAAATTTTGCGGGGTCAGTTCGATATCCAAAGCATTAAAAAGATCCCGGTAGATCAACCGGTCCTGCTCCGTCAGCCTCCTGCTGTCGCTGTTGGTGGCACTCTGGTCGTGCACCCTGTAGTTGACAAGGTATTCGGGAAGGTTCCACACTTTGTGCTTTGCAGCGATCTCTATCCACATTTTGTAATCTTCCACAACATCGTATCCTTTGCGGTATCCTTCCGGGGGAAGCGCTTCGCGGCGAATTACAACCGTTGACTGCACAAAATAATTCCTGAAAAGCATGATGGCCGGAATCTTTTCGGGTTTTGCCGGAAGTTTCCATTTTCCTTTCATCGTTTCTCCGTTGCCATTGATAAATTTCACCCACGACCCTACCATTCCGTAGCCGGGATTTCGTTTTAGAAAACGAATCTGTTTGGCAAATTTTCCGGGTAAAGCAACGTCGTCGGCATCAAACGGAGCGATAAAATCCCCGGTTGCTTCCGACAATCCCCGGTTGCGGCTAAAGACAATGCCGCTGTTTTTTTCGTTGTGAAAGAGTTTGATTCGGCCATCGTCATACATTTCCGCTATTTCACTACTCCCGTCGGTTGAAGCATCGTCAATGATGATCAGTTCGAAATCGGAAAACGACTGAACAAGCAGGCTTTCAACGGCCTCGGCAAGATATTTTGCAGCGTTGTAAACCGGCATAATGATGCTCAATTCGGGAGTTTTCATATTTCAAATCATTGAAAAGCGCTGCAAGATAATAAGAATCTGGTATCCGCATACCATGAACAATTTGTTTTAAATCGTTTTTACCTATTTTTGAACTCTGAAATCGAATCACATTAACACATGGGATAATGGCAAAAACAGCACATCAAATCAGCAAAAGGGAAAAGAAGAAAATCCAACAACGCAAAAACAAACCGGTTCTTTTTCTGATCCTCAACAGTTTCATCATTTTAATACTGCCCGTATTCTATCTTTCCAATGCACTTGATTATGCGATGATGCCCCGGCTGTTCCTGCTGGGATTGTTTCTGCTGCTGTTTGTCCCGGGAGTTTTGTCGCAAAAAAGTCCTCCTTACGATTACAGTATTTTGCGTGATAAATTCTTTTGGGTATATCTGGGTTATTTTATCATCACGGCGGTTTCGCTTGTTTTTGCCGTGAACTACAAAGAGGGCTTTCCGGATGTTTTCAAAACATTTGCCGTTCTAACGCTTACGGCAACAATTGCAATCGTGTTTTCCAACACCGAAGATTTTGATTCCGTACTACCGAAATTTGTGGTTGTAGCAGCGTTTATCTCCTTTGCCGTCGGTATGGCCCAATACATTGACAAGGTGATAATGGCAACCTCTCCGCTCCTGCCCGACGGCCGGGAGGTGATTTACGAAGTGAAAGGAATGATGGCACACAAAAACCAGTATGCCATTTCATTGATGTTGATGCTGCCCTTTTTGGGATACGGAATTTACCGGTACAAAAAAGGATGGAAATGGGCATGCATTACGGCGTTCATCCTTTTGACGGGGATGATCCTTTTGCTGCAAACCCGGTCGGTGTGGCTGGGGCTCATCATCTCAACGGTGGTGACGGTTTTCCTCATTGCACGCTATCCGAAAAAGTTTTCCGTAACCACAAAAACAAGGAACTTCATTGCCGGGACAACTGTAATTGTTCTGATCACGGGACTGATCGTCATCAACGAAATGGGGAAAAAGAATCCCTATTCCTTTACGGGCAGATTGCGCTCCATCGCTAGTCCGCACTCCGGCAACAATGTTTTCAGGCTGAAGATTTGGCATTTTACCACAATGATGATCGCCGACCACCCGCTCACCGGCGTGGGCGCAGGAAACTGGAAACTGCATTCGGCGGAGTACTATAACAAATACAATCTCACTTTCGAAAAAAACCAACTCAACTGGTTGCGCCCGCACAACGATTATTTGTGGGTGTTTGCCGAAAAAGGCATCATCGGCATACTGCTTTATTTGGCCATGTTCGGTTTCTTACTGGTTTATGTTTTCAAAATATTGCTTTCGCATCAAAAGAAAGCGCACAGGATATTCGGTTTGTTTCTCCTTTCGGGACTGATCTGCTATCTAACGGTATCATTTTTTACGTTCCCCCTGGAACGGATCAATCAGCAAGCCTATCTGGCATTGATCTCGGGGATCATTCTTTCGCTGAATCATGCCGGCAGGGAGACAAAAAAACCTGTGAAAAACCGGAAAGGAATCTTATATCCGACGATGATCATGCTGGCGATGGTAACAATTTACGGCTATTCGATGGTGGCTTTCGAATCGCAGGTACGAAAAACGCGCAATGCCATGGGGAGCCAAAGATGGAACTTGATGCTGAAATATGCCAAAGCCATCCCGACCACCTTCCGCACACTCGACTCGGAAGCCGTCCCCGTAAAATCGTATGAAGCACAGGCCTATTCGAAACTAAAGCGGCTGGAAAAATCGAGGGATGCCTATCTGGAAGCATTGAAGGCCCATCCCACGAAAATCAACGTGATGAACAATCTCGGAAAAGTCTATTATGAAATAGGCAATTACAAAGCTGCGGAGCAAATGTTTTTGAAGGCGCTTGAAATTTTGCCCGATTACAATGAATCGTTGATCAATCTCTCAACAACCTATTACAAGACCGGAAAATATTGGAAAACATTGAAAACACTCGAAAGAATACCTCCGGAAAAAAGAGATAAAACCGTGAAGAACAACATCAGAGCCATCAAAAAACTGATCAGAAAAAAGAAACAGGAACAAAAACAGGCAGCAAATTGAAATGGGATTGAAGGGCGCACAACACCCAATACGAATATTGCCAAAGAACTGGAATTAATGCATGTTGCAGAGACGCATGGCCGTGCGTCTCTGTCATTCCCAAAAAATCCCCATTCCCAAAATCTGCAATCGGCAATCGTCAATCAATATCATACATCTTACATCGGACATCTGATCCCGACA